>JBBRYL010000028.1:0-31794 GCA_038237685.1 Solirubrobacterales bacterium | reverse complement strand
CTCGACCAGGCCCAGCGCCAGGCCTCGGTGGCCGCGCAGGCACTCGGCGAGCCGAGCCTTGCCCGGGCCGCCTCCGTGCGCCGCCCCTCGCGCGCTCAACGTCGCCGGGTCGAGCGGGCGCTGAGCCGCCTGACCCGCTCCGGTGACGTGCTCTCGGCAAGGGTGATCGATCGGAAGGGTCGGGTCGCCTACTCGACCCGCAGGTCGGAGCGCGGCGGGATGTTGCAGTCCGCCGGCCTCTCCAAGGCCTTGGCGGGCGCCGGCAAGTCGGAGAACACCGACATCGCCGGCCAGAAGATGATCGACTCCTACGTGGCGCTGCACGTGCGGGCCTCGGACTCAGCGGCCCCGGCTGCAGCTCTCCAGCTCGAGATGGAGGCAGGGCCGATCGAGTCGGCGGTGGCCGGCCAGGGCAAGCGCCTCTATGTGATCCTCCTCGCCGGGCTGGCGCTGCTGTGCGCGGGCCTGCTCCGCTACGTGACCCGCTCGTCGTCGCACTTCCGCGCAAAGACGAGGGAGCACGAGGAGCAGGCGCTTCGCGATCCGCTCACCGGCCTGCCCAACCGGGCGCTGTTCAACCGGATCGTCGATCGCGCGCTGGCCGACTGCCCGCCCAAGGGAATGATCGCGGTGCTGCTGATGGACCTCGACCGCTTCAAGGAGATCAACGACTCTCTCGGCCACTTCAACGGCGACCTGGTGATCGAGCGCGTAGGCAAGAGGCTGGCGACGGTCCTGCGCGGCGGCGACGTCGTGGCCCGGCTCGGTGGCGACGAGTTCGCGATGCTGCTGCCTGACATCCAGACCCGTGACTCGGTCTCCGGCGCCATCAAACGGGTGCAGGACGCGCTCGAGGAGCCGTTCACCGCCGGTGGCCTGGCATTGCGGGTCGAGGCCAGCATCGGCGCGGCGCTCTACCCCGAGGACGGCGACACCGGGGGCAACCTGCTGCGCGCGGCCGACGTGGCCATGTACGCGGCGAAGAATGCCCACTCCGGGCACAAGTTCTACGCGCCCGAGCAGCACCAGTACACGCCCGCACGGCTTGGCCTCGTGGCCCAGCTCTCGCGTGCGATGGAGAACCGCGAGCTCGTGCTGCACTACCAGCCCAAGGCGCGCTTCGAGACCGGCACGGTCGAGGGGGTCGAAGCCCTGGCCCGCTGGAACCACCCGCATCGCGGCCTGCTCTACCCGGACGAGTTCATACCCGTGACCGAGCACACCTCGATGATCCGGCCGGTGACCATCCACCTGCTCGAGACGGCCTTGGAGCAGGTGCAGACCTGGCGGAATCGTGGGCTCGATCTCACGGTGGCGGTCAACCTCTCCGCCCAGATCCTGCTCGATCTCGACCTGCCCAAGGAGATCGGGCGGATGCTCTCACGCGCCAACCTGCCTGCGGCAAGTCTCGACGTGGAGATCACCGAGAGCGCGATCATGTCCGATCCCCGCCGCGCCCAGAAGATCCTCGGGCGCCTGCGCGACATGGGCGTCGGCGTTGCCATCGACGATTTCGGTACCGGCTACTCGTCGCTCGTCTCCCTCAAGCAGCTGCCTGTGACCACGCTGAAGATCGACAAGTCGTTCGTCATGAACATGGAGTCCGACCGCGACGACAACGCGATCGTGCGCTCGACGGTGTCGCTTGGCCGCAACATGGGTCTGCACGTGGTGGCCGAGGGCGTCGAGACCGTCGGCGCCTGGAACCAGCTCAAGGAGATGGGCGCGGACTTCGCGCAGGGATACCACCTGAGCAAGCCGCTGCCGCCCGAGCAGTTCGACCGCTGGCTGACGGCATACCAGGAGATGTTCGGCGCCGCCCGCATGGGCGAGCCCTCGGTCGGGGCCCGCTAACCGGGCTGGGCGCGACGTTGCGGGGCCGCCCGACGGGAGGAGCGCCAGCGCCTGCGGCGAACTCCCGACGCAGCATGACCACGCTGGGAATCGACCAAGCGGCCCGGGCCACGGGACGCACCGCCCAGGAGATCCGGGCGCTCATCGAGAGCGGGCGGATCCCCGCCACCCGGCCCAGCGGTCGGTGGCTAGTCGACCAGCGCCACCTGGTCTCGGTCGAGTCTGCACAAGAGTTCCAGCCTGACTTCGCCATGCCCGAAGCCGCCGCCGAAGCGCCGGTGCCGGCGCGCCCCCCGGTGCAGGGAGGCCGTCCGATCGGCGCCGACCCGCTCGCGCCCGTGATCGAGATCAAGGCTTCGAAGCTCGAGCCTGCACCCGAGCCTCCGTCCGATCTGGTGTCGCGCCTCGAGCAATCCGCCGTGCAGATAGCCGACCTGCGTGCCGAGCGCGACGCCCTGCGGCTGCGACTGCGCGAGCAGGTCTCATCGCTTCAGATCAGCCTCGACGAGTCGATGCAGGAGCTCGATGCCGCCAGGGCCCGTGTGGCCGAGCTCGAGGCCCGCAGCTACGAGGAGTCCGTCCGCGAGGCGGGCACGGGCGCCCGCGCGGCGCTGACCCCGCTGTTCCAGGCCACCACGCCGCCGCCCAAGCGCAACAAGTAGCCGGCTTCCCGGCACCGCTAGACGCTTGGGGGCTGCCTCTGTCACTCTTACGCGTCGAATGGCCCGAGCCACCAAGGAAAGAGCACGCGGACGCAAGCCCGGATTCAAGGAGGCGCGCCGCTACTCCAAGCTCCCGCGTGAGGAGCTGGACAAGATCGACTACAAGAACGTCGCGCTGCTCCAGCGCTTCATCACCGAGCGCGGCAAGATCCGCTCCCGGCGGGTGACCGGCCTCAGCCGGCGCGACCAGTCGCTCATGTCGAAGGCCGTCAAGCGCTCACGCGAGCTGGGCCTGCTGCCCTACGTCGACGCCACCAAGGCCGTCGAGCGCAGCGGTGGCCGCGGCGGCAGCCGCAGCCGCGACTAGCGGTAGACGCTTTCTCAGCCGGCGGCGCGACAGGCGGGGCACTCGCCGTGGAGCGTCACGTCATGGGCGGCCACGCTGAAGTCGACGCGATCGGAGAGGGTGTGGATGGCCTGCTCCAGCGCTTCGTCCTCGAACGGGTCGACGGTGCCGCAGCTGTCGCAGACGATGTGGTGGTGATGGTCGCCGCCGGGAAGCGCGGGCTCGTACCGCGCGGTCCCCTCGCCGAGGTCGAAGCGCTTGACCAGGGCGAGCCGGTCGAGCAGGTCGAGCGCCCGGTAGATGCTGGCCAGGCCCACGCTGCTGTCGCGCGTCTGGAGGAGCTGGGCGATCTCCTTGGCGTTAACCGAGCAGCCGAGATCGGCGATCGCGGCGATCACCTCGCCGCGCGGCCCCGTGGCGCGATGTCCGGCATCGGCCAGCGCCGCCATCGTGTGCTGGGTCCACTCGGACGTCGTGGTGCTCACGTGGCAGACGTTAGCGGCGGCTAGCTACGATCAGCCGGTGGCAAAAGCCACCACGAGGGGACGCCGGGATGAGCTCGAGGGCACCACCACACGTTGGCTGCGTTCAGCCTACGCTCTTGCCCATGGACATCTTTCGCACCCCCGACGAGCGCTTCGCGGCGCTGCCCGGATACGCCTTCGTTCCCCACTACGCCGAGGTCGGTGGGCTGCGGATGCACTACGTGGACGAGGGCTCGGGCCCGCCCGTCGTGTGCTTTCACGGCGAGCCCAGCTGGGCCTACCTCTATCGAAGGATGTTGCCGCCGCTTCAGGCCGGGGGCCACCGGGTGATCTGTCCCGACCTCGTCGGCTTCGGCCGTTCGGACAAGCCGACCGATCGCGGCTGGTACTCCTACGACCGCCACCTCGAGCAGGTAGGCGGTGTGCTCGAACGGCTGGACCTCCAGGATGCGACCGTGGTCGTGCAGGACTGGGGCGGTCCGATCGGGCTGCGGTGGGCCGTCGAGAATCCCGACCGCGTGGCCGGCCTCGTGGTCATGAACACCGGGCTGTTCTCCGGACGGGTGAGCAAGGGGTTCCTGGCCTGGCGCGACTTCGCCGAGCGCAACCCCGATCTGCCGGTGGGCTTCGTGATCCAGGGCGGCACCGCCACCGAGCTTGCGGACGACGTCATTGCCGCCTACGAGGCGCCGTTTCCCACTGCGGAGTCAAAGGCCGGCGCGGCGCAGTTCCCGCTGCTGGTGCCCACCGAGCCCGATGCCGAGGGCGCCGCCGCAATGCGCACGGTGGCCCAGGAGCTGCGCGAATGGGACAAACCGGCGCTTGTGGCCTTCTCCGACTCCGACCCGGTGTTTCCCTTTCCGAAGTCGGGCGAGCAGTTCACCGAGCTGATCCCCACCGCGGACGAGCAGGTCAAGATCGAGGGCGCGGCGCACTTCCTGCAGGAGGACCGCGGCGAGCAGATCGCCGCCGAGATCCTCGATGCCACTTCAGCGTGGGGCATCCGTGCCCCAAGCTGAAACGGAGGCGCCCCCTAGCCTGCCGCGGTGAAGCGCTCTGAGACCTTGTCCCAGTTGATGACGTTCCAGATCGCCTCGATGTAGTCGGGGCGCTTGTTCTGATACTTCAGGTAGTAGGCGTGCTCCCAGACGTCGATGCCGAGCAGCGGCGTCTTGCCGTCGGTGATCGGGTTGTCCTGGTTGGGAGTGCCGACGACCGCGAGTCCCGCACCGTCGTGGGCCAGCCACGCCCAGCCCGAGCCGAACTGGCCAATGCCGGTCTCCTTGACTTTCTCCTTGAAGTCGTCGAAGGAGCCGAAGGTCGAATCGATCGCCTCGGCGAGCTCGCCGCCGGGGGCGCCGCCGCCGTCGGGCGAGAGGGACTCCCAGAACAGCGCGTGGTTGTAGTGGCCACCGCCGTTGTTGCGCACGGGGCCGCGCTTGTCGTCGGGAAGGCTCGAGAGGTTTGCGACGACCTCCTCGATGGGCTTGTCGGCCCACTCGGTGCCCTCGAGGGCGCCGTTTGCCTTGTCCACATAGGCCTGATGGTGCTTGTCGTGGTGCACCTTCATCGTCGCCTCGTCGATATGGGGCTCCAGCGCGTCGTATGCGTAGGGGAGATCAGGTACTTCGTATGCCATGTGTGTTCCTTTCGGTTCGCGTGGTTCGAGTGTATGGCCAGGCCCGTGGGCCCCGGGCTCAGATTGCGGGTGGCGGCACGTCGGGCTCGGGGGCCGGCGTCGGGATGGGGTCGGGCCCCGGCGTCGGCGGCATCGGGTCGGGGCCGGGCGGTCCGGGGGCGGGCATCGGCGGGGATGGTGTCTCGAGTCGCATGGTCTCTGAGGTACCCGCTGCGCGGCGGGTCATGCGGGCATCATGTGACTTAAAGCGTTGTTGAAGCCAACGGCCGGCGAATTCGCCGCCACGCCTCGGTGTCGGCGGCCGCAGGGCTCGCGCTCACGACGGCGCTCTTCGGTGGCTCGCTGATGCTCGAGGCGAGGACGGCGCGGACGTCCTGAAAGCCAGTGCGGATGAGAGGATTCGAACCTCCACGAGTGATTAGCTCACGGCGACCTGAACGCCGCGTGTCTACCAGTTCCACCACATCCGCGTGGGGGCGCGCAGTCTAGCGCGAGGCGGCCTCGCCGAGAACGGCCACGGCACGCTCGAGCCCGCCAGCGGCGGCGTCGATTTCGGCCAGCGCATCGCGGTCTCCCTGTAGCCCGAAGCCGATCTTGCCGTCGTAGCTGATGATGCCGATCGAGAGCGCCTGGCTGACCGGGTTCAGCGGCACAGCCGGGAAGATCTCGTGGACCGGCACGCCGTCGAGATAGAAGGTCTGCTGCGGTCCGGGGACGTTCGAGACCACCAGGTTGAACATGCGCGGACCGCTCATCGCGCGTACCGCCAGCGACGACACCACGGGCGGCGCAAGGCCCGTGGCCCCGACGATCAGCGCCCCGGCGCGCACCTGCGCCGAGCCCTTGACCTCGTCCATCGCGGCGCTCACGCGCGCCAGCCGATCCAGCGGCTCGCCGCGAAGGGGCAGATCGACGAACACCGTCGAGATACGGTTGTTCATCTCGCCGCGCTCCTCTTCGGTGCGTACCGACACCGGCCCCAGCGCGACGGCGTGGTCGGGGGCGCCGGGCCCCAGGAAGTCCGAAAGCATGAGCGCGCAACCCCAGCGGCGCCCCGTCCAGGCGGAGCGTGTAGCGGGGGATCAGGTGCACGCGCTCGCGCACGCGCGCGATCACGGCCTCGCGGGTGATCTGACCGTCGAACACACAGATGCCGCCGACGAGAGGGGCTCCACCGCCCGGAACCCGAGCGTGACACTGAGGCGAGCCTACCCCGCGCGATGCGCGCGACCGATCCGGCACCCTGTCGGCTTAGGCCCGGCGGCGCTTCTGCGGCGTGCGGAAGACGTAGTCCCAGAACGGAGCGCTGACCCCGAAGCCGCGCGTGTCGTCCTGGAAGTGGTGGCGCATGTGCAGCTCGTTGAGCAGCTTGCCCAGTCGGGTCTTGGCGGTGCGGTGGTGCAGGTAGTAGTGGGTCATGTCATAGCTCAGGTAGCCGGCCAGGAACGCGCACGCGAAGAGGTCGGCGTGGCGGCCGCCGATGACGAGGTGAAACAGGGCGTAGAAGCTCAGCGACAGTGGGATGCTCACCGCAGGCGGCATGACCAGCCGCATCGGGTCGTTGGGGTGGTCGTGATGCACGCCGTGCATGATCCAGTGCAGGCGCGCGCCAAGCCCCCGGGCCGGCTCGAAGTGAAACACCACCCGGTGCATCCAGTACTCGGTCAGGGTCCAGAACAGGTACCCGCCGAGCAGCCACGCGATCACGGCTGGGGCCGCGATCCCCTCCTGACCGAGCGCGAAGGTGACTGCGATGGCCGGGATGAAGATGACCGGGGGGACCACCGGATGCACCCGCGACAGGCGGTCCAGGACCATCGAATCGAACATCCGAGGTGAAGCCTTGAGGAGCTCCGAGCGAGGCGCTGCCATCGCCCGAAAAACCTAGCACCACCGCCCGGGGCGGCCGTGGAGCCGCCGAGTCAGTGGTGGAGCGTCGAGCGGCGGCCGGCCTGGGGCGCGCGTCCGGTCCACGTCGCGCACACGAACTCGAGTCCGAAGCCCGCTGGGAAGGCAAAGGCGGTTGCAGCGATGATGCCGGCCGGGCCGCGGGAGGCCTGGACGAACACTGCGGCAAGCAGCCAGGCGGTGACCACCAACATGAACGCGAGCCGGCCGAAGCGCCCACTCTCTCGTACCGCTCGTTCTCTCATACGAGCATCCTCGACCGAGGGCCGCCCTGGCCCGTGACCGCGCCGTAACCGCGGTGTGAAGGCGTGGTGAACGCCGCTGGTAGCGTCGAGCCATGGCATCGACCGACGATTCGACCCAGGGCGCCTGGCAGCGCAGTAGTACCAGCATCAGGGATTGGGTGACCGCCGACGGCTCCTCCGGCTTTCAGGCCGAGCCCGGCCGCTACCACCTCTACGTGTCGCTCGCCTGCCCCTGGGCGCACCGCACGGTGCTGGTCCGAAAGCTCAAGGGCCTCGAGGACGTGATCTCGATGTCGGTCGTCGATCCGATCCGCGACGAGCGCGGCTGGGCCTTCCGCGACGTGCCCGGCGCCGGACCCGATCCCGTGAACGGCTTCAGCTACCTGTCGGAGGCCTACCTGGCCACCGATCCGACCTATGACTTGCACGTCAGCGTCCCGGTGTTGTGGGATCGCGAGCAGGGCAGGATCGTCAACCAGGAGTCGGCGGACATCGCCGTGATGCTCAACGACGCGTGGGACCAGTGGGCCACTCCCGGCGTGGATCTCTACCCGGCGGCGCTGCGCCCTCGGATGGACGAGCTGAACACCCGGGTCTATGAGACTGTGAACAACGGCGTCTACCGCGCCGGCTTCGCCACGACCCAGGGCGCCTATGAGGAGGCGGTTCGGACGCTGTTCAGCTCACTCGGCGCGTTGGAGGACCGGCTGACAGACCAGCGCTTCCTTTTCGGCGACAGCACCACCATCGCCGACTGGCGGCTGTTCACCACGCTGTTGCGCTTCGACCCGGTCTACCACGGCCACTTCAAGTGCAACATCCGCCGCGTGATCGACTACCCCGCGCTCTGGGGCTACCTACGCGACCTGCTGTCGGTGCCGGGCGTACTCGGCACCGTGAACATGGACCACATCAAGCGTCACTACTACATGACGCATCCCACCATCAACCCGAATCGCGTGGTGCCCGTCGGGCCGGCTCTCGACTACGAGGAGCCGCACGGCCGCGAGGCGCTGGCCGCCCGCTAGCCGGCGGCGGCAAGACCCGGCGCGGCGAGGCCGGCGTGAGTACCTGTGACCGCCGAGGCGGCCTCGACCAGCTCCACGGCCTGCTCGACAGAGTTGGCCACCAGGGCGCCCGAGCGGCTCGCGGCTGCGACGGGCGCCGCCGGTCCCCCGACGATCACGGTCAGTGCGGGATGGCGTGAACGTAGTTTGCGCGTTGCCGTCAGGATGTTGCGGCTGCCGGGCGGCGCCGTCGCGGTCAGGCAGACGGCGTCAGGGGCGTGCCGCTCCACGGCGGTGAGCAGGGAGTCCTCCGGAACGTCGACGCCGAGGTAGACGACGTCATAGCCGGCGATGCTGAGGGCATCGGAAGTCATTCGCAATCCGAGCACGTGGTGCTCGCCCTCTACGGCGGCCACCACGACGCGCCCGCGCCGCACCGTGGCCCCGGCTTTCATCGCCTCGAACACGATTCCGAGCGAGCGTTCGGCGATGGCGGTTGCCAGGTGCTCGTCTGCCACGCCGAGGCGACCGAGGCCCCACTCGTCGCCGATGTAGTGCAGGGCGGGGCCGATCACCTGGGCCTGGATGGCCAGGCCGTCGAAGCCCTCCGCGAGGGCGCCGCGGATGATTCCACCCGCCTGCTCGGCGTCCCCGGTTACAAGCGCAGCCCGGAAGCGGGACTGGTGGCTGCGTAGTCCGGGGTGGGTGGGCCGCTCGGCCTCGAGGCTGCCGGCCGCCTTGACGAGGTCGGCGATCTGCGCCATCGGCGCGGGGCGGGCGAACAGGAAGCCCTGCGCCTGGCGGCAGCCGAGCGCGTAGAGGTGGGCCAGCTTGCCCTCGGTCTCGACACCCTCGGCCACGACCGTGAGGTCGAGTGCGCGGGCCATCGGGAGGATCGCCCCGACGATGGCCGCGTCGCGCGATTGCGTGCCGAGGCCCGCGATGAAGGAGCGGTCGATCTTGATCGCGTCGATCGGAAACCGGCGGAGATGCCCCAGCGACGAGTAGCCCGACCCGAAGTCGTCGAGCACGATCCGAGTGCCCAGCTGCTTGAGCGCCCAGAGCCGCTCGGCGGGGCCCTCGCCCTCCGGGGTCAGCGCCGTCTCGGTGATCTCCAGCGCCAGGCGGCCGGGGCCGATGCCGGTGCGCTCCATGATCTGCTCAAGCGCTGCGGGCAGCCCGGCGTCCGCGAGCTGGCGGGGGGAGATGTTCACGGCCAGCTCTATCCGGCGATCGCCGGCGTCGCGCAGCGCCTCGCCGAACTCGGTGCAGGCACGGTCGAGCACCCATCGGCCGAGTTCGACGATGATCCCGGTCTTCTCGGCCAGGGGCACGAACTCGTCAGGGCCGATGTCGCCGCGCTCCGGATGCTTCCACCGCAGCAGCGCCTCGACCGACACCACGCGCTGGGTGCCGAGGTCCACGATCGGCTGGTAGTGCAAAGAGAGCTGGTCGGTGCCGATCGCCGCGCGCAGGTCGCGCGCCAGGCCGACGCGCTCGTTCACGCGCTCGCGCAGGCTGCAGTCGAAGATCTCGAAGCCGTCGCCGCCGTCCTGTTTGGCCCGGTACATGGCCAGATCCGCGTTGGCCAAGAGGTCCTCGGGGGTCTCCTCGGCGCCGACGGCCAGGGCGATGCCCACCGAGACACGTACCGAGAGCTGCTCGTCGCCGAGCACGAATGGCTCCTCGAAGGCCTGCAGCACGCGTTCGGCCACCGCGGCGGCGCCGGCCTCGCCCCCGAGGTCCTGGCAGAGCACGACGAACTCGTCCCCGCCGAGCCGAGCGACGGTGTCCTCGGTGCGCAGTGCCCCGGCCAGCCGGATCGGCACGTCGCGTAGGAACGCGTCGCCGGAGTCGTGGCCGAAGCAGTCGTTGATGTGCTTGAACCCATCGAAGTCGAGGAACATCAGCCCGACCGTCCCCCCGCGGCGCGACAGGCGCGCGAGTGCCTGGCCGATCCGGTCCATCAGGACGGTGCGGTTGGGCAGTCCGGTGAGCGGGTCGTGATTTGCGATCGTCCGGGCCGCCAGGCGACTCGGACCTTCCTCGGCGATCGATGCCTGGACGCCGATCAGGTGGGTCAGATCGCCCGCGGCGTCCCGGACCGGAGAAAAGGACACGAGGCTCGAGCTGCCGTGGCTGCCGTGGCGGCGGTGCTGCAGCGTGATCGTCGCGACATTGCCCTCACGCAGGCTCGCCAGCATCTCGGCGAGCTTCGAGGGGTCGATCTCCGGCCACTGCAGGATCCTGCAGCTGCCGCTCGCGATCGCGCTACCTGGATAGCCGGTGCTCGCCGTGAAGGCATCGTTTGCCCATACCAACGGAAAGCGGGGGCGGCGGGCGTCGGCGATGCACAAGCCGGTGCCCGACGCCTCCAGCGCGCGGCGGGCCAGCGGCCCGTCGAACCCGTCGGGCAGGCCGTCCGAATCGGGCGTGGGTGCTCGGGGAGATGACGGGGCGGGCATCGGGACGGTGACTTCCGGGCACGGGTGCGGCTGCGAACGGCTCAGACGGGACTGATCCTGGTTCGCGAGTGGCCGGGTTCCTCCTGCTACTTCAGCCATTTGGCCGCGGAATTGCGCGACGCGATGCGTTGACACCCGGTAGGCCGGGTAGCTCCGGACAATGCTTGCTGCCTACGCCTCCGCGCCCAACGCCGACGATCCCCTGTCCTCTCTGGAGGTGGGCGAGCGGCCCGAGCCCGACCCGGGAGAGGGCTGGGTGACGGTGGACATCAAGGCGGCATCGCTGAACATGCACGACGTCTTCACCCTGCGCGGCGTCGGGATCAAGGAGGACCAGTTCCCGATGATCACGGGCACCGACGGCGCCGGCGTGCTCGAGGACGGCACCGACGTCGTGATCCACGGCGTGGTGCCATCGCCGGGGTGGATGGGCGACGAGACACTCGATCCCAAGCGCACACTGCTCAGCGAGAAGCACCAGGGCACGATGGCCGAGAAGGTCGTGGTGCCGTCGCGAAACGTGCTGCCAAAGCCCGAGGGGCTTTCGTTCACTGAGGCCGCGTGCATGGCCACGGCGTGGCTGACCGCCTACCGGATGATCTTCGTCAAGTCCGGGCTGCGCCCCGGCCAGACGATGCTCGTGCAGGGCGCCTCGGGCGGCGTGGCAACCGCGCTCACCGCCCTGGGCAGCGCGGCGGGCATGCGCGTCTGGGTCACGGGCCGCAGCGAGGAGAGCAGGGCGGTGGCGTCCGAGCAGGGCGCCGACCAGACCTTCGAGCCGGGAGCGCGGCTGCCCGAGCGGGTGGACGCGGCCTTCGAGACGGTCGGGGGTGCCACCTGGTCGCACTCGCTGAAGTCGCTGAAGCCCGGCGGCATCGTGGTGGTGTCCGGCGCCACCTCGGGCGATGCCGACTCCGCCGAGCTCCAGCGGGTGTTCTTCCTCCAGCTGCGCGTGGCCGGTTCGACGATGGGCACGCGCGCCGAGTTGGAGGACCTGCTGGCCTTTTGCGAGGCCAAGGGCATCCATCCGCGTGTGGGAATGGAGGTGCCGCTGGAGGATGCGCGCGACGGCTTCAAAGCGATGATCGACGGCACGACGTCGGGCAAGGTGGTATTCACATGCTGATGGAGGTCGGCATCTGGCACGAGAACTTCCGCGTGCGCGCCGGCGAGCACGAGTCGATCTACGGAAACATGCCCGTGCGCGGGCTGGCCGCGGCCGGCGGCCACGCGGGCCTGGGGTCGATGTCGCGCGCGGGGGAGCGCATCCGTGGCGGCTGAGCAGGGACCGGTCTACGCGCTCAACCTGTTCGACATCGCCGATGCCGAGGAGTACCTGGCCTACGCCCGGCGCTCATCCGCCGAGGTCGAGCGCCACGGCGGCCGGGTCGTGGCGATGGGCCACTTCCGCGAGCGCGTCCAGGGCGACGTCGAGGCACGCCAGGTGATGATCCTCGTCGAGTGGGAGTCGGCCGCGGCCTTCGAGGGCTACCGCGACGACCCCGCGCTGGCCGACCTGCACCCCCACCGCGAGGACGGCACGTCGAACTATGTGTGGATGCTCTTCGACCGGCTGGAGGACCTGAGGGTGGTGCTGGGGCGGGGCGGTTAGGCGTGCCTGCGACGCTTGGTGGGTGAGCATCTCCTCCGACGGGCGCGCGATGTGCAACGGGTGCCGGGCCGAGCTATCGGCGATGGCTCCCGCGTTCGAGCGCTGGGAGCGCATCGAGATGCGCGACGGCCCCGAGGCGCACCTGTGCGAGCAGTGCCGCTACCGGCGCGACCGGGGCTGGCTGGCCGAGGACTATGTGCTCGAGTGCGCCCGTTGCAAGCGCAACACGATGTCGAACCCCGAGGTCACGCTGTGGCGCACGATCCCTTCGATGACCGGGGAGCCCTCCAAGACGGTGTGCCTCGACTGCTTCGATCCGATCGGCGACAGCCGCTTCCTGTAGCGGCGAGAGGTACCGCCAGGGGGATTCGAACCCGCCTCGTATGAGGCTCTACAGAGCCATAAGCGGGGTGCAAAGCGGGTAGGCGGCGGCTCGGAGTTCCCTCCAGACCCCTCCAGATCCCCCCGCCTACCGCCCGACTGTCAGTCACCCCAGTCAGTCACTCGGTCCGTGCGGAGACAGGCGCCAGTGGCCGCTTGTGCCGGGTGCTATGTTTTTCAACTAGGTAGCACGACGATCCGTGACGAGCCTGTCGCGATCGGCCGTAAGCAGCACGACGTACCGCGGGTCGACTCGAGGGGCCCAGATCTGCAGCGCCTCGAAGGCAGACATCAGTTGTCGACCTTCGAGGAACGCCCGTGCCCGTTGCGCCCCAGCAGCTCCCATCGCCGGAACTAGCGGCTCAGACCATTCGGCAGCAGCGTGTCGCGCGCGGGCTGACCCAGCAGGACCTCGCAGAACGGGCCGGCGTGTCGGTGGACTTCGTGCGAGCTGTCGAGCAAGGCCGGGGGCCGCGTAGACGCAGCGCTTCGCTACCACTGCTCTTCGGCGCGCTCGAGGATCAGACGGCCTCGAGCTCTCCCGCCCAACTCCTCCGCTCTAAGCGCCTCGAGCTCGGCCTCACCCAGGCCGACGTGGCCGCCCAGGCCGGAGTAAGCAGGACCTCGGTTCGAAACATCGAGAAGGGCATGCTGCCCGACCGATCCGAGGTCTTAGGCCGCATCACCGACACCCTCTTCGACCACTCCGTCGAGGAGACGGTCGAATGACCACCAACCTTCCACCGGCCGCCGTCGGGTCATGCGGCGGCCAGGAAGCCGGCCCAGCGCCGGAGAACACAGAGCACGCCACAGGTGCTGATGAACCGTCGCCGCTCGTCGGCCCCCTCCCGGGGCTGACGGCGGCGACGGGCTGCTGCCTGTGCGCTCGCGAGGACGCCTTCGATGCCTTCGACCTGTCGCTGAGTGACGATCTCGCCAGGTCGATCGACGGCATCATCGAACGCCACGGCCGCATCGCGCTCTCGTTCTCAGATGGGGCAGAGCTCGAGCTGGCCGACCTCGGCGTGCTGCTCAATCCGCGGCGCATGGTCGCAACGCTCCAGGTCGCCGGCCTCGAGACCCGGCAGCCGGGCCCGGAGGAATATCGCGCCGCCCTCGCGGGCGTTCTGCCCTACGTCGAGGCCGGCGCCGACGAGCCGATGGCCACGCAAGACATCACCGTCCAGGACGCCGACGCCGACACCGGAGCGGCTGCTGCGTGACGCTCCGCGGCCGATCCCGCAGCGCCGAACGCGACCTGCTCGCCCGCGCCGGCGGCGACTCCGAGTTCGTCGACGCCGTTCAAGCACGCCTCGACACCCACCCCAAGGGCCACGAACACGACCTGCGCCCACCGGCCGAACTGTGGGCCGAATGTGCCGAGGAAACGCTCGACCAGGCCGCCTGGGCACTCCTAGCGATCGCCAACCAGAACAGCCCGGCCGACGACGCCACCCGAGCGCTGCAGTGGTGGCTGCTCAGCCACGCCCACCGCTCATGGCGCATCGCCGTGGACCTCCACGCCATCGCGAACGGAGAGGGAGGCGCGTGAGTGCCCCAGTCGACCCCGCACCCCAGGCCGTCACCCAGTCATACGCCGAAGCCGTCAACGGTGGCGACACCGAAGACGCCCGGACCGTCGAGACGATCCGCCGGCGATCCCGGTGCGGCCAGGCCGAAACCGACATGGGCAACGCCGCCCGCTTCGCCCTCGACCACCAGCACACCCTGCGCTACGTGCCCGGGCTTGACTGGCACCACTGGGACGGCACCCGCTGGGCCCGCGACCGAGACGGCGCCGCCATCCGCCTCGCCCAAGAAACAGTCCGCGCGATCCGCGACGAAGCGCGCGACCTCGAAGAAGAAGCCGCCGAACGGCGCTTCAAACACGCCATCGCCAGCGAAAAGCTGCCGTGGCTCGAGGCCATGGTGAAACTCGCCCGCTCAGACACCCGGCTCGTCGCGACCGTCGACCAGTTCGACACCGACCCCTGGGCGCTCAACCTCCTCAACGGCACCCTCGACCTGCGCACCGGCGAGCTCCGGCCACACGACCGCGACCAGCTGCTCACCAAGCTCGCACCCGTCGACTACGACCCCGACGCCCAGGCGCCCCGCTGGCACCAGTTCCTCCAGACCGCCGTCGGCACAGACCCCGAGGTCATCGACTACCTCCAGCGCGCGGCCGGCTACTCACTCACCGGCGACACCCGCGAGCAGTGCCTCTTCATCCCCGAAGGGCCAGGCGCAAACGGCAAATCCACGTTCGTCGAGACACTCACCACGCTCCTTGGCGACTACGCAGCCCACGCCGATGCCTCCACGTTCATGGTCGGCCGCGCCCGCGCAGCACGCAGCGACATCGCCCGCCTCCGCGGCGCCCGCCTCCGCGGCGCCCGCCTGGTCGCCGCATCCGAGGTCGAAGACGACGCCCAATTCGCAGAGGTACTCGTAAAGCAGATGACCGGCGGCGACAAGCTCGTCGCGGCGCATCTCTACCACGACGAGTTCGAATTCAGGCCCGAGTTCAAGGTTTGGATCACCGCCAACCAGCCACCCCAGATCCGCGGCACCGACCACGCCATCTGGCGGCGCATGCGCGTCCTGCCGTTCCACACCAAGATCGCTGCACCCGACAAGGCCGTCCCCCAGAAGCTCCACGCCGAGCTGCCCGGCATCCTCGCCTGGGCCGTCGAAGGATGCCGCCGCTGGCTCGCCGACGGGCTCCAGCCGCCGGCCGCTATCCGCGCGGCCACGCAGGACTACCGCGCCCAGCAAGACACCCTCAACGCCTTTATCGACGAACGCTGCCGCCTCGCCCCAGACGCCCAATGCAGCCCCGCCGCCTTCCGCGACGCCTACACCGCCTGGTGTACGGCCAACCGGGTGAGCGCCCGCAGCGACCTCACCGGGGCGCTTACCGACCGGCTCGGGCCACAGCAGCGCACCAAGAACGGCCGCTGGTGGCCCGGGATCGAGGTCCAGCGATGACAACGGTGACACGAATGACAGCCGCTCCCACACTTTTCCATCTGCGCGCACGCAAGGGAGAAAACGGGGGAGAGCGTCATTTCTGTCATTCCTGTCATCGGCCGGGGGCCGGCGCATGACAGCGACCGCCGCGACCGCGCTTCGTGTGGCGCCCCAGCCCATGGACGGCGATCGGCCCATGGAGCCGCTCGGGCTCCGGCGTGAGGCGGCTGCAGCCGCGCTCGGTGTGTCGACGAAGACGTTCGACCGCTATGTGCGGCCGTACCTGCGTGTGGTGCGCCTGGGCTCGACTCGTGTGTATCCGGTGGCTGCGCTCGAGGCGTTCCTGGCCGACCAGGCGTCGTCGCCTGTGGAGGACATCGCGGCATGAGCCGACCCGTGCACTCTCAGTCGGCGGCCAGTCAGCCCCGCGAGCCCGCATCGGGAGCGGGCTCGGCGGAGGCCAGGGGGTATGCAACCCCACGGTGCGGCGCGCGGGCGCGGTCGGGCGATCCGTGTCGCAACCCGGCCGGCTACAAGACCGACCACGTCGGATCGGGCCGGTGTGCGTTCCATCTCGGCTCGACCCCGAACGGCCGGCTGGCCGCGGCCCGCGAGATCGCGGCACGGGAGGCGGCCCGGATCGGTGGCGAGGTCGAGATGGAACCGCACGCTGCACTCGAGCTGTGCGTCCGCATGGCGGCGGCCGACATGCTCGCGCTCGCGCGCCGGCTCGACGCCCTGGCCGACGAGGACGTGATCGAAGGTGACCAGATCCATCCGCTCGCCCGTGCGCTGCGCGACTCGCGCGCCCAGCTGGCCAGCATCTCTAAGACCGCGATCGACGCCGGGGTCGATGAGCGCCGGCTGCAGCTCGACGAGCTGATGGTGCAGCGGCTGTTCGACATCCTGCGCGTGGCGATGGCCAAGGCGCAGCTCGCTCCGGAACAGGAGCAGCGGCTGCGCGAGGTGATGGCCAGTGAGCTGCGCGCCGGCTCACTCGAGCCCCCAGTCGTGGACGGGGTGGCGCGGTGAAGCCCGACACGCTGGTGCTCAAGCGGTCGCTGCCGGTTTTCGTCGACGGCCAGCCATTGTTCCTCAAGCGCGGCGATCGGCTGCCGCCCCGCGTCTCGGATCCGGAGCGCCATCGACTGATTGGCGCTGGTGCCGTGGTTCCTGCTGGTGTTCAGGTGGGGTGGTGCCCGACGCGGATCTACGCGTCACGGTCGCGTGCCGCGAAGCGGATGAAGTGGTGAGCGCGACACGCTCGACGATCGGCGCTCGCCTGGCCGACCAGCTCGCGCCGTCGCATGCGCCCGCTGTCGCCGATCCGGTGTCCTGGATCTCCGACGTCCTCGGGTACCGCCTGTGGTCTGCGCAGGTCGAGATCGCGCGGAGTGTGGCTCAGAACCGCTACACCGCAGTGCGCTCCGCGCACGGTGTCGGCAAGTCCGCTGTGGGTGCGTGGCTGGTCGCGTGGTTCTGCTCGAGCTTTCCACGCGGCGATGCGTTCGCTGTGACCGCCGCACCGACGGGGTCGCAGCTGACCTCGGTGATGTGGCGCGAGATCGCCAGGGCGCATCGCAAGGGCCGGCTGCCCGGCAAGATCACCGGCGGCGCGGTCCCGACGTGGACGATCGACGGCGAGCTTGTGGCGATCGGTCGCAAGCCGCAGGATCTGGTGGACCCGGAAGAGGCCGCCGCCGCATTCCAGGGCATCCACGCACGGAACCTGCTGATCGTCCTCGACGAGTCCGGCGGTATTCCCTCTTGGCTGTGGGATGCGGCCTCGACGCTGATGACTTCGGCCGGCGCGCGCGTGCTCGCGATCGGGAATCCGGTCGATCCGCAATCTCGGTTTGCTGCGGTGTGCGCCCCCGAGTCGGGCTGGAATTCGATCCAGGTGTCGGCGTTCGATGCGCCGGCATTCACGGGTGAGGCGGTCGCACCGGAGGTGGCCGAGCTGCTCGTGGGCCGCGAGTGGGTAGACGACGTGCGCGAGCAATATGGCGAGGACTCGGCGTACTACACAGCGAGAGTGCTCGCCGAGTTCCCTGACGAGTCCGAGGATGGCCTGATCCCCCGGTCGCGGATCCGCGCTGCTCAGGCACGCGACCTGTTGGGTGAGGCGCTCGGCGCGGTGCCCGTGCTCGGTGTCGACGTGGGCCGTGGTGGCGACGCGACCGTCATCTACGAGCTGCGCGGCGGCTGCGCCCGCCTGCGCCACAGCTCGCGCGACAGCGACCTGATGCGCTCGACGGGCACGGTCGCCGCGATGTTGCGCGGCCCGGCGCCGGCACGGGCGGTCATCGACCAGACCGGCCTCGGTGCCGGTGTGCTCGACCGCCTCCGCGAGCAGGAGCTCGAGGCGTTCGGCTTCCAGGGTGCCGAGCGTGCCCGGGCCTCGGACCGGTTTGCCAACCGCCGCGCCGAGACCTACTGGATGTTGCGCGAGCGCTTCGATTCGGGTGCGATCGACCTCGACCCCGCCGACGTTGTGCTGGCCGCCCAGCTCGCCGAGGTCCGCTGGCACGTCAACAGCCGCGGCCTTGTCCAGATCGAGGACAAGGCTGCGCAGGCTCGCCGTGGCGGCGGTTCGCCCGACCGCGCTGACGCTCTGTCGATGGCCGCCGGGTCGCCGCATCTGGCGATGACGTTTGACCACCTCCTCGACCCGCTCCCGGTGACGCCGTCGGCTTTGGCCGATCCCGATCCCGATCTTCAACCGCCGACGCTGGCCGGCGAGGACCCATACGAATGAAAGGTGCCACATGAACGAGCAGCTGAGGGGCACGCGCGACGTGCTAATCGTGCAGGCAGCGAGCGCGGGGGTGATCCAGGCCGCCGAGCGGTCGACGTGGGAGGAGGCCTTTGGCCGGGATCCCGTGGCGATCACGAAGCAGCTTGCCGCTGGGCTGGCTCAGGGGAGACCGGTCCCGGTGGCGGACGCGCTCTCGATCGCCGCCACGGTGAAGGTGGCGGCGATCCGGCGCCAGCCGGTGAAGGTGCCGATGCCCGCGGCACGCACCACCGCGACGGCTGAGCGTGATCAGACGATCGACCAGGCCGTGACCGACGGCAAGATCCCAAACGATCGCCGCGGCATCTACGAGGCCATGTGGGCCAGCAATCCCACGGCCACCCGCGACGTGATCAGTCGCCTGGCCGCGATCCCGGAGCTCGCGCCCGATCCGACCACGGCCCGCGTCGGCGGCGAGGGCACCGGGCTGATCGGCGAGCTTGCTGCGGGCACGAGAGAAAGGGGCAGCCGCTGATGAGCGACCAGATCCCACACGGGTGGCCGCGCTTCGAGGTGCTGTCGTGGCCGCTCTATGCAGAGCAGGGCGCACGCGCGCTTGAGGCCGAGCAGACCGCACACGCCGCCGACACAGAGGTCCAGGCGCTGCGCGATCGCCACGCGGCTGAGGATCGCGCTGTGGAGGCCGAGCTTCATGCCGCGGTCGCCGAGGAACGTCCCGAGGATCCTCCCGTGGTGTCGAGCCCCGCACGGCGCCGCGTCGAGATCGAGCAGGCCCAGCGACGCGCCGGGCAGGCCCACGCAACGGCTCGGGCGGTGGAGCGTGCGGCGCTGGCGCTCGCCGGCGACGACGTGTCAGACATCCGCAAGCGTGTGTATGCGGGTGAGAGCCACAGGCGCGACGTCACCGACTGGCGACAGGCAGTGGGCCGAGACCTGATGAAGCTCACGCTGCTCGAGGAAACCGCATTCGGTGTCGCGCACGCCCACATGGCCACGGGCGGGACGCAGGTGGCGTGATGGACCTCCCTCACGGCTTTCCCCGCTTCGAGGCGCTCGAATGGCCGTTATATGAGCGCCAAATCGAGCTGCTTGACCGTGCGACCCAGGCCGTTCGCTTCGCCGAGCGTGGTGCGGCCCAGCTGGTCGAGACGCTCGAGCGCACAGACGCCACCGGACTAAGCGCCCAGGCGATCGCTGACCGTCGCCAGGCCGTGTATGACGCGCGCAGAAAGATCACGGACGCCCAGGCCAGGCGAGCGGCTGGCCAGCAGGCGGCGATGGCGGGGATCGTGGCCGGCGCGCCCGAGGCCGAACGCCTGGCCGGCGAGGACTACCGCGACGCTTCGGCTCTTCGGCGAGGAAAGCTCGAGCGCGACATGCGCCGCCTGCGCGAGTTCGTCGACCAGGTCGTCGACCTCGTGGCCCTAGCGGAGGCCGCGTGACCGCCACCTACAACCAGACCGCCCCTCTTGGGCGTCATTCGATCGCGGCCCGCCGGGCCGCAAAGGAGACCGCACTATGGCCGTAGTAAGAGCCGACGGACCGTTGGAGGCTGAAGCGCGCGCCCCTGAGGGACACGAGGTGCTACCGCCGGCGCCCAGCGTGTCGCCGGGCTCGGCGCTCGGCCAGGTCCGCGCTCGGCGGAGAGAGCTGCGCTCTGAGCGCACGAAGGTGTTCGTCATCCCTGCCTATGGCGGCAAGCTCGCCGCGCGGTACAAGCCGGTCGACTATGGGCGCACGATGGAGATCCGTCGCGGCGCCGCCAAGCGGTTCATCCAGGACGGCCTGAAGGATTACGCCGAGCTGTACGGCCAGATCGACACGCTCGCCTCCGGGTGTGTCGAGGTCGTCGTCAAGGATCCAGATCATCAGCAGGCCGACGAGGACGGCTGGGTCGGCATCGACCCCGAGCACGGCCCGGTGCGTTTCGAGCAGCACCTCGCGGAGCTGCTCGACTTCGCCGACCGGACCAACGGCGGCCGGGCACGGATGGGTCGTGTTGGAGCTCTTTCCGTCCGAGGGCGCGATCGAGGACCACTTCATGGGGGTGTCGGCGTGGATGGACAACCCGTTCCTCGACGAGACCTACGACGAGGAGACAGACGACGATGCCGAGCCCGAAAACGAGGATGAGCGTGAGCTGGTGGGAAAATCTGTGGGCAGCGCGCCGCCGGCGTAGCTGCCCGACTGGCCGCCCTCGGGATCGACCCGTGGTGGGTGATCTCGTCCGGCGACCCCGCCGACGTCGTCTACGCCGACGTGCTGGCCGACCTGGCCGAGGAGCGCCGCGAGGCACTCGACCACCGTCACGCGGAGCTTGTTGCCGCGGCGGTGTGGGGCTCTGTGAAGTTCAAGTGAGGGAGGTGACCTATGGCGGCTGACAACATCAGCGTGTTCCTCAAGCTTCGCGGCGGCCCGGAGTTCAAGCAGAACGCCGACGCCGCAAGCCGGTCGGTCGGTCAAGGGCATCACCGGCCAGACCAAGCGGCTCGGGACCGAGTCCGCCAAGACGGACCGGGCGGTGTCTCGGCACAGCAAAGGGATCGGCCTGCTGGGACACACTGCCCGCGGGGCAGCCGTGGGTCTCGCCGGGCTCGCTGGCGGGTATCTGTCGCTCGGTGCTGCGAAGGGGGCCGTGGACACCACCGTCAAGTTGGCCAAGGGCACGCGCGCCCTGTCGCGCAATCTCGGCCTGTCGACTGAACAGGCGTCGAGGTGGGCGGCGGTGTCGACGGCGCGCGGGGTGGACACCGATCAGTTGGCTTCGTCGTTCGCGAAGTTGGGCGTCAACGTACACAGCGCCCTGAATGGCAGCACTAAGACCGCCGGCGCTTTCAAGGGACTGGGCATCTCCCAGAAGGATTTGGTGAAGGGCTCGAAGGACTTCAACGGCATGATCGGCATGGTGGCCGACGGGTTGGGCCGCATGAAAGGGGGATCGGACCGGGCGGCGGCCGCGCAGGCGGTGCTCGGTAGAAGCTCGGCGAACACGTTGCCGATCTTCACCCAGGGGCGCAAGTCGATGAACGAAAACCTCAAGCTGGCGGACAAGTACGGCCTCACTTTGGGTGGCAAGCCGATCAAGTCTCTGGGGCAACTGATGCAGACCCAAAAGGAGCTGGAGTTCGCCCAGTTGGGCTTCCAGGTTCAGTTCGCGACCAAGATCGCGCCGAAGCTGATCCAGGGCTTCAACATGATCCTGAAGGCGGGCAACAAGCTGCGTCCCGCGTTCGCGTTCTTCAATGACCATTCGAAGATCGCGGCGACGACCGCAGCGCTCTTGGGGCTCGCGCTGGTGGCTCCGCGCCTCTTGCGGACCGGTCAGGCCGGCATGACGATGGGCCGCGGGATCGTCACCGGCGGCCGGCTCGGCATCACCGGTCTGCGCCGCGTTCTCGGCGGCGCTCGTGGACTCGCACGACAGCTGCTCGGAGGGGCAGGCTCGGCGGGCGGCACGTCGTTCGCATCGCGTGCCTCGACCGCCGCCGGCAGCAGCATCGGCCCGTCGTTTAACCGTCAGGGCACGAAGTTCCGGACGGCGGGCAACACTGCCGGCGGCCAGTTCGGCAGGTCCGCGGGGTCGACCGCGGGGCGTGTGACGGCACGCGACGCGGGCAGCGTGATCAGCAAATCGGCCCGGGGCGGAGTGCTCGCGACGGCAATGAAGGGCGCTGGGTTGCTCGCGGCCACGGCGTTCGTCGACGCCTACGGTCCGCAGATCCGCTCGGGGATCGACAATGCGTTCTCAAAGATTCCCGGCAACCGGAAGTCGGGCCTCGAGAGCGGGGCACGCAAGGGGGCCTCAGACACCCAGATCGTCCCCGGTGTCCGGGTCGGCGACATCCAGAAGCTCGGCAAGAAGTTCAACCCGGGCGGCATCTTCGGTCACGCGTCCGGTGGCCTGGTCTCGCCCGCCGGGCGGCGCTCTGTCGTCCCGCCCGGAGAGGACACGGTCCGCGGTCTGCGCTATGGCGAGTTCGTGATGCGAAAGTCGGCCGTGCAACGCCATGGGGTAGGTGCGCTGCAGGCCATGAATCGCGGCAACATCACGATGCCCGACCGGGTGCCGGTCGACCTCGGTGGCCTGATGGCAAACTCCGCGGGCGGCGGGTCGCCGATCTATGTGGAGGTCAAGCTCGGCGAGAAGGTGTTGATGGACGCCATCGCCACCCACGTAGATCGCAAGACCAAGAGGCGCTGATGGCGCGGAACCGAGCAGCGGCACGTCGCGAGCGAAAGCAACGCAAGTTCCACGTGGCTGTCCAGGCACACCTCGAGGCAGTCGAGGAGATCGTCGCATCCGTGGCCACGCTGTCAGCGGCCGACGATCCGCTCCTAGAAGGCGAGCCAACCCTTGAGGAGCGGCTTTTCATTGCCGCGTGGTCGGGATTCTGGCTCGGACGAACTGGCTCGACGGCCGGCGCCGCGGGCGACTGCAGCGACCTCGATGCGCTCCGGAAGGAGAAGCAGAACGCATAACCGACCGCCACCCCTACGCCGATCAGCCGCCCACGATGGTGGTGAGCGTGGCGTTCGAGGGGGTGCGCTGCGGGGACGATCAGGCGCTGTGGCAGGTTATGACGCCTGAGTTCCGCAAGGCGGAGTTGCACTTCAGGCAGGGCGGCGAGCTCGAGATCGTGGCGTCCAAGCTGTTCGGCTGGGGGTGGCGCTCGCTGACCCGTGACCGGGTCGTGTTCGTTCAGGCCGGTCCGGTGGCGCCGGGGGTGGAGACCGTCCGCGTAGTCGACACCGAGCCCGGGGCCGATCTGTCGATCGTGACCGTCCGCCATACCGACGACATCGGCTGGCTGATCGACAGGGCGGAGCGCGTCGAATGAGCGCCGCGTCGAAGGCGAGGCAGCGCAAGGCCGACCTTCGGGATCAAGCGGGCCTGATGGGTCGGCTATTCGTCCTGAAACCGGATGACGTAGCGTTGACCTTTAGTGCATCTGCGGTCCACCTGGTGACCGTGCGCGCGCGAAACGCAGCGCCATCCGCGAAAGCGGCACACGAGGTCTTCGTCGCAGACGGGGCCACCGCGGTAGGTCAGGGATCGAGCGAAGTACTTGGCGTAGCTACAGCGCACACCGCGGGTGGTCACGTTCTTTATCCTCAGCGCGCCGCCGTAGAGCGTGCCGGCGTCGCCGCATTCCCTGACCTCTGCGGCCTTCGTCGGCGTTGGGCTCATCCCGATGACGCCGACGAGCGCGATGCTCACCGCCCAAGCCCGCCTTCGCGTCGGTGCCCCCATCGGGCCACCGTACGTGACTTAGCTCATGCGCGCCAGTGTGCGGCTGTGTCAGCAGTTCGGCTGTGCGTCGAGCGACCCGTAGACGGCCTGCCGCGAAATCCTGAGCCGGCGGCTGATCTCGGTAGGAGACATCCCCGCAGTGTGTGCACGACGCACAGCCTGCGCCGTCTCGTCGGCGAGCGCCGACCGCGTGTCGCGCATCTCCTCACGACGTCGCGCCAGATCCTCGAGCGCTTCGACAAGCGGGTCATTCGCCACGGTGTGACCCTACTTGACAGATCGGAGGCGGTCAAGTACGTTTGCCAGACCAACCAAGCGCCCCCGCACCTGTTGGAAGCAGGCCGGGGGCATGGCACCGAAGGACCGACCTTCGATGCGCCGCGCACGCTACTCGCGCGACCCGTCGACGCACGCCCTCCGGTGTCCCATCCACCACGGAGGAGCCACATGCCGACGATGACCACCAGCAGCACAGCAGCCGCACTCGAAGAGAAGCTCCGCAACGTCCTGATGCAAGACGACAATGGCCAAGGTCCGATCAGCCGGTGCGGTGAGCGTCCGAGCTGGGCCGACGACGGTCGCTCACTGAGCGAGACGGAGATGGACCTGCGCGGCTGGGGCGTCGTCTACGGGATGGCGTTCGCGATCGCGCGCATGGATGACCCGTTCGAGTCCACCGGACAGGTCGCCGAGCGGGCGCTGCCGGCCGCGTGGGGTGCCTACCAGGAGTGGGGCGCCGACATCGCCCGGCCCAACCGTGACGAGCGGATCATGAAGCTCCGCCGCGCCGTCGAGGGAGAGTGGAACGCCTCGAAAACCGGCGGGGCCGACATGACCAGAGACATCGCAGGGGCCATCCAGGACGTCCTCTACGGCGAGGGGTCCTGATGTCGACCGGCGTCCCCCAGGAGACGCTCACACTCGATCGAAGCGAGCGGGACGTCCTGCGCGCTGAAGTGATCACCCTGACCGCTGGGGATGCGACGGTCGGGACGCACCTCGAAGAGCTCGATGGCGAGTACCCGTCGTCGATCCGCGACGCACGGGCGGCGGTATACAACGCCCAACTCACCGAGACGCTCCTGGCCGACCTCGGCTGGGAGGAAGAGGCCAACTGCGACGAGTTCGTCGTCGGCGTTGAGTCGGAGATGCTCGAAGCGCTGTTGGTCTATGTGCTCCACATGAAGGCACAGGGGCTCTGCGACATGGCGTGTGACCACCTCGAAGACGGGGACACGGTTGCTCACGCAGACCACAGCCACGTCGAAGGACAGCGCGCGGAGGTTCTCAAGGAGATCGCTGAATGGCGGACCGTCGACGGCCTCCTGCGTCGGCTGCGGGGCACAGCGCTATTGACGCCCGGCAATCTGGCGGTCGCCTGATGGCCGGCGACCTGAGAACCCAGCAGGACGCGGCGATGGAGCGTATGGCGTCCGCCTTGAGCGGGAGGCCTCTTCGCTGCCGACCGAGTCGGAGATCCGGGCGCTGTTCCTGCGCTCGGCCAACCGGTACGCCACAGCCACACAGGACGGCACACCACGGAGGAGCAACGATGACCAGTGACGACCAGATGACCATCGAGATGACCGTCGAGCAGGCGGCCGGCCTGCGGGACTACATCGACGCGATGTGGACCTCGGAGTGTGAGAAGTTCGAACGCGGAGGAGGGCGCGAGGCCCACACTCGCATCGGATACCTCCTCGACATCTCCGAATGCTGCGAGACGCTCGAAGAGGGCGCCCAGCCAGACAGCATCACCGGGGCGGGAGAGCTGTTGACCGAGCTGCTGCGGGGTGCCGGCGACAGCGGACGAGAAGACGTCATCGCCGGTCTCCGCGGTGAGTGCCACACAGACGGCCAGGGCGTAGTGCGCCGCGGCAAGGCCCTGATCGCGCTCGCCCAGCAGGAGGGCTTCTACGACGGGGTGATGGTCTGATGGCCGGGGCGAGTGACGGGCCGCAATGCGCTGCCCTTACTGGGGGAGGCAGGCGTTGCAAGAACGATGTCGCCTCCGGTCGCCTCTTTTGCGCCCACCACGATCCTGAGGTCGAGACCAGCCCGAAATGGGCGGCGGTCGCTCGTGCAGTCCGGGACCACCCAGAGGTCTTCGGCAGAGAGTCCGACGAAGGGCGGGGCGAGACCTGATGGCCACAAAGACGGAGAATCCGCCACCCCGGCATCTATCGCCGGGGTGGGAGATCCGGGACAAGCTCATCGAGATCGCGGAAGGGACAGAGCCATGGCAGGACAGCTGAGCGAGACCCGCTACCCCGGCATCTACCGGATGCACCGCCGCGGCTGCGCCGGCGGGCGCTGCAAGTGCCCGCCGAGCTACCAGGCCAGCGTCTACAGCGCCCGCGAGTCCAAGTCGATCCGCAAGCACTTCGACAACCTCGGCGCCGCCCGCGGCTGGCGCGAAGACGCCTCGAGCGCCGTCCGTGTCGGCAAGATGCGCGCACCCACCCGGAAAACGCTCTCCGAGGCCGCTGACGCGCTCGTGGCCGGCATGCGCGACCGCACAATCATCGACCGGTCCGGCAAGCCGTACAAGCCCTCCACGATCCGCAGCTACGAACACGCCCTACGCATCCGGGTCAAGCCCGAGCTCGGCCGCCGGCGCCTGCACCAGCTCGAACGGCCAGAGGTGCAACAGTTCGTCGACCAGCTTCGCGCGAGCAGCCTGTCGGCCAGCACGATCGCCAACACGATCGACCCGCTCCGCGTCATCTGCCGCCGCGCCCTCCGCGACGGCCTGATCGCGATCGACCCGACCAACGAGCTCGAGATGCCCGCCGTCCGCGGCAAGCGTGACCGCATCGCCACCCCCGAACAGGCACGCGCCCTCATCGACGCGCTGCCGATCGGAGAACGGGCGCTGTGGTCGATGGCGTTCTTCACCGGGCTGCGCTCCGGGGAGCTGCGCGCGCTGCGATGGGGCGACGTCGACCTCGACGCCAACGTCGTGCATGTCGAGCGCAGCATGGACGACAACGTGTCCGTCGGCATCATCGAGGTCAAGACCGAGGCCGGCCGCCGCACCGTGCCGCTCGTCGACCGCGTCCGCCGCGACCTGGTCGCCCACAAGCTCGCGACCGGCCGCAGCGGGGAAGACCTCGTGTTCGGCCGCACCGCCGCGCTCCCGTTCGTGCCGACGACGGTGCGGTCCCGTGCCCGCAAAGCATGGAAGACCGCGAAGCTGCAGCCGATCACGCCGCACGAGGCGCGACACTGCGCCGCCTCCTACCTGATCGCCGCCGGCCTGAACCCGAAGCAGATCAGCGTGTTCATCGGCCACTCCGACATCCGCACCACCTACAACCGCTACGGCCACCTCATGCCCGGCGGCGAGGCCGACGCGGCCGCGCAGATCGACGCGTTTCTGGAGTCGGGCGTCAGGTGATGGAAGCCCGGTCCAGTCCTCGCTTGACCGACGAGTTGGCCCTCCGTGATGCCGTAGATTCCGACCATCAGTCCAGAAGAGACAGGGGGAGCCCCGGAGCGGGTTGAGATCGACCGAGACATGGATCCCTTCGTCGTGTACGAGTTCGTGCCGACAGATGATCAGGCTGCGGCGGCGTTCCTGGAGCAGTTCAAGTCGGACAAGGAGCGGGGACTGCCGCCGGACGCCCGGGAGGAGAGGTACCCAGAGTTGCACGACGCGGTGTCGGCGTTCCGAACCTTCGAGGCCGCGGAACGGCGCTGGAGGCAGATCGCTGAGCGGGTAGGGGAAGACCGGGTGAGGTTGGGCCCCTACGTGGCTACAGTTCATCTCGTACCCGGTCAAGGCTTCGCGTACGACGACTGCGACGACCCCACGGGGCACCTCTACGTATGGGGCGACTCGAGCAGGTTGGCGTCAGCTGTGGTAGAGGTAGCGCGACTTCAGCTCTAGCCCGGGATTGCCGATAGAAGGGGAAGCCACCATGTTCTACTCGCTGGTCAATCTGGAGGGGAAGACCCTCGACACGTTCCGGGATCAGGCGGCGGCGCACGCCGCGCTGCGGGCCGTGGTGCATGGCAATCCGTCGATATGCGACGAGGTGCTGCTGCTCCAGAACGAGGACGACGGCCAGGTTGCCGCCCCGTCCCTGATGTATGAGGACGTCTCTCCGGCCAAGGTGACCTTCACCACGTCAGACGTCGAGGTACTGGTGCAGCACCGCCCCGCTGCTGCGCTGGGGTACTTCGTAGGCGGAACACCTCCACAGCGGGGGCCTGCGCCCGCCGTGGTGGCGCCGCGCCGCGTTGTCGCCTAGCCGATCGTTGGAGGGCGCGGGGTCATCCCCATGGGGCGCGTGCTGAACGCGAGCCTCCAGTCTTCGTCGCTGCGATCATCGATCGTCAGCCGCCATTCGTAGCGGCCGTCCGGGGCGAGCGAAATCGGCCCGAAGTTGAGCGCGAGCGCCATGTCGATCGGCGTTCCTTGGTGCATCCCCGGCGGTCGGCCTACCTCGAACTCCGACTGTACTTGGATGGGCGCTTCGCCTTCGGGGCCCTGGACCAGCACCGCATCGCCGTCGCTGTCCACGAGTTTCAGGACGAGAGTGTGTCTCCTGTTCGCCTGGTCCCACGGGACCTTTACGTAGAGCGCCACGGCACTGGGGGCCGGCTCCGGACCGGTCTGGGACCATCCGCCTCCGAGGACGAAGAGCTTGCCGTCGGCGACCTGTGCGGAGTCCGCGAGGAGCATGGTGACCTGCATACGGCCCCAGCGTACCGGCTCGCGGGAGGCGATCCTGCATGAGCATGGCACCGGTGGGTGCGGGACTCTCAGTCAGCCGCTCAGTCAGCACGTCGAACAACACAGAAGCCCACTCTCAGAGCGGCCTTAGCAGTACCGCCAGGGGGATTCGAACCCCCGTTTCCGCCGTGAGAGGGCGGCGTCCTAGTCCCCTGGACGATGGCGGCAAGGTGGATCAGTGTAGCGCCGGGGCGCCCGGTCGCTAGCGTGGGTCCGATGGCCCTGAAGCCAAGAGCCCTCCTGGCCGGTGCGGCGCTCTGTGCGGGCGCTTTCATGCTGCTGCTCGCCCTGGCCTACGGCTCGTCCGGCGCCCGGTCGGCGGACGCCTCGGCCCTCCAGGGCTTCCTCGGCCTGCAGCGCCCGCGGGTCACGCCGATCACCGAGGCGATCGGGTCGATCGGCAATGCCTTCCCGGTAGCGGTGCTCGCCGCGATCCTGGCCGCCGTCGCGTTCGCGCGCGGCCGGCCGCGCGTGTCGCTCCTCGTGCTGCTGTTCGTGGGGTTGACGAGCGTCTCGAGCCAGCTGCTGAAGGCATTGCTCGCCTATCCGCGCGACCCGGTGTCGGGCTTTGGCCACATCGACCCGGCGGCTTTCCCGAGTGGGCACGCGACCGCGTCGATGACCATTGCGATCGCGCTGGTGATCGTCATGCCAGGGCGCCTGCGCCCACTCGCCGCGGTCGTGGGCGTCGCCCTGGCTCTCGGAGTGTCGTTCTCGGTGGTCTCGATGGGCTGGCATTTCCCCAGCGATGTGATCGGGGGTTACCTGCTCGCCGCGGGCTGGGCGCTGGTCCTGCTCGCCGCCGTGCGCGCGACCGATCTCCGGTTTCCCGAGCGCGCCGGCCGCAGCGCGCTCGCTCAGCACAGCCGCGCAACCGTCGATGCCGTGGTGGGGGTTGGATTGGTCGCCACGCTGATGGCGTGCCTGGCGGCGGCGACCGCGGCGCTCGCGGTGGTGGTCGCCTTCCGCCTGCCAGACGCGCTCGACTACGTGCAGGACCATCCAGCCTTCTCCCTGGCGTTCTCGTTGCTGAGCCTCAGCGCGGTTGGGCTTGTGTCCGCGCTGACGCTGGTACTCGCCCGGCGCGGGTAGCGGTCCGGCCGGCGCGCTTGTATCCTGGCCCGAAGTCCACACGGTCGGTGGCAGGGAAGTCCGGTGAGAGTCCGGCGCGGTCCCGCCACTGTGACCGGGCGACGAAGCCCGCACGTCGGAGACGACAGCCACTGGAAGGCCACCGGCCGACCGGGAAGGCGCGGCGCTGAGCCCGGAGCCAGGAGACCTACCTCCGGCCGCGATCAGACGCACCCTCGAGGAAAGGGCGATCAATGCAGAGCCCCATGACCCGCGCTGCGCGCACGCCTGTCGTCCTCGGCCTGGCGCTGCTCACCCTGGCGACGACGCCCCAGATGGCGACGGCGAGATCCGCCCCGACCGTCGAGCAGATGGTTGTGTTCAAGAGCGGCAAGGCCACGATCAAGAAGGTCCGGGCGGCCGGGCTGAAGGTAAAAGTCGGCCACAAGCGCTGTGCCGTGGGCACGGGCACGCCGCTGGCGGCGTTGCTGCGTTCGAAGGTCGCGAGATTCGGCCTGCGCGACTATGCGGCATGCTCCGCGCGGGCGCGTGACGGCGGCCAGATCTATGTGAGCTCGATCGGCGGCGACCGTGCCCGCGGGACCAATGGGTGGGTCTACAAGGTGGGCCACAAGAGCGCCACCTCCGGTGCCGCCGACCCGACTGGTCCGTTTGGCAGCGGGCTGCTGAAGAAGTCGCAGCGCGTGACCTGGTACTACGGCACCCAGCAAGGTGAGAGCTTCGAGCGCACGCTCGAGCTCTCGGTGGGCCCGGGCCCGGCGGCGGGTACCGCGCGTGTCCGGGTGCGGTCCTATGACAACGACGGCCGCGGGCGCCCCGAGCCGGGCGCCATGGTGCGAGCCGGGTCGGCCACCGCTACAACAGGCGCAAGCGGGTCGGCAGTGGTGGCCACCGGCGCCGGACGGCGCACATTCGTGGCCAGCAAGCCCGGTGCCGTTCGCTCCTTCGCCGAGAGTCTCACGGTTCGCTGATGGCGTGCCGTGCCCTCTGCCTGGCGCTGGCGGCGGTCGCGGCCGTCGCGGCCGGCGGCTGTGGCCTGGGCGCTGGAGCCGAGCAGAAGGGCGACGGGGTCAAGCTCAGCGTCACGCGCGACTTCGGCGAGAAGCAGCTGTCGGGGCGGCACGCCGCGAACGTCAGGCAGGACGAGACCGTCATGCGTTTGCTGCGGACCTCTCACCGGGTCAAGACCCGCTACGGCGGCGGGTTCGTCCAGTCGATCGACGGGCTGACGGGCACAGGCCAGGGCGGCAGCCGCGACTGGTTCTACTACGTCAACGGCATCCTGGCCGACAAGGGCGCCTCTGACTACACCGTCCGACCCGGCGACGCCGTCCACTGGGACTACCGCTACTGGAAGAGCGTGCCCGACGTCAAGGCCATCGTCGGCTCGTTTCCCGAGCCGTTCGTCAACGGGCTCGACGGCAGGCGCTATCCGGTCCGTGTGGAGTGCCAGGACGTCAGCTCGGCTCCGTGCAAGCGGGTCAAGGCCACGCTAAGCAAGGCTGGCGTGGCCGCATCGGGTGCAACGCTGGGGACCCAGGGGGCCCAGAAGGTGGCGCGCGTGGTAGTGGCCGACTGGAAGACCGCCCGTCGTCTCCCGACGCTCAAGGCGATCGAGCGGGGACCCAGGCGCAGTGGCGTGTTCGCCCGCTACACCGGAGGCGGCAGCCGCCTCGACCTGCTCGACGACCACGGCCGGACCGTGCGGTCCGAGGGTCCCGACGCCGGGCTTGTCGCGGCGCTGCGGCCAACGGACCTCCAGCTGGTGTGGGTGGTGACCGGAGGCGACGCCAAGGGTGTGGAGCGGGCCGCCGGGGCATTCAACGGCGCCGCGCTGCGCGACGCTTTTGCGCTCGTGGCGCCCGGGGGCGAAGCGGTCAAGGTGCCCGTCCCAAGGGGCGCGGGATGAGGCCCGGGCTCATACCCGTCTACACGCCGCGGGCCAGTCCGCTGCACGCCGCGGGGGCCGGGCCCACGGCCGCGCTCTGTGCCGCGTTCGCGCTCGTGTGCGTGCTCTATGTGCACCCGCTGGTGCTGGTCGCGGCCATCGCGGCAATCGTCGGCGCCGGGTTCGCCGCGGGGGTGGGCTCGGAGATGGTGCGCGCGCTGCGCCTCGCGCTGCCGCTGGCCCTGCTGGTGGCGCTGATCAACCCGCTGGTCTACAACGAGGGCGCAACGCTGATCCTCCGCGGCGACGTCCTGCTCGGCCACCGCTTCGACATCACGCTCGAGGCCCTGGCTTTCGGAGCCCTTTCCGGATTACGCGTGGTGGCGTTCGGCATGTCGTTTGCGCTGTTCTCCGCGTGCGTGGACCAGGATGAGGTGCTGGCACTGTTTCGCCGCCTGTCCTATCGCTCCGCGCTGTCGGCGGTGCT
>JBBRYL010000027.1:0-34200 GCA_038237685.1 Solirubrobacterales bacterium | reverse complement strand
GGCCACCAACACGAGGTCGGCCTCTTCGACGAACTCCGATCCCTCGATCGGCTTCAGATCCCGCGACGACTTGCCCTGCACGCGGCGGCCGTGCACGCGGGCGACCTGGCCGTCCGCGCCCTCGATCTGGGTGATCTGGGTGCCAAAGCGGCGTTCGCCACCCTCGTCGAGCGCGTAGGTAGTGGCGGTGCGCCGGGGCGCCTGGGGCCACTGACCCTCCTCGTAGCGGCCGCTGGCGGGCAGGGAGCGGTAGACGTCGAGCATCAGCGCGCTCTCGGCGCCCTCGCGGTTGGCGCTGGACAGGCAGTCCATCCCGGTATCGCCCCCGCCGATGACCACCACGCGCTTGCCGGCGGCAGTGATCTCCTGCTCGGCCTCGGGTGCCTCGTAGCCCTCGGCTCGGGCGACGGCGCGGTTGCGCTGGTAGAGGTAGTCCATCGCGAAGTGGACGCCGTCGAGCTCGGCCCCCGGTGTCTCGAGCGCGCGCTCCACGCGCGAGCCGATCGCAACGACTACGACGTCGTGGTCCTCGGCCAGCCGCTTGGCATCGACGTTGCGGCCAACCTCCGCCCCGTAGCGGAACTCGATGCCCTCCTCCTCGAGGATCTTCACGCGCCGGTCGATCATCCACTTCTCGAGCTTCGCGTCGGGCACTCCGAAGCGCATCAGGCCTCCGGGCGCCTCGTCGCGCTCGTAGACGGTCACGTTGTGGCCGATTGCGTTCAGCTCGGCGGCGGTGGCCAGGCCCGCGGGTCCGGAGCCGATCACCGCGACCGTGTGCTGCGAGCGCACGGCGGGCGGGTTGGGCCCGATCCAGCCCTCGGAGAAGGCGCGCTCGACGATCGACCACTCGATCTGCTTGATCATCACCGGGTCGCCGGTGATGTCCAGCACGCAGGCCGATTCGCACGGCGCCGGGCACACCAAGCCGGTGAACTCTGGGAAGTTGTTGGTGGCGTGCAGCTGGTCGATCGCCGCGTGCCAGTCACCCTCGCGCACGAGGTTGTTCCAGTCCGGGATCAGGTTGCCCAGCGGACAGCCGTTGTTACAGAACGGCACGCCACAGTCCATGCAGCGGCGGGCCTGCTCGCGCAGCTCCGGCTCGGGCAGCACGCCGAAGATCTCACTCGAGTCCTTGACGCGCTCGGCCGGATTGCGCTCGGGCATCGGCACGCGCTGCACCTCGAGGAAGCCGCGCGGGTCGGCCATCAGGCGGCCGCCCCCTCGGTGCGGCGGTCGGCTTCCTCGGCGGCCCTCTTGAGCGCCTCACGGTAGTCGCGGGGCATGACCCGTACCAGGCGCGTGGCCCACGAGGCCTCGTCGGCCAGGAGCTCGGCCGCGTACGGCGAGCCGGTGCGCGCGTGGTGCTCGGCGAGGAGGTCGCGCAGCTCGGGGATGTCCTCGGTGGCCGGCGCCTCGAGGTCGACCATCTCCTGGTTGCAACGGTCGGCGAAGTCGCCGCCGTCGTCGAGTACCCAGGCGATGCCGCCGCTCATACCAGCGGCGAAGTTCACGCCCGTGGGTCCGAGAATAAGGACGCGGCCGCCGGTCATGTACTCGCAGCCGTGGTCGCCGACGCCCTCCACCACGGCACGGGCGCCGGAGTTGCGCACGCAGAAACGCTCGCCCGCCAACCCGCGGAAGAACGCGCGGCCGCTCGTGGCGCCGTAGAGCGCGACGTTGCCCGCGATCACGTTCGCGTGGGCGTTGAAGTGCGCGCTCCGTGGCGGGCGGATCGCGATCACGCCACCGGAGAGCCCCTTGCCGGCGTAGTCGTTCACGGTGCCCTCGACCGAGAGCGTGACCCCCGGGGCGAGCCACGCGCCGAAGCTCTGGCCGGCCGAGCCGTCGAACACCACGTCGATGGTGCCCTCGGGCAGCCCGGCGGGTCCGCGGCGGCGCACGATCTCGCCCGACAGCATGCCGCCGACGGTGCGGTCGACGTTGGCGATCTCACGGCGCAGTCGGATCGGCACATCGCCCTGGATCGAGTCGGCAGCCGCGGGCAGCAGCTGCAGGTGGTCGACGGAGTTGTCGAGCACCGGGGTGGGAGGGTCGGTATGGCGCCGGGGGCGTTCGGAGCCGCCCTCCGGGAAGGACAGGACCTGCGACAAATCGATGCCCGCCGCCTTCCAGTGCGTAAGCGCATCCTTGGTCTCGAGCAGCTCGACGCGCCCGACCATCTCCTGGAAAGTGCGCACCCCGAGCCCGGCCATGATCTCGCGGACCTCCTCGGCCACCGCCAGCAGATAGCGCACCACATGCTCGGGCCGGCCGCGAAACCGCTTGCGCAGCTCGGGGTCCTGGGTGGCGATCCCAACGGGGCAGGTGTTCAGGTGGCAGACGCGCATCATCACGCAGCCGGTGGCCACCAGCGGGGCGGTGGAGAAGCCGACCTCGTCGGCGCCGAGCAGCGCGGCCACCACCACGTCGCGTCCAGTGCGCATCTGGCCGTCGGCCTGCAGCATCACGCGCGAGCGCAGGTCGTTGCGGATCAGCGTCTGCTGGGCCTCGGCGAGTCCGATCTCCCACGGCACGCCGGCCGAGTGGATCGAGGACAGCGCAGCCGCGCCGGTGCCGCCGTCGTGGCCGGCGATCACGATGTGGTCGGCGTTTGCCTTGACCACGCCCGCGGCCACCGTGCCGACGCCGACCTCGGCGCAGAGCTTCACAGAGATCGACGCGCGCGGGTTCGCGCAGCGCAGGTCGTAGATGAGCTGCTTCAAGTCCTCGATCGAGTAGATGTCGTGGTGGGGCGGCGGCGAGATCAACTCGACGCCCTGGGTGGAGTGGCGCAGCCGCGCGATCTCGGCCGTGATCTTGTGGCCCGGCAGCTGGCCGCCCTCGCCGGGCTTTGCGCCCTGGGACACCTTGATCTGGATCTGGTCGGCGTTCACCAGGAAGTCCGTGGTCACCCCGAAGCGGCCGGAGGCCACCTGCTTGATCGCCGAGCGGCGCAGGTCGCCGTTGGGGTCAGGTGAGAAGCGGCGCGGATCCTCGCCGCCCTCGCCGGTGTTGGAGCGCCCGCCGAGGCGGTTCATCGCAACGGCCAGCGTCTCGTGGGCCTCGGAGGAGAGCGACCCCAGGCTCATGGCGCCGGTGGTGAAGCGCTGGACGATGTCGGCCACTGGCTCGACCTCCGACAGCGGCACGGCCTCCTGATCGTCGCGGATCTTCATCAACCCCCGCAGCATTCCGTGGGAGGCGTTCTCCTCGTCGACGCGCCGGCTGAACTCCTTGTAGGTGTCCGGGCCCGCGCCCCGTGCGACCTGCTGCAGCCCGGCGATGGTCTCGGGGTCCCACATGTGGCGCTCCCCGTCGCGGCGCCACTGGTACTGGCCGCCCTGTGGCAGCAGCTTGCCCGAGGCCGCGGGCAACAGCGCCTCCTCGACATGGTCGGGCAGCGGCTCGCCGTGCTCTTGGGGCCAGGCACGCGCGTGGCGGTGCAGCGATTCGCGCGCCAGTCCATCCAGGCCGATCCCGCCGATCCGCGACGGGGTGCCCGTGAAGTGGCGGTGGACAAGGTCGTAGTCGAGCCCGACGGCCTCGAACACCTGCGCGCCGTTGTAGGAGCGAATGGTGGAGATGCCCATCTTGGAGATGACCTTGAGCAGCGACTTGCCAAGCGACGCGGTCACCTTCTCCTCGAAACCGCCAGTGGCCTCGAGCATCAGGTACGGGTTCACCGCGCTGGCGCCGTAGCCGATCAGCGCCGCGATATGGTGGGGCTCGCGCGGCTCGCCGGACTCGACCACGAGGCCGGTCCTGGTGCGCGTGCCCGCGCGGACAAGGTGGTGGTGCACCGCGGACAGCGCGAGCAGCGACGGCACCGCCGCACGCCGCGGCCCGATTGTGCGGTCGCTGAGTATCAGCACGCCCGCGCCGAGGGAGAGGGCGTGGTCGGCGTCCGCGCACAGGCGGTCGATGGCTGTTTGCAGGCCCCCCTCGCCCTCCTCGATCGGCCACGTGGCGTCGAGGGTGCGGGCCGTCAGCGGCCCGCTCTCGACGGCACGCAGGCGGGCGAGGTCGTCGTCGCTGAGGATCGGCTGCTCCAGCACGAGCCGGCGTGCCTGCTCCTCGGTCTCCTCGAACAGGTCGCCCTCGGGGCCGACCACCGAGCGCAGGCTCATCACGATCTTCTCGCGCACCGGATCGATGGCCGGGTTCGTGACCTGGGCGAACAGCTGCTTGAAGTAGGAGAACAGGGGCGGCTGACGCTCCGACAGCGCCGCGAGCGCGGCGTCGTTGCCCATCGACCCGACGGCCTCGGCCCCGTCTTGGGACATAGGCGCCAGCACGGTCCGAATGTCCTCCTGGCTCCAGCCAAAGGCCAGCTGGCGTTGCATCAGCGACATGGCGGGGGCCTCCTGCGGCCGCCCAGCGGGAAGGTCGTCGAGGCCCAGCGAGTGTTCTGCGTACCAGGCGCCGTATGGGCGCCCCGCGGCCACTTCGCGCTCGGCCTCGCGGTCCTCGAGCAGGCCGCCGCGCGCCGGATCGACCACGAGCAGTCGGCCGGGCAGCAGCCGTCCGACGCGCTCGACGTCTTCGCTGGGCACGTGGAAGGCGCCGGCTTCGGACGCGAGCGCGAACCAGCCGTCGCGGGTCATCACCCAGCGGCCGGGGCGCAGGCCGTTGCGGTCGAGCGTCGCGCCGAGGATGCGGCCGTCGGTGAACGTGACCGACGCGGGGCCGTCCCAGGGCTCCATCAACATCGAGCCGTAGTCGTAGAAGTCGCGCAGCTCCTGGGGCATGTCCGGGCGGCGCTCGTGCGCCTCCGGGGTCATCAGCATCACTGCGTGGGGAAGCGTACGCCCACCCCGGACCAGCAGCTCCAGCACCGCGTCGAAGGCGGCGGAGTCCGAGCTGCCCTCGGGGATCGCGGGCAGCGTGCGCGCGATGTGCTCGCCCAGTGGTCCCGCCGCCAGCCGTGCTTCGCGGGCGCGCATCCAGCTGACGTTGCCGAGCAGCGTGTTGAACTCGCCGTTGTGCGCGCTCATGTGGAAGGGGTGCGCGAGCGCCCAGCTCGGGAACGTGTTGGTGGAGAAGCGCGAGTGCACGATCGCCAGGGCGCTGGCCAGGCGGGGATCGGCGAGGTCCGGGTAGAAGCGCGAGAGCTGCGGTGCCGAGAGCATGCCCTTGTAGACCACGGTGCGTGAGGAGCAACTGGGCACCGCCAGCTCGCCCTTGGACTCGTTCTCGGCGCGGCGGCGCAGCACGTAGAGCTGACGCTCGAACTGGTCGGAGTCAGACGACCCGCCGCTCACGAACAGCTGGCGCATCACGGGCGCGACCTCCAGCGCCCGCACGCCGCACTCGCTCTCCTCGACCGGGACGTCGCGCCAGCCGAGCACCGTGAGGCCCTCTTTGGCGGCCGTCGACTCCAGCAGCTGCTCCATCGTGGCGCGCGTGCCGGTGTCGCGAGGGAGGAAGCACATGGCCACGCCGTAGCGGCCCGCGGCAGGCAGGTCGAACCGGACCTCGGCACGCAGGAACGCGTCGGGGATCTGCATCAGGATTCCCGCGCCGTCGCCGGTCGAGGGGTCGGCGCCCTCGGCGCCCCGGTGCTCCAGGTTCACGAGGGCGTCGATGGCGCGCTCGACAGTCTCGCGCGTGACTTGACCGTCCAGCCGGGCGAGGCAAGCCACGCCGCAGCCGTCCCGTTCGTTGCGGGGGTCGTAGAGACCGCCCGCGGCCGGGTAGCCGTTCAGGGCATGGGGCGATATGCCGGCTGCGCCAGTCATCGATGAAAGAGTACGTGGGTCTGGGCGGAAAAGCCTCTGCCGGATGTCCAAGCCGGTCGGCCGATAGGGCCAGTGGGAATTCTGGACGCTAGGACCGTGACCGTCTAATCTAAGTCTTAGCGACTTAGATCTGTCATGCGACCGAACTCGTAGAGGAACCGCCGATGCAGCCAGACCGATTCACCGTCAAGACGCAGGAGGCCCTCGCCGCGGCCCAGCGGCTGGCTCATACCCGCCGTAACTCCCAGGTCACGCCCAACCACCTTCTGACCTCCCTCCTGGAGCAGGACGGCGGCATCGTCGTGCCCGTCCTGCGCCGGGCCGGAGCAGATCCCGACGCGATCCGCCGCCGCGCCAACCAGGCGCTCGACGCCGTCCCGACCGTGACCGGCGACACCCCTGCCAGCCCCGCCCCGGACTCCGATCTCAGCGAGCTCATGCGCTCCGCCGACGACACCGCACGCGGCATGGGCGACGAGTACGTGTCCACCGAGCACCTGCTGCTCGCGCTGGCCGCCGACCCCAAGGTCGATGTCGGAGCCACCGCGGAGCAGCTCGGAGAGGCCGTCCAGGGCGTGCGCGGACCCCACCGCGTGACCGACCAGAACCCCGAGGACCGCTACCAGGCGCTGGAGCGTTTCGGCCGCGACCTGACCGAGGCCGCAGAGCTTGGCAAGCTCGACCCCGTGATTGGCCGAGACGACGAGATTCGGCGGGTGATCCAGGTGCTGTCTCGCCGCACGAAGAACAACCCCGTCCTGATCGGCGAGCCCGGCGTCGGCAAGACCGCCATCGTCGAAGGCCTTGCCCAGCGCGTGGTGTCAGGCGACGTGCCCGACTCGCTGCGCGACCGCCGCGTGATCGCGCTGGACATCGGGTCCCTGATTGCGGGCGCCAAGTACCGCGGCGAGTTCGAGGACCGGCTAAAGGCCGTGCTCAAGGAGATCTCCGAGTCGAACGGCCAGGTGATCCTCTTCATGGACGAGCTGCACACGATCGTCGGTGCCGGCGCCGCCGAGGGGGCCGTCGATGCCGCCAACCTGCTCAAGCCGATGCTTGCCCGTGGCGAGCTGCGCGCCGTCGGCGCGACCACGCTGGACGAGTACCGCAAGCACATCGAGAAAGACGCCGCGCTCGAGCGTCGGTTCCAGCCGGTGCAGGTCGGCGAGCCGACCGTCGAGGCCACGATCGCGATCCTTCGTGGTCTCAAGGAGCGCTACGAGGTGCATCACGGCGTGCGCATCCAGGATGCGGCAATCGTCGCGGCGGCCACGCTGTCTCAGCGGTACATCGCCGACCGCTTCCTGCCCGACAAGGCCATCGACCTGATCGACGAGGCCGCATCGAAGCTGCGCATCGAGATCGACTCGATGCCCGAGGAGATCGAGGTGGTCGAGCGCCGTATCCAGCAGCTCGAGATCGAGCACCAGGCTCTGAAGAAGGAGTCAGACGTGACCAGCGCCGCGCGCCGCGACGCGATCGAGCGCGAGCTGGCCGACCTGCGCGAGCAGTCCGACGAGAAGAAGGCGCACTGGAAGGGCGAGAAGGAGGCCATCGACTCGATCCGCGCTTCGAAGGAGGCGCTCGAGCATGCCAGCCGCGACGCCGAGCGGGCCGAGCGCGACTCCGATCTCCAGCTGGCGGCCGAGCTGCGCTACGGCAAGATCCCCGAGCTCCAGGAGCAGGTCTCGGCCCAGGAGACGCGCCTGCGCGAGCTGCAGTCCGAGCAGACCTTCCTCAAGGAGGAGGTCGACGACGAGGACGTGGCCGAGGTGGTAGCGCGCTGGACGAACATCCCGGTCTCGCGGCTGCTGGAGTCCGAGGTGGCGAAGCTCGTGCACATGGAGGACCGTCTGCACGACCGCGTGGTGGGCCAGGACGAGGCCGTCGAGGCCGTGTCAAACGCCTTGCGCCGCTCGCGAGCAGGACTCCAGGATCCGGACCGGCCGATCGGCAGCTTCCTGTTCATCGGTCCGACCGGAGTCGGCAAGACGGAGCTCGCGCGGGCGCTGGCCGAGTTCATGTTCGACTCAGAGCTTGCGATGATCCGCATCGACATGTCCGAGTACATGGAGAAGCACTCCGTCTCGCGGCTGCTGGGTGCGCCTCCCGGCTACGTTGGCTACGACGAGGGCGGCCAGCTGACCGAGGCGGTCCGCCGCCGGCCCTACTCCGTGGTGCTGCTCGACGAGATCGAGAAGGCCCACGCCGACGTGTTCAACGTGCTGCTCCAGCTGATGGACGACGGCCGCCTGACCGACGGCCAGGGCCGCACGGTCAATTTCACCAACACGGTGGTGATCATGACCTCCAACGTGGCCGGTGGGATCGAGGGCGTGCAGGCCACCTTCAAGCCGGAGTTCGTCAACCGGCTCGACGAGATCGTCGAGTTCGACCGCCTCTCACGCGACCAGATCGGCCACATCGTCGAGCTCCAGGTCGACGAGCTGGTGGCCCGGGTCCGCGACCGGGGCGTCGAGGTGGAGCTCACCGATGCCGCGAAGGAGCTGATAGGCAACCTCGGCTACGACCCGATCTACGGCGCGCGGCCGCTCAAGCGCGTGATCCAGAAGCGGCTGATCGACAAGCTGGCCTTGAAGCTGCTCGAGGGCGAGTTCGGACCGGGCGACACAGTGCACGTGGATGCCGCAGAAGGCGAGCTGACCTTTGAGCGCTCGGACGCGGCCAGGCCGGTGCCCGCCTAGCGATGGGCCGCAGGTCACGCAGGCGTAGGCAGCAGGGCACCGACGGGCCGGCCAAGACCACGGACTACACGGGGCCCGAAGGCGACGTGCTCACGCTGCGCGACGAGCTCAGCCCGGGCACCCGGCGCAAGCTCGACGACCTCGACGCGAAGCCGGGTGCCGACGCCGAGGACCGCTGGCAGCGCCGCGTCGAGTTCCTGTTCGAGCGCCTAGCCGTCCGCTGGGTGATCGCGGATCTGCCCATAGAGGGGCAGAAGGAGCTCCTCGGCCGCTACCGGATGGCCTCGACTGAGGAGCGCCGCCGCGTCCGCCAGGTGCTCGATCAACACCTGGATCCCATCGACTGATCCGGCATCCTTGCCGGATCAGTAAACGGCCCGTGTACTTCCCTGATTGGGCTTCTTGTCCCAGCGCCTTTGCTACTTGACCTGGGTCCAGACAGAGCGAAGGCCGTTCGAGCCCGTCGCTGAGGCCGCGGACGCCGCCGAGGCACGGCGAACGATCCGGTAGACCCGCACGCGGAAGCGGACCCGCTGGACTGTCTTCGAGCTGTACTTGCGCGTGGTGTCGAACTGCACCCGGTAGGTGCCGGTCTTCGCCGTCTTGCGGAACAGCCGCCTCTTGAAGCTCAGCGTGTGGCATGCCGTCTTGAGCGTGCCCTGACGGCTGTTGCTGACTCGGCGGCCGCGCACGATGTGGCGGTAAAGCGTCTTGCCGGTGGTGAAGCCACGGGCGCTGAACCGGCGCGTCTTGTACGTGCTCGCGCTTTGCGGCTTGACGATCACGCGCAGGATCGAGCGCTTGACGGGAGTGGACGCGGCGAGCGCCGGGTTGGTGGCGTCGGTGGCGGAGAAGACGTCGGTCTTCGTCGTCGAGGTGGTCAGGAACGGCACGCCGAGCGAACCCGCGATGACGCCTGCCTGCGGCGTTCCCGATGCGCCGGCGGTGACCGGCGGCGATAGCGGCGCGCCGTTGGCCGCGAAGGTGACCTTCCCGCCGGGCGTGTAGCCGCCACCGAACAGCACCAGCTTGTCGCCGCCGCCGTAGCAGGCCTTGTTCGGCCCAAGCGTCGCGGCCTGGGCCACGGCGGGCGCGGCGAACGCGGCAGCGGCCAGGACGGCCGGGACCGCGATAACACGCTTCATCATTCGAAAACTCCCCTTTTTGGTGGTTTGCGGCGCGGGGTCTCAGGAGCCGCGCCGCACTCTGCGTGTACCCATCATCTACACACACGCACCCCGGGAGTCGCGGTCACGTGCCGCCTGGGCCTTGCGCTCGCAGGGCAAACCTGGGAGAAAAAGGTGCGCCGCCGGCGCTGCCGCGAACCCACCGAAAGGATCATCGTGCCCACCTTCGTCCTCCTGAGCACCCTGTCTCCCGAAGGAGTGCAGACGATCAAGAACAACCCGCAGCGCATCCGCGAGGTCAACAACGAGGTCGAGCAGCTGGGGGCCAAGGTCACGGCCCAGTGGGCCACGCTCGGCCGGTTCGACTTCGTGAACATCATCGAGGCTCCTGACGAGACCACCATGGCGCGGGTCTCGCTCGAGCTCGGCTCACGCGGCACCGGCCACTACGAGTCGCTGGCCGCCATCCCCATCGACGACTTCATCGCTTCGCTCTGACGCCGTTGACGACCGTTCTCGTAGTCGGTGCGGGCGGGCGCGAGCACGCGCTCGTGCGCCGATTGCTGCGCTCGCCAGGCAAGCCCGAGGTGCTGGCAGCTCCCGGCAACGCCGGGATCGCGCGCGACCGCGTGGAGTGCCTCGACGTCGCGGTCGACGACATCGAGCGCCTGGTGGACGCGGCGCGCGCCAAGGAGGTCGACCTGGTGGTGGTAGGCCCCGAGTTGCCCCTGGTGCTCGGCCTGGTCGACGAGCTGACGGCCGCCGGCATCCCCGCCTTCGGTCCTTCGCGCGACGCGGCCCGGCTGGAGGGCTCCAAGCGGTTCGCCAAGGAGCTGATGGTGGCCGTAGGCATCCCGACGGCGGACTACGCGGTGGTCACCACGCGTGACGAGGCGGTGGACGCGCTTGGGTCGTGGAGCTACCCGCTGGTGCTGAAGGCCGATGCGCTCGCGGCGGGCAAGGGCGTGATCATCTGCGCCTCCGAGGACGAGGCCCTCGTCGCGATCGATGCCTATTTCACCGAGCAGCGGTTCGGCGACACCGAGGTGGTGATCGAGGAGTTCCTGGAGGGCGAGGAGCTGTCGCTGTTGGCGGTGTGCGACGGCGAGCGGGCCGTGCCGATGGCCCCGGCGCAGGACTACAAGCGGATATTCGACGGCGACCTGGGCCCTAACACGGGCGGCATGGGCAGCTATTCGCCCGTGCCCGGCATCGACCGTGAGCACGTCGACGCCCTCGCCCGGGTCGTGCACCAACCGGTGCTCGATGAGATGCGTAGGCGCGGCACCCCCTTCCATGGCGTGCTCTACGCGGGCCTGATGATCACCCCGAAGGGGCCGCGCGTGATCGAGTACAACTGCCGCTTCGGCGACCCCGAGACCCAGGCGGTGCTTACCCGGCTGCGGTCCGACATCCTCGAACTGCTCGAAGGCTCGACGCGCCCCGGCGGGCTCGAGGGCATAGAGATCGAGTGGTCTGACGAGTGGGCCGTGACCGTGGTGCTGGCGTCAAGGGGCTACCCCGAGTCCTCCTCGAGCGGGGACGAGATTCGCGGGCTGCGCTCGATCGACTCGATCGAGGTCGAGGTGCTGCACGCCGGCACGGCGGAGGTCGACGGACACATCGTCACCGCCGGCGGACGCGTGTTGAACGTGACGGGTATCGGCGCGACGCCGGGGGAGGCGCGCGACCACGCCTACGCCGCCGCGCGGCGCGTGCAGTTCGACGGCAAGCAGATGCGTACCGACATCGCCGCCCGTGCCGTGGGTAGGGTCGAGGCATGAGCGCCGAGCAACCTGCCACCCAGACCGACGTGGAGACCGAATTCGATGAGCTCGCCGTCGACAACCCGCTGGTCGGGATCGTCATGGGCTCGAAGTCCGACGAGGACACCATGGCCAAGGCAGCGGCCGAGCTTGAACAGCGCGGGATCATGCACGAGGTCCGCGTGATGAGCGCGCACCGCGACCCCGACATGGTGGCCGACTACGCCAAGAACGCGCGGATGCGCGGGCTGAGGGTGATCATCGCCGGCGCCGGGCTGGCCGCGGCCTTGCCCGGAGTGGTCGCCGCCCACACCGACCTTCCCGTGATCGGGGTGCCGCTACAGTCGCGCACCTCCGTCGCCGGCGGGCTCGACGCCATGCTTGCCATCGCGCAGATGCCCCCGGGCGTGCCCGTCGCCTGCGTCGGCATCGACGGCGCCAAGAACGCGGCCGTGCTGGCCGCGCGCATCCTCAGCGCGTGATCGAGCGCTACACCCGTCCCGAGATGGGGGCGGTGTGGTCCGAGCAGCGCAAGTTCGATAACTGGCTCGCGGTCGAGCTGGCCGTGACCGAGGCGCTCGCCGGGCAGGGTGTCGTGCCGTCCGATGACGCCGCGGCCATTCGCGCCCGCGCCGCCTTCACCGTCGAGGCTGTCAAGGAGCGCGAGCAGGTCACTGACCACGACGTGGCCGCATTCGTGGACGTGGTGGCCGCTTCGGTCGGCGAGCCCGGCCGCTGGGTACACCACGGGCTGACCTCCTCGGACGTGCTCGATACCGCGCTGGCGCTCCAGATCGCCCAGGCGGGCGCCATCCTCGTGAGCGGTCAACGAACCCTGCGCGACGCGCTGGCGCGTCGGGCGCACGAGCACGTGGACACGCTGTGCGTCGGACGCACCCACGGCGTGCACGCCGAGCCCACCACCTTCGGCTTGAAGCTCGCGGGCTTCGGCCTGGAGGCCCAGCGCAACCTCGAGCGGCTCGAGCGGGCGGTGGCCGGCGCGTCGGTTGGCGCGCTGTCCGGGGCCGTGGGCACCTACGCCGCCAATGGCCCCGAGCTCGAGGGTCAGGTGCTCGAGCACCTCGACCTCGGGCGCGAGGACGTGTCGACCCAGGTGGTGGCCCGCGACCGCCACGCCGAGCTGCTCGGCGCCGTCGCCCTGGCCGGCGCCGGCCTCGAGCGGTTCGCCACCGAGATCAGGCACCTGCAGCGCACCGAGGTGCGCGAGGTCGAGGAGCCGTTTCGCGCCGGCCAGAAGGGCTCGTCGGCGATGCCGCACAAGCGCAACCCGATAGTGACCGAGCGCATCACGGGCATCGCACGACTGCTGCGCGGCTACGCCCAGACGGGCCTCGAGAACGTCGCGCTCTGGCACGAGCGAGACATCTCGCACAGCTCCGTGGAGCGGGTGTCGCTGCCAGACGCCACCATCCTGCTCGACTATGCCCTGCATCTGGCCGTGCGGGTGGTCGAGGGCATGACCGTGCACGAGGACCGGATGCGGGCGAACCTCGAGCTCACCCATGGCGCGCTGTTCAGCCAGCGGGCGCTGCTCGCGCTCGTCGAGTCCGGCCGCTCCCGCGATGATGCCTACCGCATCGTCCAGGAGAACGCCCAGCGCGCTTGGGACGAAGGCACGCCGTTTCGCGACCTCCTTGGCGCGGCCGCACCCGAGCTGGATCTCGACGCGGTCTTCGACCCGTCAGCGTTCGTGCGCCACGCGCATACGCTCGTCGGGCGCTTGGACGAGCGCATCGCCGGCTGAGGGTCGCCGGTCGCACAAGCGCCGGTTGTGGGACCTTCCCGCGCGGTCGCGGGAGCCATAACGTCACCGGCGTGGCGGTCCTGCTCGGCTTTCTGGGAGTGCTCGCCTTCAGCGGCTCGTTGCCGGCAACGCGCGTGGCGGTCGAGCAGCTGGACCCGACGGTGGTCGGAGTGGGTCGCGCCGTGGTGGCCGGGCTGCTCGGCGGGGCCCTGCTCGTGGCGACCCGCCAGCCGCTGCCTACCGCGCGGCAGTGGCGCCGGCTCGCTCTCGTGGCGCTCGGCGTCGTGGTCGGCTTCCCGCTGTTCACCGCGCTGGCGCTGCGCTCGTTGTCGTCGGCCCACGGGGCGGTGATCGTCGGGCTGCTGCCCGCTGCCACCGCCGTCATGGCGGTCGCCCGGGCTGGGGAGCGGCCGACGCCACGCTTCTGGATGGCCTCCGGCGCCGGGCTCGTGGCGGTCCTTGCTTTCGCCGCCGCGCAGGGAGCAGGGCTGCCGACCGCCGCCGACGGGCTGGTGCTGGCAGCGGTCGTGTTCGGGGCGCTCGGATACGCCGAGGGCGGCGCGCTCTCGCGGGAGCTCGGTGGCTGGCAGACGATCTGCTGGGCGCTGGTGCTGGCGCTGCCCGTCGTTACCCCGGTGGCGGCCCTCGCCGCGGCCACCGGAGACGTTTCAGGCGACGCCGGCGCGTGGGCGGGCTTTGCCTATGTCTGCCTGTTCAGCATGTTCCTCGGGTTCTTCGCCTGGTACGCCGGGCTCGCGCGCGGGCGTGTGGCCCGGATCGGCCAGGTGCAGCTGGCCCAGCCGGTGCTCACCCTCGCGATCGCGGCGGCGCTGCTCGGCGAGCGTGTGACGGCCGGGATGGTGGTGGCGGCGATGGCCGTGCTCCTGAGCGTGGTGGCCACGCAGCGCTCGCGGGTCGATGTGGTGCCCGTGATGCCTCCGACTGATCCGGCGTCTAAGCCGGATCAGCATCCGGTTCAACCGGGGGCTGCGTTAGCCTCACGGCGGTGAGCAACGCCCCCACCCTCGAAGGCTTCGAACTGGTCAATCAGGGCAAGGTGCGCGACGTGTACGACGCGGGCGCCGACCGCCTGCTGATGGTGGTCTCCGACCGCATCTCGACCTACGACGTCGTCCATCCCAACCCCATCCCGGCCAAGGGCAAGGTGCTCGCGGGGCTGACCGCGTTCTGGCTCGATCGCACGGAGGCGATCGTGCCCAACCACCTGATCTCCTACACCGACGTGCCGGAGGACCAGCGGGGCTGCGCGATGCTGGTCGAGAAGCTCGAGATGGCACCGGTCGAATGCGTCGTGCGCGGCTACATCACGGGCTCAGGCTGGAAGGACTACCAGTCCTCCGGCGAGATCTGCGGCATCGAGCTCCCTCCCGGCCTCGAGGAGTCACAGCAGCTGCCAGAGCCCATCTTCACGCCGGCCACCAAGGCCGACGTCGGCGACCACGACGAGAACGTCGACTTCGATCGCGCCGCCGAGATCCTCGGCGACCGGCCGCTGCTCGAGGAGCTGCGCCGCATCTCGATCGAGCTCTACTCACACGGGGCCGAGCTCGCGCGCGAGCGCGGCATCATCCTCGCCGACACCAAGTTCGAGTTCGGCCGCCGGGCCGATACCCAAGGGGGCACAGGCGGCACGATCGTGCTCGGCGACGAGGTGCTCACGATGGACTCGTCGCGCTTCTGGCCCGTGGACGGCTACGAACCGGGTCACGGCCAGCCGAGCTTCGACAAGCAGTACGTGCGCGACTGGGCGACCGCCTCGGGCTGGGACAAGTCGCCGCCCGCGCCGGAGCTTCCGGCCGACATCGTCGACAAGACCCGCGCGCTCTACATCGATGCGTACGAGCGAATCGCGGGCGAGCCGTTCGACGCGTGGCTGGAGCGGTCGGGAGCGCCTTCTTGAGAGTACGGGTGCTGATCCGCCCGAAGGATGGGATCCTCGACCCTCAGGGCCAGGTCGTCGAGCGGGCGCTGCCGGCGCTGGGCTTCGAGGGCGTTTCCGATGTCCGTGTCGGCCGGCTGGTGGAGCTCGAGGTCGAGGACACGACGCAGCTGGAGGCGATGTGTGAACGGCTGCTGGCAAACCCCTTGGTCGAGGACTACGAGGTCGTCCCCGCGTGAGATTCGGCGTCGTCCAGTTCCCCGGCAGCTGCGACGAGAACGACGCACTGCTGGCGTGCCGGCGGTTCGGCGACGCCCAGATCCTCTGGCACGGCGACCGTGATCTCGGCGGAGTCGACGCGGTCGTGATCCCGGGCGGCTTCAGCTACGGCGACTACCTGCGGGTGGGCGCGATCGCGCGGTTCTCACCGGTGATGGAGGCCGTGAGCGAGTTCGCCGGCTCAGGCGGGCACGTGCTCGGCATCTGCAACGGCTTCCAGGTGCTGTGCGAGGCCGGGCTGCTCCCCGGTGCGTTGCTGCCCAACAGCGGGCGGCGCTTCCTCTGTCGCCAGACCGACATCGAGGTCGTGCACACCAAGGGCCCGTTCACCGGCGCCGGCTTCACCGGCCAGGTCCTCTCGATCCCCGTCAAGCACACGGCGGGCCGCTACTACGCGCCAGACGAGGTATTGCGCGGCATGAAGGCACACGACCAGATCATCCTCCGCTACGCCCCGGGCCACAACCCCAACGGGTCGACCGGGGACATCGCCGGAGTAAGCAACGAGGCCGGCAACGTGATGGGCCTGATGCCTCACCCCGAGCACGCGGTCGACGAGCTCACCGGTTCGGCCGACGGCGGAGTCCTGTTCGCCTCGCTTGCTGCGCAGGTCGCCGCCGCCTAGCTGTTGTGGACGCCTCACCTCACCGTGCCCTCGGGCTCACCGACGCCGAGTATGAGTTGATCTGCGAAAAGATCGGGCGCGACCCCAACGGGCTCGAGCTCGCGGTGTTCAGCCTGATGTGGTCTGAGCACTGCGCCTACAAGCACTCCAAGAAGCTGCTCCGTCGGCTCCCCGTCGAGGGCCCCCACCTGCTGATGGGGCCGGGCGAGAATGCCGGCGCCGTCGATGTCGGAGACGGCGTTGCGATCGCCTTCAAGGTCGAGTCGCACAACCACCCCAGCGCGGTGGAGCCCTTCCAGGGGGCGGCCACCGGCGTCGGCGGGATCCTGCGCGACGTGTTCGCCGTCGGTGCCCGCCCCATCGCGGTGCTCGACTCGCTGCGCTTCGGCGAGCTGGACTCGCCGCGGTCGCGCTACCTGCTCGACGGCGCGGTCTCGGGCATCGGCCATTACGGCAATTCGATCGGGGTGCCGACCGTCGGCGGCGAGGTCTACTTCGAGCACGCCTACGAGCAGAACTGCCTGGTAAACGCCATGTGCCTCGGCATCGCCGACCACGAGCGCCTGATGAGCGCGGCGGCCACCGGGGTCGGCAACCTGCTCGTGCTGATGGGTGCGCGCACCGGCCGCGATGGCATCGGCGGCGCGTCGGTGCTGGCCAGCGCCGAGCTGGACTCTGAGGACGACACCAAGCGCCCGACCGTGCAGATAGGCGACCCGTTCGAGGAGAAGCGCGTGATGGAGGCCTGTCTCGAGCTGCTCGACCGCGGCACGCTGGCGTCACTGCAGGACCTCGGCGCGGCCGGTCTGTCGTCCTCTTCGTCGGAGATGGCGTCGAGCGGCGAGGTCGGGCTCGACATCGACGTGTCGAAGGTGCCCCTGCGTGAAGCGGGGATGGAGCCCTTCGAGATCATGATCTCTGAGTCCCAGGAGCGGATGCTGTGTGTGATCGAGCCCGCGAAGCTGGATGAGCTAACCGAGATCTGCGACCGCTGGGAGGTGCGCTCCAGCGTGATCGGCGAGGTGACCGACTCGCGCCGGCTGCGCGTGCTGCACGGCGACGAACTGGTCGGCGACATGCCCGTCGAGGCCCTCGTTGACGACTGCCCGCTGTACGACCTCGAGCCCGCCGCGCCCGCCGCGCAGGTCTACCCCGCCCCAGCGCGCACTTTCGACAGCGACGACCCGGCGGCGATCCTCCCGGCGCTGCTGGCCTCGTCCAACCTCAGCTCACGTCGCCCGCTCTTCCAGCAGTACGACCCGATCGTCCAGTCACGCACGGTGCGCCGGCCCGAGGAGGCCGACGCGGCGGTGCTGCGGCTGTACCCCGACGGCGACGACCCCCGGGGAATCGGCGTTTCGATCGACGGCAACGGCCGCCGCGTTGCGTGCGACCCCTACACCGGCACTATCGAGGCGGTGCTCGAGTGCACGGCCAATCTCGCCTGCGTGGGCGCGGAGCCGCTGGGGCTCACCAACTGCCTGAACTTCGGCAACCCCGAGAAGCCCCACGTTGCGTGGCAGCTCGACCGCTCTGTGCAGGGCATGGCCGATGCCCTCGTCGAGCTCGGCGTGCCGGTGGTGGGGGGAAACGTCTCGCTCTACAACGAGTCCGGCGGGGGGCCGATCTACCCGACGCCGGTGGTCGGGATGGTTGGCGCGATCCCGGACGTCGGGGCGGCTCCCGGCAACGGCTTCGTCGAGGAGGGCGATCTGATCGGGCTCGTGTCCCCGCACGGCTTTGCCGCCTCGCTTGCGGGGTCCGAGCTGTCCAAGTTGCACGGCCGTGACCTGCCGCTGGGGCTCCCCGGCGTCGACGTCGGCGCGGTGGCCGCAACGCTCGGCGTCGTGCGCGAGCTGGCTCGCTCGGGGGGGCTCACCTGCGTTCACGACGTCGCCGAGGGCGGTCTCGCCGTCGCCCTGGCGGAGTGCTGTGTGACCGGCGCCGTCGGGGCCGCGGTCGGACTGGATGGCGGTGACCTCGAAGCGCTCTTCGGCGAGGGTGTCGGGCGCTTTCTCGTGGCCGGCTCGCCCAGCGCCGTCGAGGCGGCGGCGCCGGCTGTCACGCTGATCGGGACGGTGGGAGGCGATTCGCTGCAGATCGGTTCGCTCGGCTGGAGCGTCAGGGATCTGCGGCTGGCCGGCACGGCGCTGGCTCCCGCATTTGCATAAGCCGGCGGGAACACGGCATGCCAGCGCCGGCCACCGCCGCTGGTACCCTCAAACCACTCGGCGGGCGTATGCCCGTCGTCTCCTTTCAGGTCCCGCTTAACCACGTTGACCTCTCCTCTCGACCAACGCGACGGGCCGCGCGACGAATGCGGCGTGTTCGGCGTATTCGCACCCGGGTCAGAGGTCTCGCGCCTGGCCTACTTCGCCCTGTACGCCCTGCAGCACCGGGGCCAGGAATCGGCCGGCATCGCGGTCTGCGAGGGCGGCCACATCATGACCGTTCGCGATGTCGGATTGGTCTCGCAGGTGTTCGACGAGGGCAAGCTGCGAGCGCTCACCGGTGACATGGCGGTGGGCCACGTGCGCTACTCGACCACCGGCTCGACGGCCTGGGAGAACGCCCAACCGGTCTATAGGTCCGACAAGCGGCAGGTCGCGCTGGCCCACAACGGCAACCTGATCAACGCGGTCGAGCTGCATTCCGAGCTTTCCGACCGCGGCGTGCAGTTCCGGTCAACGTCTGACTCCGAGATCATCGCGGCAATGCTGTCCACGCATCCGGCGGAAACGATCGAGGAAGCGCTCGCCGACGTCATGCCGCGCCTGAAGGGCGCTTTCTCCACCGTGGTCATGACCCAGGACGCCGTGCTCGGCTTTCGCGACGGGGCCGGGCTGCGCCCGCTCTCGCTGGGGCGGATCGGTGACCACTATGCCTTTGCTTCGGAGAGCTGCGCCTTCGACATCATCGGCGCGGAGCTGCTGCGCGAGGTCCAGCCGGGCGAGATGATCTCGATCGGCGAGCGCGGCCTCGAGGTGAAGCAGGTCGTCGACTCTCAGCGCAAGGCGTTCTGCGTCTTCGAGCACATCTACTTCGCGCGGCCCGACTCGATCCTCGAGGGCAACCGCACACAGGTGTCGCGGCGCAAGATGGGCGAGATCCTCTGGCGCGAGTCGCCCGTAGAGGCCGATGTCGTGATCGCGGTGCCCGACTCCGGGACGCCGGCCGCGGCCGGCTATGCCAAGGCTTCGGGCCTGCCGCGTGACGAGGGCCTGATCAAGAACCGCTACGTGGCGCGTACCTTCATCCAGCCGGGCGAGGAGCTGCGCAAGCACGGCCTGCGGATGAAGTTCAACCCGCTGCGCGAAGTGGTCGAGGGCAAGCGCATCGTGGTCGTGGACGACTCGATCGTGCGTGGCAACACAACTCGCCAGATTGTCTCGATGTTGCGCGACGCCGGAGCGCTCGAGGTGCACATGCGCATCTCGGCCCCGCCCATCCGCTACCCCTGCCACTACGGCGTCGACATGTCGACCAAGCAGGAGATGGTGGCCCACGGCCGCACGGTGCCAGAGATCGCGGAGGAGCTGAACTGCGACTCGATCGCCTACCTCTCGCTCGAAGGCGTATACGAGGCCATCCGCGGCGAGGCCGCCACCCACTGCGACGCCTGCTTCTCCGGCAACTACCCGCTGGAGCGCACCGATGTGGCCAACGGCAAGTTCGCCCTCGAAGAGCTCGCCGTCGTCCGCGCGTAACAGTTCCCGCTCTCTCCGTGACAACGCTGCACGACGCCCGGCAACCCCTCCGGGTCCGCTTGTAATGTCGTTCGCCGTGGATCTGCACGCCTCACTGGAGCGCTACTTCGGCTTTCAGGACTTCCGTCCCGGCCAGCTCGAGGCGTGCCAGGCCGCCCTCGCGGACCGCGACGTTCTGGTGGTCATGCCCACCGGCTCGGGCAAGTCGCTGTGCTACCAGCTGCCGGGGCTCATGCGCGACGACCTGACGATCGTTGTGTCCCCGCTGGTGGCGCTCATGCAGGACCAGGTCGAGGCGCTGCACGCGCGCGGCCTCGGCGACAAGGTGGCGCTGGTCAACGCCCAGCAGGACAGCTCGGTCAACTCCGAGGTGCTCGCGCGCGCGGCCGACGGCTCGCTGCGGCTGTTGTACGTGTCTCCGGAGCGCTTCTCCTCGCCCGGCTTCCTCGATCGGATCGGGGAGGCGCGCATCGGCCTGTTTGTGGTGGACGAGGCCCACTGCGTCAGCCAGTGGGGGCACGACTTCCGTCCCGACTACTTCCGCCTGGCCGACGCCGCCCGTCATCTGGGTGCGGCTTCGATCGTCGCGTCGACCGCCACGGCCACGCCGCAGGTGGCCTCCGACATCGTCGACCGGCTCGGCCTCGCCGATCCGCTTCAGGTGGCCACCGGGTTCGACCGCCCCAACCTGTCGTTCGCGGTCGCGCGGCCGGCACCGCACCAGAAGCGCGTCCTGATAGCCCAGGCGCTCAAGCGGCCCGACTCGCTGCCGGCCATCGTCTACGCGGGCACCCGCGCGGGGGCGGAGGAGATCGCCGAGCAGCTTACGTCAGAGCTTGGTGAGGAGGCGCTTGCCTACCACGCGGGGCTGGCGCGCGACCGGCGCGCCACGGCGCAGCGGCGGTTCCTGTCAGACGACGTGCGGGTCATCGTCGCCACCAACGCGTTCGGCATGGGTGTGGACAAGCCAAACGTGCGCACGGTGCTGCACGCCAGCGTGCCCTCGTCGCTCGAGGCCTACTACCAGGAGGCAGGCCGCGCGGGTCGTGACGGTCTGCCCTCAAGGGCGCTGCTGCTGGCCGAGAACCGCGACAAGGCGCTGCACGTGCACTTCATCAAGCGCGACGAGGTCGACCCCCAGCAGCCGGCCGCCCTGGCCGACCGGCTGCTGGCGGTAGCCGACGGCAACGGGCGCTACTCGCTCGACAGCGGCGAGCTCGGGCGCGCCGTCGGCGGTGGCGGCGACCGCCTGCGCGCGCTGATCGGTCACCTCGCCCGCGCGGGCGTGGTCTCGCCGACGCCGTCGTCGCCCGATCGCGTGGCCGGCAAGCTCAGTCCCGCGGGCTTCGACCGCCGCTCCGCGGCCGCGTGTCGTGCCTCGGTCGAGCAGGGGGCCCGCGCCCGCTGGCGCCAATACCGCGAGATCTGGGCGTACGTAGAGAGTGAGGGAGGAGAAGGTGCGGTGCTCGCCCGGCCAGTGCCCGGGCTGCGCTCCTCCACCGGCTGCCGACGCCAGACCATCCTGCGCCACTTCGGCGATCGCGTCGGCCTCGTCGACCGTCCCGAGGGAGCGGAGTGCTGCGATGTCTGCGACTCAGGCCTCGTGCCCGAGGTGCCAAAGCCGTCGGCGGAGTCGGTTGCCCATCTCGACGACGCCATCGTGTCGGTCGCCCAAGGCGCCCAGCCCGCGGTCGGGCGGACGACGTGCGCCGAGATCCTGCACGGCAGCCGCAGCAAGAAGATCCAGCGCAACTCCTATGACGGCCTGCCGGCCTACGGCACGTCTTCGGACATGCGCCGCGCCGACATCCTCGCCCGCGTGGACGAGCTGATCGCCGCGGGCACGATCGCCACCACCGACGGTCCCTACCCGGTGCTCAAGATGGGCGCCGCGGCAGCCGCTGCCTGATGGCGTTACGCGTCGGTGTCCTGCTCTCGGGGGAGGGCACCAACCTGCAGGCGCTGCTCGACTCCGTGCACCGCGGCGCAACCGCCGAGATCGTCTGCGTGGGTTCGAGCCGGGCCGGCGCGCGCGGCCTCGAGCGGGCGGGCGCCGCCGCCATCGACACCGCCGTGTTCGCCAAGGCCGACCACCCCGACCGCGACGCGCGCGACGCGGCGATGGGCAACTGGCTCGACGATCACCGTGTTGACCTGCTGGTGCTCGCGGGCTTCATGGAGATCCTCGGCGGTCCGTTCATTCGCCGCTTCGCAGGCCGGGTGATCAACGTGCACCCGTCACTGCTGCCCGCGTTCGCGGGGGTGGGCGCGATCGAGCAGGCACTCGACTACGGCGTGCGCCTGACGGGTGTAACGGTCCACTTCGTAGACGAGGGCATCGACAGCGGCGCGGTCATCCTGCAGGAGGCCTTCGAGCTTCCGTATGCTCGCGACATCGCGGCGATCGAGAGTCAGGTGCACGCAATCGAGCACCGCCTGCTGCCGCGGGCGGTGTCGCTGATCGCGATCGGCGCCGTGTCGATCGACGCGCACAACCCACGCCTGGTGAGGATCGATGATGCTGCCCTCTGAAGGTGCCGGTCCGCCCGAGGTGGTCGAGCCCGCCGAGGGCCTCGTTCAGCGCGCGCTGCTGACGGTGTCCGACAAGCGCGGCCTGGTCGACTTCGCCCGCGGACTCGTGGAGCTGGGCATCGAGATCGTGTCGACCGGCGGTACCGCACGGACGCTGTCGGAGGCCGCTGTCCAGACGCGCTCGGTCGAGGAGTACACGGGCTTTCCCGAGGTGCTCGACGGCAGGGTCAAGACCCTCAACCCGCGGATCTATGCGGGGCTGCTCGCGGTCCGGTCCAACCCCGAGCACGTCGAGACGCTGCTCGAGCAGGGCATCGAGCCGATCGACCTCGTGTGCGTAAACCTGTATCCGTTCGAGCAGGTCGCGGGCCGGCGGGGTGTCAAGGACGACGAGGTGATCGAGAACATCGACATCGGCGGTCCGACGCTGATCCGGGCGGCCGCGAAGAACCACGCGTTCGCCGCGGTGGTCACCTCTCCCGAGAGCTACGACGCCGTGCTCGAGGAGCTGCACTCGTCCAGGGGTCGCCTGGAAGGGCGCACTCGCTCGTCTCTCGCGCTCGAGGCGTTCTCCTACACGGCGCGCTACGACGCCGCGATCTCGCGCTGGTTCGCCGAGCGCGAGGAGGACTTCCCGGTTCAGGACAGCCGCACGTTCACCAAGGTGCTCGATCTCTCCTACGGGGAGAATCCCCACCAGCGGGCCGCCTACTACGCCGAGGCGGGCGCGCGCACGCACCTGCTGTCGATGGTGTCGAAGATTCACGGCAAGGAGCTGTCGTTCAACAACCTGCTCGATCTAGACGCGGGTCGCCACCTCGTCGACGAGTTCGAGCTGCCCGCCGCGGCCATCATCAAGCACAACAACCCTTGCGGCTGCGCCGTGGCAACCACGACCGACGAGGCCTTCCAGCGGGCGCTCGCCACCGATCCCATGAGCGCCTACGGCGGCATCATGTGCTTCAACCGGCCCGTCAGCCTGGCCCTGGCCGAGCGTCTGAACGCGATGTTCGTGGAGCTTGTGTTCGCCCCTGGCTACGAGGACGGGGCGTTGGAGTTGCTCCAGGAGAAGCCCAACGTGCGGATCCTCGAGGACGACGAGCGTCGCCGGCCGGCCGTGACCGAGCAGGACGTAAAGCGTGTACGGGGCGGCCTGCTCGTGCAGGACCGCGACATCGGCTCTGAGCCACGCGAGGAGATGCGGGCGGTCACCGAGCGCAAGCCGACCGAGCAGGAGTGGGGCGAGCTGCTGTTCGCCTGGCGCATCTGCAAGCACGTGCGCTCAAACGCCATCGTGCTATCGCGCGACCTCGGCACGTCGGGGATCGGGGCGGGCCAGATGAGCCGGGTCGACTCGGTGCGCATCGCGCTCGAGAAGGCCGCCGCGGCCGACCTGCCCCTGCAGGGCGCGGCGCTTGCCTCTGACGCCTTCTTCCCCTTCGCCGACGGCCCCGAGCTGGCCATCGCCGCGGGCGTGACGATGATCATCCAGCCGGGTGGGTCCAAACGTGACCCCGAGGTGATCGCCGCCTGCGATGCCGCCGGCGTGACGATGGTGTTCGCGGCCCGCCGGCACTTTCGTCACTGAGCCGAAGCAGTGCCCCCGGCGAGACTCGAACTCGCGCCGCGCGGCTTAAAAGGCCGCCGCTCTAACCAACTGAGCTACGGGGGCCCGCTCATGCTAGAGCGGGCGCCGTCATAGACTCAGACCGAGCGCCCCCATGGTGTAACGGTTAGCACGCAAGGTTTTCAACCTTGAAGCAGGAGTTCAACTCTCCTTGGGGGTATCCGGCGTCCGGCCGGGTTCAGACAGCAGGCGCAGCGTCCTGCTCGGGGTCATAGCCTCCGCACGAGGCCGCGAACACCAGCAGGCTCACCACCATTCCCGGTGCGTGGCCCGCCACCAAACCCACGAGTCCGCCCGCCACACCTCCCGCCAACGCGGCGAACAGCACCAGGCCGGCGGGTAGGGAAAGGATGCGGGCGGTGAGCACCGAGCAGATGATCCAGGCGAGCGGCCCCGTCACGTACCCGTAGTCCTTGAAGAAGTTCGAGGGCAGTGGCAGCGCGACGAGCACGGCAAAGAGCACGCCGACCAGCAGCGCCTGCACGATCAGGGAGCGCGCGAAGAGACCTCGATCCACGCGCGCAGTCTAAGGGGCTGCGGTGCGCTGCTTGGCCGTCTCGGCGTTGGCGGGGGCCGCGACCCGGCCGGCCACGTCGCGGGCGCGCTCGGCCCCGACCAGGCCGATGAGCAGGTCCGTGATGGTCTCGGGCAGGTGATCGACCAGATCCTGCTCGCGACCCTCGGCTATGCGAGCGCGCACCAGCTCGCACAACGCGCCAACCGCCAACTCTGATTGCAGCGGCGTGATCTGGGTGTCAGGGCCCCCGTCGGCCATCATCGCGGCGAAGCTGGCGGCACTCATGCGCACCGCGGCCGTCCTGCACCGTTCCGCCTCCCGGCCCGCGATGCCGCTCTGGACGAAGCACACGTAGCCGGTGGCCGGAAACTCGACCATCAACCGCATGAGCGTCGAGAACACGGCCGCTGCCTGGTCCTCCCACGCGTCCCCGTTGGCGTAGGCGTCGCGCATGGCATCGGCAATGCACTCCACGCTGGCGCCGTAGGTGGCCGTGAAGCAGTGCCCCTTGTCGTCGAAGTGCTCGTAGAACGTCCGGCGCGACACCCGGGCGCGCTTGACGACGTCGGCCACGGTCAGATCGAGGTAGCCGACCTCATGCAGAACGTGGCCCATCGCCTCCATGATCCGGGTGCGTTGATGTCGCAACACGAACTGGCGGGGCAGGTCGTGCTGACCGCGCGGGAGCGGCTCATCCAGGACCCCCTCCATGCGACCGTGGAGGAAGCTGACGTCCGGTCCGCCGCCCCGCGGTCCGGTGAGATCAGAGTCGGGGGCCTCGCCCGTGAGTTCCATGCGGCCCATCGTAATGGGATAAGCAGGCCCCCTATCGAGATGTGCTGCAAGAATCCCGGCTGCAGCTGCCGCACCATGGGCGCGTAGCTCAGTTGGTAGAGCGCCGCCCTTACAAGGCGGATGTCGCTGGTTCGAGCCCAGCCGTGCCCACTAGACCCGTCCGGCCTCCTCGGCCGCCTTCTCCGCGGCGTCGAGTTGACGCTCGATCAGCGAAAGCCCCGCGCTCCAGAAGCCTGGATCGGCCAGGTCGACGCCCACGATCTTGCCGAGGTCCTCCGGCGGCATCGAGCCGCCGGCCTTGAGCAGATCGAGATAGGACGAGGTGAAGCCCGCGCCCTCCTCCTCGAAGCGCCGGTAGACCGAGAGCGCGAGCAGGTGGCCGTAGGCATAGGCGTAGACATAGCCGGGCGTGTCCACGAAGTGGGGGACGTAGGACCACCACGCCGAGTAGTCGTCGGACACCTCCACGGAATCGCCGAGCAGGTCGGCCTGCGTGTCCATCCACGCGGCGGCGAATGCCTCGGGGGCCAGCTCGCCCGACTCGCGCCGCTCGCTGTGGATGCGGTGCTCGAACCGGTTCATGGCCACCTGACGGAATACCGCGGCCACGGCGCCGTCGAGCGACTCGGCCAGCAGCGACAGCCTGGCCGACGCATCGGGAGCCTCGCCAAGCAGCCGCTCGAGCACGATCGTCTCGCCGAAGATCGACGCGGTCTCGGCCACGGTGAGCGGCGTGGTGAACTCGAACATGCCCTTCGGCCTTGCGAGGTAGGCGTGCACGCCGTGGCCGAGCTCGTGGGCCATCGTGAGCACGTCGCCGGGGCGCGACGTGTAGTTCAGCAGCACGTAGGGGTGCGACTTGGGCACGGTGTATGCGCAGAACGCGCCCCCGCGCTTGCCGGGCTGAGGCGGTGCGTCGATGAAGCTGCCGTCGAAGAAGCTCTGGGCGGCATCGCCGAGCTCGCTCGAGAAGTTCCGGTAGCAGTCGAGCACCGTGGCCTTGGCGTCGGCGTAGGGGATGTGTTGCTCGGAATCGGCAACCGGTGCGGCGCGGTCGTAGTAGGCCAGCTTGTCGACCCCGAGCAGCTTCGCTTTCAGGCGGTACCAGCGCCGCGCCAGCTCGTAGTGATCGACGACGGCTCCGGTGAGCGCCTCGACGGACTCGTCGCCGGCCTCGTTGGCCAGGTTGCGCGATGCCAGCCAGTGGTCATAGGAGCGCAGGCGGTCGTTGGTCGACTTGTCCTGCAGAAGGGTGTTGAAGATGAACGCGCGGGTGCGCAGGCCCGGCTGGAGCGCGGCGGTCACACCGGTGGCGGCGGCCTTGCGCTGCTCGCGGTCGGGGCTCTGCATCAGGCTGAGCGCCTCCATCAGTGGCACCGGCTCCTCGGAGCTCGGGAGCTCCACGGTCATTGCCGAGGTCAGCTCGGTGAAAAGGCGCCCAAACGCCGACCGGCCGGTCACGCCGGTCTCGGTCAGGATGCGCTCCTCGGGCTCTGTGAGCTGGTGCGTGCGGTAGCGTCGCTCCATACGGAGGTAGTGGCGGCAGAAGACCAGGTCGTCTGAGGCCATGAGCTGCTCTGCCTTGTCGTCTGGCACCTCGTTCCACTCGAGCTCGAAGAACAGCAGCACGGTCTGGATGGAGGCGCCGCGTTCGGAGACCTGCTGCATCAGCGCGCCCGTGGGAGCGTCCTGGGTGTCTACGGAGAACGCCAGCGAGGCGTAGGAGCCGGCACGGCCGACGCGGTCGAAGATGTCCTCGAGCTCGCGCAGCGCGGCAGCCAGCGTGGGAGCGTCCAAGGCGGCCACCCTCCCGCGAAAGCGCCTGGCGAAGTCCTCGGCCAGCCGCGCGGCTTCCTCCATCATTGCGGTGGCGCCGTCGCGGCCCCCGCCCTCCACCAGCGGCTCGAGGTCCCAGCGCGCTTCCAGCAGCGCCTGATCGGAGGTCTGAGGGTCGGACACGACGTCCGATCCTGCTGTGGTCTGAGGATCGGACACGACGTCCGATCCTGCTGCGGCATCGGTGTCGGCCATTGCATGACCTTATGCGGTCGCGCTTCTCAGGTCGCGGCGCCGGTGGCCGAGCCGTGACGGGCGCCCTCGCGGATCACGGCGGCCACCTGCTCGGGCGAGTCCCAGGTCGGCACGTGGCCGCAGTCGCGCAGGCGGCGCACGTCGACGCCCTCGGGCACGCTGTCGGGTGCGGTCACCGCGCGGTCGCGGTCGGCCCACGCCATGGTCACGTGCACGTCGATCTCGTCGAATCCGGTGAACAGCGCGCTGCGCATCTCATGGTTGGCGCGGGAGAAGCCCTCGGCCGTGGCATAGGCGCGGATCAGCTGGTAGGCGTCGGGGTAGGGCACGTTCTCGGGATGGGCCATGGTCCCGGTGAGCGCCGCCCGGCGGAACGGGCCGACGCGCATCAGTGGCCGCAGCACCGGCATCAGCCGGCGTGCGGCGGTCCGCGCGATCTCCGGACGCGGCCCGAGCACGTGACGCCAGAAGCCGGCGGCGCAGAGCGTGGTCACACTCAACGCGGTGTCGCTCTTGCCGAGCTCCAGTGCGACCCAGCCGCCCAGCGAGATGCCGGCAACGTGCGCGCTGTCGATCTCCAGCGACCGCAGGGTGGCGCGCAGCTCCGCCGCGATGGTGGCCGCGGTGGCCGGTACGTCCTCGGGCAGCGACTGCGACTCCCCGAAGCCGGGCATGTCGACGGCGATCACGTCGAAGTGCTGGGCCAGCAGCGGCAGCACGGGGTTCCAGACGCCGCGGTGGGCGCCGAGCGGATGGATCAACGCGAGCGGGGGTCCGGAGCCCTTGCGGTCGTAGGCGAGCACGTCAAGAATCTACGGGCGAAACGGTCGTTCGGGTCATAGGCTGCGTAGGGCACATATGGACTTGACCGGACGCACCGCACTCGTAACCGGCTCCAACCGGGGCATCGGCAAGGCGATCCGCGACGCGCTCGCGCAGGAGCCGCTCGACCTTCTCATGGCCGGGATGCGCGACCCGTCGAAGTTCGAGGCTCCGAAGGTCAGTCGCGTGAAGGAGGTCCGCCCCGTGGCGATGGACCTGTCCTCGCGCGAGGCGATCGCCGAGGGTTGCGCCGCGCTCGGCGACGACCTCGCCGGCATCGACCTGCTGATCAACAACGCCGGCCTCGTGACGGGCGGTCTGCTCGAAGAGCAGGAGCTCGACGACATCTACCCGATGATCCAGGTGAACCTCACGGGCGTCATCCAGCTGAGCAAGGCCGTGCTCCCGGGGATGCTGGAACGAGGCCATGGCAAGGTCGTGAACAACGCGAGCATCTCGGGCTATGCGTACTTCCCCGCGGCCAGCACCTACGCGGCGTCAAAGGCCGGCGTGGTGGCCTTCACCGAGTCGCTGCGGCGCGAGTTGAAGGGCACCGGCGTGACCGCCCTGCACCTCGTGACCGGCGGCGTGGAGACTGACATGCTCGGCGAGACGCAGGACACTTACGGCAAGCACCTAGACACGTCGAACTGGGACAGCGTGCCGGCGTCGGAGTGGGCCGAGAAGGTCGTGAACGCGATCAAGGCCGATGATGATGTGCTCGGCCCGGGCGGCAAGACCTCGATCGCGAAGCTGGCCAGCCGTGGCCCGGCGTTCCTACTGGATCAGATCGCGGGCCGGAGCTTCAGCCGCAAGCCCAAATACTGAGGTGTCGCGCCACTCGGGCTTGGCGAACACCATCTGCACGTCGTTGATGCGACGCTCACGGAAGCCGGCCTCGACGTAGGCCAGATACAGCTCCCACATGCGCCGGAAGGTGCGGTCATAGCCCAGCTCGGCCGCCAGCTCGGAGCTGGCCACGAACGTCTCGCGCCACCGCTTCACGGTCTCGGCATAGTGGGGAGTGATGTCGTCGAACCAGACGGTGGTCATGTCTGTCTCGGTAGCCAGGCAGTGGTGGATGACCTCAAGCGACGGCAGGCACCCGCCGGGGAAGATGTGGGTGTTGATGAAGCTCTTGGACGCCTTCTCGACCTCGTAGGCCCGGTCGTCGATGGTGATCGCCTGGATGAACATCAGGCCGTCGGGGGCCAAGAGCGCCGAGCAGTGGTCGAAGTAGGTGGGGAAGTACTGCCAGCCCACCGCCTCGATCATCTCGAGCGACACGAGCTTGTCGTAGGTGCCGGTGAGGTCGCGGTAGTCCTCGAGCAACACCGTGATCTGGTCCTCGAGGCCCTTGTCCCTGACCTGCTCGAGCGCGTAGTCGTGCTGCTCCCTCGAGATGGTGGTGGTGGTCACCCGGCAGCCGGTGGTCTGGGCTGCGTGGATGGCCATCGCACCCCAGCCGGTGCCGATCTCAAGCAGGTGGTCGTCCGCGGTCAGGCACAGCTCGCGGCAGACGCGGTCAAGCTTGGCCAGCTGCGCGTCACGCAGTGACTGGGCGGGGTCCTCGAAGTAGGCGCAGCTGTACATCATGGTGGGGTCGAGGAACAGCGAGAACAGCTGGTTTCCGAGGTCGTAGTGGGCCGCGATGTTGCGCTTGCTGCCGGCCACGTCATTGGTCGGCACCATGTCGGCGAGCTTCTGGGCGCGGTGCAGAACCGGATGCCACTGCCGCCGCAGCCGGTCCATCGCCACCATGTTGCGGGCGCCGATCTGGGTGAGCGCCACGAGATCGTCGGCGTCCCAGTCGCCATCCATGTAGCTCTCCGAGAGGCCGATGCTGCCGCGGAGCATGTTGGGGTAGAAGCGCTGGGAGCGCACCGTGATCGTCGCGCGCAGGTTGGCGTGGCGATCGCCGAACACGTAATGGCGGTCGCCGTCGACCAGGTCGAGGCGCTCCTCCTTGATGGCGCCGAACAGCGCAAAGGCGATACGGCGGGCGATCTGGATTTTCATCGGGCGCGCTCCGGGTGTCGGAAGTACGGCGCGCCCTTGAGCTTCAGCCGGAACGCGTTCCAGTAGATGAGGGTCACCACGCGCAACGACGTGGCGGGAAACCTGGCCAGGACCCGCGCGAGCCGGCCGGCGGTGATCTCGTGGCGTTGCAGCGACAGCGTCGCGTCGAACACCTGCGCGCCCGTCTCGTCGCGCTCGTCGATGTGCACGAGCAGCTGCTTGCCGGGCTCGGTCACCTTCCATTCGTACTTGTTGTCCATGCCGATGAACGGGGACACGTGGAAGACCTTGTCCATGGTGTCGCGCATCACGCCGCTCTGGCCATCGCGGGCCAGCACGTAGGAGTGACTCTCGCCCCACGGGGTGTTGGTGACCTCGGCAACCACGGCGTCGACGCGGTCGCCGCTGCGGCTGAAGCAGTAGTAGAAGCTCACGGGGTTGAACGAGTGGCCAAGCGTGCGCAGCGTGGTGAGCAGGCGTACCGCGCCGGGGGGACGCGTGCCGGTGCGCTCCTCCACGAGATCACGGACGCAGTCGGCCAGGGGGCGGTCGGGGTCGCCCATGTAGTCCTGGCGGCGAAAGCGGGCGACCGCACGGTGCGTGGCCGAGTAGAGGGGGCGCATGTCCAGCACGCGCGGTAGCTCGTCGAGGTCGAGCAGCATCATCGAGTGCTTGTAGGTGAAGCCGTGCTCAACCGGCTCGTGGCGGCGGTGGCGGACCCAGCCGTCATAGATCGCGGAGTTGCTCATGCCGCCACCTGCTCGACGGCCGGCGCGCGTGTGCGGCCGACGTTGTCGAGCGCGCGCAGGGCACTCACCACGCCGTCCTCGTGGAATCCCCAGCGCCAGTAAGCGCCGCAGTAGTGGATCCGGTCGGCCCCGGAGACCTCCATCTGGCGTGACTGCGCGGCCACGCCCTCGGGCGTGAACACCGGGTGGGAGTACTGGATCGTGTCGATCACCTTGGCCGGGTCGATCCGGTCGGTCATGTTCAGCGTCACGCAAAAGTCGGTGTCTGAGCGCAGCGACTGCAGCTCGTTCATCCAGTAGGTGAGCGCCGTCGATGCCTTCCGGGGGCTCGCGTCCCCGGACCCCCGTCGCCCGTCACAACCTTCGGTCAGGTGGAAGTTCCAGCTCGACCACGCAGCGCGCCGACGGGGCAGCAGTGACGAGTCGGTGTGCAGCACGGCCTCGTTGGGCTGGAACGCGATCGCACCGAGCACCTCGCGCTCGGTGGTGGTGGGCTCGCTGAGCATGGCCAGCGCCTGGTCGGAGTGCGCGGCCACGACCACCTCGTCGTAGAGCTCCGGCTCGGAGCCGTCGGTAGCGATCTCCACGCCATCAGGGGCGCGGGCGATCGAGCGCACCGGCGTCGACGTGCGGATGCGGTCGCGAAACGGGCGCGTGATCTCCTCCACGTAACGGCGTGAGCCGCCTGTCACCGTGCGCCACTGGGGGCGGTTGGTGAAGCCGAGCATCCCGTGATTGTGGAAGAAGCGCGCAAGGAAGGCGGCCGGGAACGACCACATCTGCTCGGGATCGGCCGACCAGACCGCGGAGGCCTGGGCCACGATCAGGCGGTTGGTGAACCACTCGCCGTAGTTGCCGTCGCGGAGAAACTCGCGCAGCGACGGCCCCTCGTCGGGGCGAAGCTCGAGCAGCTCGCGCGCCTCACGGTTGAAGCGCACCAGGTCGGCGACCATCCGCAGGAACTGCGGGTTCACCGCGTTGGAGTGCTGGGCGAACAGCCCGCGCGGGCTGCCGGCGTACTCGAAGTCGCCCGCGTCGTTCGACACCGAGAAGCTCATGCGCGACTTCTGGGTCTGCACCCCAAGCTCGGCCAGCAGTGGCTCGAAGTTCGGGTAGTTGCGGTCGTTGAAGACGATGAACCCGGTGTCGACCCATTGCGTCTCGTTCGGGAGGTCTACACAGACGGTGTTGGCATGGCCGCCGACGTAGTCGTTTGCCTCGTACACGGTGATGTTGTGCTCGGGATGCAGGCGGTGGGCGGCCACCAGGCCGGAGACGCCGGCGCCGACGATGGCGATCCTCATCGCTTGGCTGCCGCCAGCAGCGCCGCGCCTGCCGCGGCGGCAGCGCCGGCCAGGGCCACCGTGCCCCAGCGGGCGTTGTCGGGCAGGGAGCCGGACGGTGCGGCCAGAGTCGCCGTGATGTCAGACAGGTCGGACCCGATCGTCAAGGCCAGCCAGGGCGCCAGGCGATCGGGGTCGTCGAGGGTGGCGAGCATGCCGAGCGACAGCGCGACGTCGCGCGCTCCCAGCCCTCGGATCGCGATCTTCACGGGTCCGCGGGAGGCGTCGGGTCCCAGCCATGCGCCCGCGACGCGCTCGGGTGCCGCGATCAATCCGACCCCAAACGCGATGCGCCCCGCGGCGAACAGGGCGGTTGTGGTGCGAATCGACTCCATGGGCTCATTCCTACGTGATCGGGGCCGTCTTCGATCAGTCCCGGCTGCTCGCGGAGTCGGGCAAGTGGGTTAGATTGGCCGAGACGTTCCCCTGTCAACGCGTGTGAGGAGAAGGGGTTGGACACCAGCCGCCTGAAGTCGCTTCCACTGTTCGAGTCGGTTTCCGACGAGGATCTGGACAAGATCAGTCCGTTCGTGAGCGAGGTGTCTGTGTCCGAGGGCAAGCACCTCGTGGATGAAGGCGACTACGCCTACGAGTTCATGGCCATCGAGGAGGGAACCGCCGACGTCGTTCGCGGCGGAGAGACCCTCGCCCAGCTGGGCGAGGGTGACTTCTTCGGCGAGGTGGGCCTGCTCAGCGATGATCGCCGCAACGCGACCGTGATCGCCACGGCTCCGATGCGCCTGCTCACCCTCGACCAGTGGGACATGCGCCGCCTGGAGAAGGCGATCCCGTCGGCCGTGGACAAGATCCGCGAGGCGGTGCGTCAGCGAAGCAACTGATGCTTCGGCGGATCTGAAGCGCCCTAGCCCCCAGCAGGTTGTGCGTCGGCGGCTGGCCGCATTGGCGGTCATCGTTGCCGTGATCGTCGTGGCGGCGGTCCTGTTTCGTTCCGGTGACGGCGGCACGAGGCCGGCCAGTTCCTCGCAAGGAGACTCGCCGTCGCGGAGCGCGCCGGTGCCGTCGGCCGCCGCGCGACTTCCCTTGGCACGGCGGGTAGGCGAGCTGCTGGTGATGAGCTTCGACGGTCCCGCTGCGCCGGACTACATCTTCCGCCGGCTGCGCGCCGGGGAGGGCACCGGGGTGATCCTGTTCGGCAAGAATGCGCCCGACGCGGGAGCGGTCAAGGCGCTCACCGCGACCCTCCAGAAGGCGGCCGGCAACCGGGCGCTGGTGTCCACGGACCAGGAGGGCGGTGACATCCGCAGCCTGGCGTTCTCGGCCCCCGAGGCTTCGCAGGGCAGGCAGGCCAGCGCCGCCGCTGCGGGTGCCGCCGCGCGCGAGACGGCCCAGGGCCTCGAGGCCGTTGGCGTGAACGTGAACCTCGCGCCTGTGGCCGACGTGGCTTCCGCCACGGGCTCGGTGGTCGCGGGGCGGGCATTTCCGGGTGACGCGCGGGCGGTCGGCGCCTCGACGGGCGCGGCGGTGCGCGCGTACGGTCGTGCGCGCGTGGCAGCCACCGTCAAGCACTTCCCCGGACTGGGCCGGGCCACTACGAACACCGACGACGAGGGGGTGACCATCGCCGCGTCCAGGGCTGATCTCCTTGGCACCGACCTCGCACCGTTTCGTGACGCAATCGGTGCCGGCACGCCGCTGGTGATGGCCTCGCACGCCCTCTATCCCGCGCTGGACCAGCGCCGGATCGCCTCACAATCGCCGGCGGTGCTCGGCGACATCCTGCGAGGGCAGCTCGGCTTCCGCGGAGCGGTGGTCACCGACAGCATCGAAGCCCAGGCGGTGCTCGACCGCTCCGACGTCGGGACCGCTGCGCAGCGCTCGATCGAGGGCGGTGCCGACCTCGTGCTGATGACCGGCTCGGGCAGCTTCAATCAGGTGCAGCCCAGGCTGCTGGCACGCGCGCGCCGCGACGCCCGCTTCCGAGCCAGGGTCACCGCCGCGGCGGGCCGGGTGCTCGCGCTCAAGCGGCGGCTGGGCCTGGCTGCCCCGCCGCGCTAGCTGTAAGAACCGATCAGGTTGTTCCCGTTCAGCTGGTGTAGTCGGCTGGTCGGGGGCTGGTGGCTGAGGGAGCCGTGTTTGCGGTGGTGATTGTAGAAGTCCAGCCAGCCGGTGAGGGCTGCGGTGCGTTGGTC
>JBBRYL010000026.1:0-35351 GCA_038237685.1 Solirubrobacterales bacterium | reverse complement strand
CGAGATCCGAAACGAAATGGAGATCCGTCAGAACCTGGACAGCAGCACTCGCAGCCCTCAAGATCCACTTCGGAGACCGACTCCCCGACTGACATGAACCCAGTCGCCCCGGCCCCACACACAGTTCACCGGACACCCTCGATGTCGTCGGTCTGTACCTCAATCCGCCCGAGCGGGCGGTCGTCTTATGTGTCGATGAGAAGTCACAGATCCAGGCGCTCGACCGCACCGCGCCGATCTTGCCGATGCTTCCCGGCACCCCGCAGCGCGCCACCCACGACTACAAGCGCTCGGGCACCTCCAGCCTCTACGCCGCCTTGGACATCACCACCGGCCAGGTCATCGTTCCTACAGACCATCGACTCAGAGGTCCCGGACGACCTCGACGTGCATCTCGTGATCGACAACGCCTCCACCCACAAGACGCCGGCGGTCAAGAAGTGGCTGCTGGCCCACCCGCGCTTCGTCGTGCATTTCACCCCGACATCCAGCTCCTGGCTAAACCTCGCCGAGCGCTGGTTCGCCGAGCTAACGACCAAGAAGCTACGCCGCGCCACGCACCGCTCGGTCCATCAACTCAACACAGACATCCGCGCCTGGATCGACACCTGGAACAACGACCCCAAGCCCTTCGTCTGGACCAAGACCACCGACCAAATCCTCGAATCCATCGCCACCTACTGCAACCGAATTAACGAATCACGACACTAGCGCGGCCCAACCAGCAGGCTCTGGGTGGCGCGGCCGATCATGCCGTGCTCGTCGCGGAGCATCGTGTCAGACATGCCGATGCCGTCGTCCTCGACGTACGTCGTGGCCTCGAGGCCAACCCACGCGCCACGCGGCTCGCGCCGCAGCGACACCGACACGTCGGCATTGATGAACATCCAGCGGCGGTAGTCGAGCGGGGCGCTCACGCCGTTGCCAGAGTCGGCGGCCACCAGCACGCGCTGCAGCGGAGTCGGCCCCTCCCCCTCCACCAGCGGCACCCGCATGCGCATCCATGCGAGGGCCGGCCCGGGCTCGGTAAAGCCGCTGTACACAAACCGGGTGTCCATGGCGGTTTGGTAGCCGACCTCCTGCCCGGTTGCGAAGAAGGGCCGCTCCGATGCCGCATCGGGGCCCGGGACCGCGGCGGGCTCCGGCCTGCCCTCCCCCGTCTCGAGAGCAAGCGTGCGCATGCGCCAGGCACGGGCGCGCAAGACAGCGCGGCCGTCGTGCTCCATGAGACCCTCGATCAGCTCGACGCTGCGCCCCGGCCTGACCACCTCGGCCGACACCGTCAGCGTCGCGATGGGCACCGGCCCGAGGATCTCGAAGGTGGCACGGGTCAGGCGGCCCTCCGCCAGCCGGCCGGCCCGGTCCATCTCGCGGCCCAGCAGCGCGCAGGGTGGGCCGGCGTGCTGGTGGGCGGGGTCCCACGGCCCGCGCGTGAGCTCGCCCGCGCGGTATGCGGCTCCGTCGGGAACGTAGAACGCTCCGTCGGGATCCGGGAGGTCGGCGGGCACGGCGGGCATCCTATGCGCGTCTGGCAAACTGGCATCGTGGCCAAGCAGAGGCAGATGAAGATGCAGATGCAGGCTGGCGCGCTCTCCGCGATCCAGCAGCTCGAGCCTCGCACCGACGAGCAGCTCAAGAGCGAGTCAAAGCACCGCGTGGCCGCCAAGGCGCTGCTCGGAGCGCGCGCGGCGGAGCGATACGACGCCAAGCAGGCGCGCGCCTACTTCAACGAGGCGCTGGCGGGCTGCCACCCCCAGGAGCGGCCCGCTTTGCGTCAGATGATGAAAGCGTCGATGGCGCTGGCAGAGCGTCGGCCCGACGACCTCAAGGCGGCCGTCGAGAAGCTCGGTCAGACGCCACCGTCGAACCGCCAGCTGCTTCTGCTGCGCATCATGGGCCTGGTCGCCCCTGCGCCGGGAGCCAGCGTCTGGCTACGGGCCCGCGGCGTGCTGCTGCTGGTCGTGGCCGTGGTGCTGCTCGTGGCCATCGGCTTCGGCCTGGCCAAGCTGATCGCCCTGCCCTTCGGCGGCGTAGGTCTGCTCGGAGGGTTGCTGCTCGGGCTGGTGATCGTGGCCGCGGTGCTCGGCGGGCTCACCTTCTTTGGCCGCAGACGCCAGGCGCGGGCCAAGGCCACGCGCGCCGGAGCGCCCGGCTAGCCCGTCGGAGCGACCGTCGCCTTCTCGATCACCACGGGCTGCAGCGGCGTACCGGTGTCGGCGCTTGCCGGATCTCCAAGCTTGTCGATCTTCGCGGTGACCGGAAGCCCCTTGCTGACCTTGCCCAGCAGCGCGTAGTCGGGCGGCAACCCGGCATCGGCACCGGTGACGACGTAGAACTGGCTGCCCGCGGTGCCGGACGCCTCGGCCTCGGTCTTTGCCATCGCCACAACGCCGCGGGTGTACTGCACCCCCTTCGGTGGCACGTCCCGCGTCGAGTAGCCCGGGCCGCCCTGGCCCGAGGCGGTCGGGTCGCCGCCCTGGATCACGAAGCCGGGCACGATCCGGTGGAAGGTGGTGTTGTCGAAGAAGCCTTTTCGGGCCAGGGCGACGAACGAGGCGGCGCCGTTCGGCGAGGTCTTCTGATCGACCTGGATCGTGAAGGAGCCGCAGTTGGTCTGAAGCGTGACGGTGTAGGTCTTGCCGGGTGCGAGCTTGGCGGTCGGCTTCTTCTGGCCCCCGTCGGGCTTTGGCCCCGGCGTCTTCACCCGGGTGCAGCCGGTCTTGGACGATGCCTTGGGCTTCTTGGCCGAGGCCTGCTTGCCGCCATCGCCCCCTCCACAACCTGAGGCGACGAGAGTGACGGCGCTGAGCGTAACCAGTGTGCGGCGCATGGCGCGGACAGTAGCCAGGTCTAGGATCAGGTCGTCAGATGACCGACATATCTTCCCTCCTCGCCTCCTACGATCAGGTGATCCTCGATCTGGACGGCTGCGTCTGGGTCGGCGACCACATCATCGAGGGCTCGCCCGAGGCGATCGCCGCGCTCCGCGCTGCCGGCAAGAGGGTGGCCTTCGCCACCAACAACTCGTGGTATCCGGGCGAAGAGCAGGTCACGCGCCTATGGGGCCACGGCATCCAGGCGTCGCTGGCCGACGTCGTGACTGCTGGTGGCGCGATGCAGCACCTGCTCGCCGAGACACGCGCTGGTCAGACCGCGTTCGTGATCGGAGCCGACTCACTGCGCCGGCACGTGTCGGACGCCGGGCTGACGCTGGTGGACGGCACCGATCACGCAAACCACGCGGACGTTGTCGTCGTCGGGGGCACCGACCGCTTCAACTACGCCGTGCTGCGCACCGCGGCGCTGGCGGTTCGCAACGGTGCCTACCTCGTGGCCACGGCGCGCGATCCCACGCTGCCGATGCCCGGTGGGCCGTGGCCGGGCACGGGCGCGATCCTGGCCGCGGTCGAGGTGGCCTCGGACGCAACGGCGGAGATCGTCGGCAAGCCCGCGGGCCAGCTGATAGAGACCGCGGTCGATCGTCTGGGCGACGGGCGCACGCTTGTCATCGGGGACCGCCTGGACTCCGACATGGCGGCAGCAGCAGCCGCCGGCCTGGACGGCGCACTGGTGTTCTCGGGCGATGCCGATGCCGTCCCTGAGCTCGTCGACGGCGACCCGCGCCCGGTCGCCACCGCGTCGAACCTCGCCGCGCTGGTGTTCGCCGAGGGCTGACCCGGCGAGAGTGGCCGTCGCCTACGCGGTCACCCCCGGTCGGACCGCCTCGTAGTCCGCCCCCAGCAGGTGGCAGGACTCGGGTGTGACCATCAGGCCCGCGGCCGCAGCCTGGGCGAGCCCCGACTGGAGGTCGACCCCCCTGGCCTGATGCATGTGCGCGGCACAGACGGCGGCGGCGAAATCGGTGTGGCGGTTGCCGTGCACCGCGATCGCTCCCGCCCGGCGCAACTCGCTGCGCAGCAGCCCGAGGATCTCTTCGAGGGCGGCGGCGCCCGACCCGGTATGGGGCACCGGAACGTGGTGCCAGGCCAGGCCCGCCTCCTCGTAGGCGGCCAGGTTGTGCCGCGTCGACATCGTCGAGATCACCAGGCGCACCCTGCTGGCGGTCAGCCATTGGATCTCGGCCTGCCGGCGGGCGGGGCGGTGGCTGCGGCCGCCCCCTCCCGGCCGCTCCATGGCGCACAGCTTGCGTGGCCGTGGCCACCACACCCTTCGAGGCTCAGACATCACGCTGCCTCCCGTCCGGTCGCTTTCGAGGGAGAGGGCGTGGGGCGCGATTCTCGCCCCCTCGGCGTGGCCATAGACTGGCCCGCATGTGCCGGGATCACGCTCGCCCTGAGGTGACCGACGCCGCGTGAGCCGGCGTCTGCTGGTCCTGTGCAACCCCACGGCCGCCGGCGGGCGCGCCGTGCGCCGCCTGCCCGAGGTGGAGGCCGAGCTGCGCCGGCTCGGCGCCGAGTTTCGCACCGTCCAGACGCTCGACGTGACCCACGCCGGGGAACTGGCCTCGGAGGCCGGGCGCGCGGGTGACACGGTCGTCGCGGTGAGCGGCGACGGCATGCTGCGTCCGCTCGCGGCCGCCCTGCGCGACACCGACGGCTCGCTCGCGGTCGTGCCCGCCGGGCGGGGAAACGATTTCGCGCGAGTGATCGGGATGCCGAACGATCCGGCCGAGGCCGCGCGTGTGGCCGTAGGGGGCACCGAGCGGCTGATCGACGTGGCCGATGTCGGGGGCCAGCCCTACCTGGGCGTCGCGAGCGTCGGGATCGACTCCGACGCCAACCGAATCGCCAACGAGTCGCGCATCTTGCGCGGCAACGTCGTCTATCTGTACGCCGCGGTGCGGGCGCTGCTGTCGTGGAAGCCGGCCGAGTTCACGGTCACGGTCGATGGCGAGCGCCATCACCTGCGTGGCTGCACCGTGGCGGTGGCCAACTCCCAGGCCTACGGCGGCGGCATGTACATCGCGCCGCAGGCGGACCTGAGCGATGGCCTGCTCGACGTCGTGGCGATCACCCACACCTCCCGGCCGAACCTCCTGGTGAAGGTCTTCCCCCGCGTGTTCCGGGGCAGCCACGTCCACCTGCCGATCGTCACGGTGCTCAGGGGTGCGCAGGTCTTCGTGGAGGCCGACCGCGACTTCCGGGTCTACGCCGACGGCGACCCCGTGGGGGACCTGCCGATCGCCATGACCGTCAGCCCCCGCTGCCTGCGCGTGGTGATGCCGTCGTGAGCGGGCCGCTCGCGCGCACGGCGGCCCGCGGCGTGCGGACGCTGTCGCGCCGGCTCGGGCGCGGCGGGGGCACGACCCTGCCCGGCCGGCTGCTGCTGCGCGCCGACCCCGACGCCCTCGACGACCTGTCCAAGCGTCTCGATCACGGATCGGTACTTGTGTCGGCCACCAACGGCAAGACCACGACCTCGGCGATGGTGGCGGCCATCATGCAGAAGGCCGGTCGCCGGCTCGTGCACAACCGCGCAGGCTCGAACATGGGCTGGGGCGTGGCCACGGCGCTGCTCGACGCGCGCCCGGGTGCCCATCAGCTCGGCCTGTTCGAAGTCGACGAGGCGTGGCTGCCCCAAGTCGCTGCGGCGCTTAGGCCCGACGTCTACCTGCTCTCCAACCTGTTCCGCGACCAGCTCGACCGCTACGGCGAGCTCGAGACGCTGGCCGACGGTTGGGCCGGGCTCGTGGCGCGAGAGGCCGCGGCACCCCAGCGGGCGGTGCGGTTCGTGCTGAACGCCGACGATCCGCTCGTGGCCGACCTCGGCCGCGGCATCGAGCAGGACGTCGTCTACTTCGGCGTCAGCGACGACTCACAGGCGCTGCCCGCGCTCCAACACGCGGCCGACTCCAAGCACTGCCGCAACTGCGGCCATCCCTACGTCTACGACGCCGTCTACCTCGGCCACCTCGGCCGCTATCACTGCCCCGACTGCGGCCGAGCGCGGCCCCAGCCGGCGGTCGAGGCCACGGCAGTGACGCTCGAGGGGATGTCGGGGGCGCAGGTGCACATGCAGACGCCGGCTGGCGCTCTTGACGTGCATCTCCCCCTCCCCGGGCTCTACAACGTCTACAACGCGGTTGCGGCAACGGCGCTCGCGCTCGACCTCGGCGTGTCACTTCAGCACATCGGGGCCGCGCTCGAAGGCTTCGGGGGCGCATTCGGCCGAGTCGAGACGATCCTGGTCGAGGGCCGCCCGGTCTCGATCCTGCTGGTCAAGAATCCCGCCGGGGCCAACGAGGTGCTGCGCACCCTGACGCTCGAAGACGGCCAGGTTGACCTGTGGCTGGCGCTCAACGACCGCACCGCCGACGGGCGCGACGTCTCCTGGATCTGGGACGCCGACTTCGAGCTGCTGGCCGGTCGGGTGCGCCACGTGACGTGCTCGGGCACTCGTGCCGAGGAGATGGCGCTGCGGCTGAAGTACGCGGGCATCGACGCCGAGCCTGTGGTCGATCGCAATCTGGCCACTTCGCTGGACTCCGCCGTGGCCAACGGCCTGGAGTCGGGACGGCCCGTCTACGCGCTTCCCACCTACACCGCGCTGATCGAGCTGCGCGACACCCTGGCCGAGCGCGGCCTCGCGGCGAGGTGGGCAGATTGAGCCGCCAGTGGGTGTTCGGGTACGCGTCGCTGGTGGCAGATCACGCGGGTGGCGGGTCGGTGCTGACCGAGCTGCCCGGGTACCGGCGCCGCTTCGGCGTGGCCACCGACAACGAGCGCTCGATCCCCGGCTACAAGATGTACTTGAGCCGGGCTGGTGGGTCGCGGCCGGCGGTGGCCGTCGCTTTCCTCGACCTGGTTGCGGATCCGGACTGTGCCGTTGAAGGCTTGACCCACCCGGTGGACGACACCGAGCTCGCGGCGCTGGACCTGCGCGAGCGCAACTACGACCGCATCGACATCTCCGACCGGATCGCCGGCGTCGAGGGGCGGGTGTGGACCTACATCGGCTCCGACGAGGGCCGAGGGCGATGCGCCGCCGGTCGGGCCGCCGGCCGCGCGGTGGTGTCTCGCGACTACCTGGACAAGGTGCACGCCGGCTACCGCGCGTTGGGCGACGACCACCACGACCGCTTTCTGGCCTCGTCCGACCTCGATGATCTGCCCGTATGGGACCTCGATCGCGTCGACCTCTCGCCGCTCGCCGGTCCGGCCGCTTGGCACGACGTCGAGTGTTCGCTCTACGGCGCCGACCTTCCGCTGTGGCGCTCCCTCGCCGACGAGTACGGTAGCCCCGTGTTGGACATCGGCGCCGGCACCGGCCGGGTCGCGCTTGACCTCGCGCCCCACGGCTACGCCGTGACCGCCATCGACGCAGAGCCCGAGCTCGTGGCCGCCTGCGCCGAGCGCGCCGCCGCACTGGAGCTCCCGGTGACCGCGATCACAGCCGACGCCCGCTCACTCGACCTCGGCACCACCTTTCCGCTTGTCATCCTGCCGATGCAGGTCGCCCAGCTCATGGGCAGCGACGAGGGCCGCCGCCAGATGCTGGCCGCCGTGATGAACCACCTCGAGCCGGGAGGGGTCCTCGCCGTGGCACTCGCCGATCCGTTCGAGGGCGTACCGGCCCACGATGTCCTGCCTCCGCTGCCCGACGTGCTCGAGATCGACGGCTGGGTGTTGTCCTCGACGCCGATCGCGGTGCGCGCGGTAGCCGGCGCGGTGGCCATCGACCGCAGGCGCCAGGCGGTGTCGCCCACCGGCGACCTGATCGAGGAGCCCGCGACGATCGTGCTGGACGACGTCGACCCCGCGGTGCTCGAGCGCCTCGGCCAGGAGGCCGGCTACCGGGTGCTCGCACAGCGCTCAGTGCCTGCGACCAACGACTACGTCGGCAGCACCGTCGTGATGCTGGAGCGGCCGCGATGACCCGGACGCTGCGCGTCTGCGCGCTCTACCCCGAGCTGATGAACATCTACGCCGATCGGGGCAACATCGCCGTGCTGCGTGCCCGCTGTGAGTGGCGCGGCCTGGGTTTTTCCTACGGTTCCGCCACCGTGGGCGAGCCGCTCGACGGCGGTGCGTTCGACCTCTTCTACATGGGAGGCGGCCAGGACCGCGACCAGATCGCCGTTGCCCAGGACATGGCCGCGACCAAGCGCGACGCGCTGCACGCCGCCGCCGACGCCGGTGCGGTGGTGCTCGGGGTGTGCGGCGGGTACCAGTTGCTGGGTCACAGCTACCAGCTCGGTGAGGAGGAGCTGCCGGGAATCGGCCTCGTGGATCTCAGGACGGTGCGCGAGGAGGGCCCGCGCTTGATCGGCAACTGTGCGATCGAAACCGATGTGGGCACGGGCCCGCGCACGATCGCCGGCTTCGAGAACCACGGCGGACGGACCTACCTCGGCGACCCGTCGCTGGCTCTGGGCCGCGTGGTCGCGGGCCACGGCAACAACGGCGACGATGGCTACGAGGGAGTCCACGACCGCAACGTGATCGGCACCTACCTGCACGGGCCGCTGCTCCCCAAGAACGTATGGCTGGCCGACCGGCTGATCGAAATGGCGCTCGGCATCGAGCTCGAGCCGCTCGACGACCGACTCGAGGACGCCGCGCACGCCAGCGCGAAGCGCGCCGCGGGCGTCTAGCCGCGCGAATGCTGATATTGCTGGCACCCTCGGAGGGCAAGTCGGCTCCCGTCTCGGGACCGCCGTTGGATCTCGCCACTCTGGCTCATGCGGACTCCCTCACCCCGGCACGCGAACGTGCCCTGGCGGCGCTGATCAAGCTCTCGAGCGGCCGCGAGTCCACAGCGCTGAGGTCGCTCGGCCTGTCGAGGGCGCAGGCACCCGAGCTGGTGCGCAACGCGGTGCTGCGCGAGTCCCCGACCGCCCCCGCGGCCGAGGTCTACACCGGCGTGCTCTACCAGCATCTGGCGCTCGCGGACATGAGCGCCGAGGCACGCGCCCGAGCCGGCGATAACGTGCTCGTGGCAAGTGCCCTCTGGGGCGTCGTGGGCCTCGATGACCACATCCCCGCCTACCGGATGTCGATGGGCGCCGACATCCGTTCTCTGCGCCGCGGAATGCCCGCGTTCTGGCGGCGGGCGCTTGCCGCAGCCCTACCCGACTCCGAGGGCAAGTTGGTGCTCGACCTGCGCTCGGGCAGCTACGCGGCGGCGTGGAACCCGAAGCGGTCCACGGTGGTGCAGATCCGTGCCATCACGCCAGAGGGCAACGTGATCTCGCACATGGCGAAGGCCACCCGCGGCCGCGTGGCCCGCGCCGTGCTGGAGTCACAGACCCAGCCACACGACCCGGCCGCCATCGCGGCGACGGTGGCCGCGGCGGGGGTCGGAGAGGCGGCTCGGCTATCTGACCCCAAGAGAGTGGGCGCCCCCTGGGTGCTCGAAGTCGTCGATTCTGTCTAGCGCCCGGGTCCCCGCTAGCGCCGGCCGGTCGAGCCGAAGCCGCCCGCGCCGCGCACCGTGTCCCCCAGCTCGGCGCGCTCCACCAGTTCCGGCGCCTCGTGGCGCACGATCAGGAGCTGGGCGATCCGGTCGCCGGACTGTGCCTCGAAGAGGTTGTCGCGATCGGTGTTCAGCAGCAGCACCCGCACCTCGCCGCGATAGCCCGCGTCGATCAGCCCCGGCGTGTTCACAAGCGTTATGCCGTGCTTGCGCGCCAGACCCGAGCGCGGCAGCACGAGCCCGGCGTGGCCGGTGGGAATCGCGAGCGCGATGCCCGTGCCAACGTCTGAGCGCTCCCCGGGCACGAGCGTCACGGGCTCGGCGGCGAACAGGTCGAAGCCGGCGTCGTCGCCGTGGGAGCGCGCCGGGGCCACCGCATGCTCCACCAGCCTCCGATACTCGAGCTGCACTAGGTGCTGCTGGCGCCGTTGCCGTTGAGCACAAAGCGCTCGAACCGCGCCGCGGCAGCTGCGGGCACGCGCGCATGGACGTGCACCCCCTCGGCGGTGTCCTCGCGCTCGACCTCCCCGGCCACATCGTGCAGGTCCGAGAGGCTGCCGCCGTTGGCGTAGGGCACCAGCAGCTCCATCGGCCGCAGCGCGGCAAGGAAGCGCTCCTCCACCGCCTCGCGCAGCGCGCCGAGCCCGTCGCCGCTAACGGCCGAGACCTGCACCGCCTCCGGGAAGCGGAAGGAGAGCTCGCGGCGGCGCTCGTCGTCGACGGCGTCGATCTTGTTCAGCGCGAGCACCACGGGCCGCTCGCCCGCCCCGATCTCCTCGAGCACGTCCTCCACCGCCGAGAGCATGTCGTCGAGCTCCTCCTCGGGCGCTGAGGCGTCGGCCAGGTGCACCAGCAGGTCGGCCCCGAGCGCCTCCTCGAGGGTGGCGCCGAACGCCTCGACGAGCTGGTGGGGCAGCTTGCGGATGAACCCGACTGTGTCGGTCATCAGGTAGGTGCGTCCGGCGATCTCGAACGAGCGAGTGGTGGGATCGAGCGTGTGGAAGAGCCGGTCGCGTACTCCGACCTCCGCCCCTGTGAGCGCGTTGAGCAGCGTGGACTTGCCCGCGTTGGTGTATCCGGCCAGCGCCACGGTGGGAAGCCCGGCGCGCTCGCGCTCGTTGCGCATGGTCTGACGGGTGCCCGCGGTGCGCTCCAGCCGGCGGCGCAGCGCGGCGATGCGCGAGCGCGCAAGACGGCGGTCGGTCTCGATCTGGGTTTCGCCGGGGCCCCTGGTGGCGATGCCGCCGCCGGTGGCCCCGCCCAGCCGTTCGAGATGGGTCCACAGCCCCCGCATGCGGGCCATGTTGTACTCGAGCTGTGCCAGCTCGACCTGGAGCTTGCCCTCGGCCGAGCCCGCGTGGTCGGCGAAGATGTCGAGGATCACGGCGGTCCGGTCGATCACCGGCGTGCCGATGGCCTCCTCGAGGTTGCGCTCCTGGCGCGGCGCCAGCTCGTCGTCGACGGCTACGAGGTTGGCGTCGGCGGCCTTGATCGCGGCCTTCAGCTCCGCCAGCTTGCCCTTGCCGAAGTAGCGGTCGGGATCGGGGGTCTGACGTTTCTGGGTCATCTCGCCGGCCACGGCCACACCGGCCGTGCGCAGCAGCTCCGAGAGCTCCCGCAGGTCGGGCTCATCCGGGCCGGCAGAGATAAGCAACGCGCGCTGGCGGGCGCGGGGGTTGCGGATGCTCTGGCCTTTCTGCACTGTCTCCAGTCTAGGCGGCCGACAGGCTGTCGCGCAGCCGTTCGACCGCCTCGCTCAACCTGTCGTCGGCGATCGTGAGCGAGATCCGGAAGAAGCCCTCGCCGTTTGGACCGTACGCGCCCCCGGGCGAGACCACCACGCCCGACTCCTCGAGCACCATCTCGCAGTAGGACGCCGAGGTGTGGCCCTCGGGCACCGGCGCCCAGACGTAGATCGTCGCCTGCGGCGTCAGGACGTCCACGCCGATCTCGCGCAGCGCGCCGACCACCAGGTCACGCCGGCGCTCATAGACAGCGCTCATGTCCCTCGGTATCTGGTCGCCGTCGTCGAGCGCGGCCACGGCAGCCAACTGCACCGCCTCGAACATTCCTGAGTCGATGTTTGTCTTGAGCTTCCAGTAGGCCTCGACCGCCTCGGCGTTGCCCACGATGGCGCCGGTCCGCCAGCCGGTCATGTTGTAGCCCTTGGACAACGAGAAGATCTCGACGCCGACCTCCTTGGCCCCCGGCGTCTCCAGGAAGCTCGGCGCCACGTAGCCGCCGAAGGTGGTCTCTGTGTACGAGGCGTCGTGCACAACGAGAATGTCGTTGGCGCGCGCGTACTCCACGACCCTCTCGAAGAAGCCGTCGGGCACGATCGCGCCGGTCGGGTTGTTCGGGTAGTTCAGGAACATCAGCCGCGCGCGCTCGGCGTCATCGGAGGCGATCGCATCGAGGTCAGGCACGAATCCGAGCTCGGGCCGAAGCGGCATCAGCACCGCCTCGGCGCCCGCCAGCAGCGGCCCGCCGGTGTAGACCGGGTAGCCGGGATCGGCGGCCAGCGCCGCGCTGCCCGGATCGAGGAAGGCGAGATTGATGTTGAACACGCACTCCTTGGCACCCAGCGCCGGCACGATCTCTGACTCGGTGTGAAGCTCCACCCCGAAGCGGCGCTGGTAGAAGCGCGCGATCGCCTCGCGCAGCTCGGGCCGGCCCCGGTTGGACGGGTACTGGTGGGTGCCGCCATCGTGGGCGGCGGCCGCCAGGGCGTCGGCCACCAGGGTCGGGGTCGGCGTGTCGGGGTCGCCGATGCCAAGGCTGATCACGTCCACGCCGGCGGCCTCCTTCGCCGCGATCTTGCGCGACAGCTCGGCGAACAGGTACGGGGGCAGTCGGTCAAGGCGCTCGCTCGTCTTCATGAATCCAGCCTCTCGAGTCTCTCCAGGAAGTCGTCGCTGAGCTCGCCCGTGTACACGGGCACCGCCCAACCGGTCAGGTCTACGTGCAGGTCCTCGCCGACCTCGACCTCGAGGTCGCCGCCGTCCAGGTGGACGGTGACGGGGCTGTCGGCGCCGCGCAGCACCGCGGCGACCGCGGCGCCGGTCGCGCCGGTGCCCGAGGACATCGTCTCCCCCACCCCGCGCTCGAAGATGCGCGCGCGGATCTCGTTGTCTGCGGTCTGCTTCCAGAACGACACGTTGGTGCGGTTGGGAAAAAGCTCGTGGCGCTCGATCGGCCCCCCGATCGGTGCCAGCTCGAGCTCCTCGAGGCCGTGGCTCCATTCGATCGCGCACTGGGGGTTCCCGATCGAGACGTGCTGGAACCGCATCTCGCGGCCGTCAATCACCAGCGTGCCCTCTCCGTGGGGGTCGCCCGTGGGAAAAGCCTCCGAACGCAGCGACGCGCGTCCCATGTCGACCGTGCACGTGGTGGGGCCGGTGATCTGTGGGCGCACCTCGCCCGCGGCGGTCATCAGCGAGAAGCTGTTGGAGTCGGTCCAGCCGTTGCGGCGCAGATACATGACGGCTTCGCGCACGCCATTCCCAGACAGCTCGGCCTCGGAGCCGTCGGGGTTGAAGATGCGCAGCGAGGCGACGTAGCCCCTCTCCCGCGTACGCGAGAGCAGCAGGATGCCGTCGCTGTCCACGCCGCTGTGGCGGGCACAGAACGCCTCGATCCGGGCAGGCGTGAGCTCGAACGGGAGGGCCTCCTCCTCGATCACCGCGTAGTCGTTGCCAAGGGCGTTCCACTTCTCGAAGCGCACGGCGGAAGACCCTAGTCGAGGTCCACGTCGGCCGCGCGCGCGACCGACGCCGCCAGCGGCCCCGGCGCACGGCCGGTCACATCGGTCAGGCGTACGCCGTCGAGCTTTCGCATCCAGGTGAGCTGGCGCCGGGCGTAGTTGCGCGTGCGGCGCTTCATGCCGTCGATGTCACCTGCCAGCAGCTCGTGGAAGCCCAGCGCGTAACGCGCGGTGCGTGAGATCCCGGCGGCCTGGGCCGCGCGGGCCTCGCCGGCGGCGCCCGCGGCCACCATGGCGTCGACACGCCTGTCGATGGCGGCATAGAGCGCCTCGCGATCCATCGTGAGGCCGACCAGCAGCGTCGGGTGTCGGGTGTCTGAGGTCCACAACTGGGAGTCGTCGGCAGGCGCCGGGGGGCGGTGGCCCATCTCGAGCAGCTCGAGCGCGCGCACCAAGCGCTTGCCGTCGCCGGGCTCGATTCGCGCCGCCAGCCCGGGCTCGGCGGCCAGCAGCTGCGCGTGAAGCGCCGGCGCGCCTTCGTCGAGCACCCGCTGCTCGAGCCGCGCCCGCAGCTCAGGCGGAGGAGCGGGCGCCAGGTCGAGATCGGCCAGTGCCGCCCGCAGGTAGAGACCGGTGCCGCCAACGACGATCGGCGTCCGCCCGTCGGCCAGCGCGGCGTCAATCTCGGCGTGGGCGCGCTCCATGTAGCGCCCGGCCGAGTACTCCTCCTGCAGCGACACGTAGCCGATCAGCCGATGCTCGAGCCGCTCCCGGTCGGCCGACGACGCGGCGCCGGTGATGGTCTCGATCCCCTCGTATACCTGAAGGGCGTCAGCGGAGATCGCGACGGGGTCGCGCCCCCGCTCGCGCAGCCGGTCCGCCAGCTCGACGGCCACGGCCGTCTTGCCGACCCCCGTGGGGCCGAAGATGGCGATCACAGGGATCGGCACGACGCCTAGCCGAAGGGCGAGAGGAGGCGTTCCTTGCCCAGGAGGGTCTGGCTGGTGGCCGACTCGATCTGGACGTCGACCATCTCCCCCGGCTGGGCCACTCCGGAGAAGTTCACGGCCTTGTTGTGCCGGGTCCGGCCGCGCAGGCGCTCCTCGTCGGTGCGCGAGGTGCCTTCCACCATCACCTCCATCGTGCGCCCGACGAACCGCTGCGAACGCTCGTGGGCCCGCCGCTGGACCACCTCGATCAGGCGCTGCATGCGTTCGCGCTTGACGGGGTGATCGATCTGGTCCGGGAGGTCGGCGGCGGTGGTGTCGCGCCGGGGCGAGTAGATGAAGGTGAAGGCCGAGTCATAGCCCACGGCCTCGCACACCTCGAGTGTCTCGGCGAACTCGGCCTCGGTCTCGCCGGGGAAGCCCACGATGATGTCGGTGGTCAGCGACACGTCGGGCAGCGCGTCGCGGATCATCGCCACACGATCCATGTAGCGGCCGCGGTCGTAGGTGCGACGCATGGCCTTCAGCACACGGCTGGAGCCCGCTTGGAGCGGCAGGTGGATGTGCTCGCACACCGACTCGAGCTCGGCGTGGGCCGCCACGACGTCCTCGCGCATGTCCTTGGGATGCGGGCTGGTGTAGCGCAGCCGGTCGATGCCCTCGACGCCGTCCACCATCGCGAGCAGCTCGGCGAAGGTTGCCTTCTGGTCGGTCGGCAGGTCGCGGCCGTAGGAGTTCACGTTCTGACCAAGCAGGGTGATCTCGCGTACGCCGTCGGCCGCCAGGCGCCCGGCCTCGGCCAGCAGCTCGGCATACGGGCGCGACACCTCGCGCCCGCGCGTGAAAGGGACGATGCAGTAGGCGCACCTGCAGTTGCAGCCGACCGAGATCTGGATCCACCCCTGGAACTCGCGCGCGCGCCGCATCGGCAGGTGCCCGGTGAAGCCCTCGAACTCGAAGTAGCCCTGCGCGGTGAGCGAGTCCGCTGTCAAGAACTCCGCCAGCTTGTGCACCTGGCCCGGTCCGAAGGCCACATCGACAAACGGAAACTGCTCGAACACTTTCTCCTTCATCGACTGCGACCAGCATCCGCCGACGCCGATCACCGTGCCGGGCCGCTCGGACTTCATCCGCTTGGCTTCGCCCAGGTGGCCGACCAGGCGCGTGTCGGCCTTCTCCCGGATGGAGCAGGTGTTGAAGAGGATCAGCTCGGCATCCTCGCGCGCAGGGGCCTCGAGGTAGCCGAGCGACTCCAGCATGCCCTTCATGCGCTCGGAGTCGTGCTCGTTCATCTGGCAGCCGAAGGTCGTCAGGTGGTAGGCCTTGGCCGGGCGCTCCATCGGCGCGAGGATACAAGCCCTCAGGGGTCCTCTACCTTCCGCGGCTCCCGATGAACCGGTTTCAGCGCGCCACCATCCCCCTCGCACTGCTCGCGCTCGTCGTGGTCGGCGTGGCCGGGGCCCTCTGGCTGCGCAGCCACGATTCCGGGAGCACGGTCCACATGACCCCAAAGACGCCGGGGCCTGGCCTGCCTGCCACCGTGCCTGTCGCGCCACCACGGCCCGGTCCGGCCGCGGCGGTCCAGCGAGTGGCAGACACCCGGCTGGCCGCCCTGGGCAAGGCGGGACCGCTGATCGGGCTGGCCGACAACCGCCCCGAGACCCTGTCCGACCCGCGCTTTCGCGCCACCGGGATCAAGCGTGTACGGGTGGCCGTGCCGTACGACGACGTGGCACTCGGGGGCGAACGGATGGCCGTGCAGGACCGCTGGTTCGCGGCAGCTCGCGCGGAGGGAGTCGAGCCGGTGGTCACCTTCTTTCGCTCGAGCCGCGGTCCCGAGATCCTGCCGACCCCCGCCGAGTTCCGCCAGGCCTTCCGGCTGTTTCGCGCCCGCTACCCATGGGTGCGCATCTTCTCCACCTGGAACGAGGCGAACTTCACCGCACAGCCAACTTCACGCGACCCGCTCCGAACCGCCGCGTTCTACCGCATCGCCCGGCAGGAGTGCTCGGGCGCGCGTTGCTTTGTTCTGGCGTGCGACTTCCGGCCCGACGGCACCCGGCGATCGGCGCGTTGGCTCGACACCTTCCAGGAGGCCATCGGCCCGGGGCCTCATACGTGGGGCCTGTCGTCCTACGTCGACGTCGACCACCGGTCCACCCGGCTGACCCGCGACTTCCTGCGGCGCACCCGTGGGCGCGTCTGGGTCAACGAGGTAGGGGCCGTGAATTTCTTCGGCAAGGGCCTGCCCCCCGACATCAACCGCCAGACTCGCGTGATGGCCTTTCTGCTGAGCCGATACCCGCGGGTCTCGCGGCGGATCCAGCGGATCTATGTCTACCACTGGCGCGCGGCGCGCGGCGACGACCTGTTCGACTCGGGACTGCTCGACCTCGACGGCCGGCCCCGCCCCGCCTACTACGAGTTCGTGCTGGCCATAGGGCAACCGGTGCCCTAGCCATGAACCGTCGGGTTATCCGGTTGGTCGGCGTGACTGCCCTCGCCGGCTGGCTTCACTTCAACAATCACCGCCGCAAACACGGCTCCCTCAGCCACCAGCCCCCGACCAGCCGACTACACCAGCTGAACGGGAACAACCTGATCGGTTCTTACAGCTAGCGCGCGTAGTTGGTGGCGCGGCTCTCCCGGATCACGGTGATCTTGATCTGGCCCGGGTAGTCCAGCTCGGCCTCCACGGCCCGTGCGATCGTGCGCGACAGAAGCGCCGCCGAGTCGTCGTCGACCTCCTCGGGCCTGACCACCACCCTGATCTCGCGGCCGGCGTGGATCGCGTATACCTTCTCGACGCCCGGGTGGCGTGCGGCGAGGGCCTCGAGGTCGTGCAGCCGGGTCACGTAGCGCTCGAGCGTCTGACCCCGTGCACCGGGGCGGGCACCTGAGATCGAGTCGGCCACCTGGACGATAACCGCCTCGATGGTCTGGGGCTCGATCTCGTTGTGATGGGTCTCCATGGCGTGAGCCACGGCCTCGGTCTCCTCGTAGCGCCGCGCGAGGCGGCCGCCCACGATCGCGTGCGGGCCCTCGATCTCGTGGGAGACGGCCTTGCCCATGTCGTGCAGCAGCGCCGCCCGCGAGGCGGTCTTCGCGTTGGCGCCGAGCTCGGCCGCGAGCAATCCCGCGAGATGGGCGCACTCCACCGAGTGGCTGAGCACGTTCTGGCCATAGCTGGTGCGAAAGTGCAGCCGTCCGAGGATCTTCACGAGCTCGGGATTCAACCCGCCGACGCCGACGTCGAAGGCCGCCTGCTCACCGAGCTCTACCACCCGCCGGTCGAGCTCGCCCGAGGCCTGCTCGTAGGCCTCCTCGATCCGGGCCGGGTGGATGCGGCCGTCCTGGAGCAGGCGCTCGAGGGTCATCCGGGCGATTTCGCGGCGCACGCCGTCGAATCCGGACAGGAGTACCGCCCCGGGGGTGTCGTCGACGAGAAAGTCGATGCCCGTGAGGGTCTCCAGCGCACGAATGTTGCGCCCCTCCTTGCCGATGATTCGGCCCTTTAGCTCGTCGGAGCGCAACTCGACGACCGAGACCGTGGTCTCCACGGCGTGACCGCCGGCGACGCGCTGCATGCAGGCAGTGATGATGCTGCGGGCGCGCCGGTCCGCCTCGTGGCGGGTCTCCTCCTCGGCCTGGCGGATGATCCGGGCGCTGTCGTGGCGCACCTCGTTCTCGAGCTCCTGCAGCAGCGCCTGGCGCGCCTGCCCCGGGCTCAGCGCCGCTACCCGCTCGAGCGCGCGGACCTGATCTGCGCGAGCGGCACCGACGGCCTCGCGCTCGCGCTCCAGCGCGCGGGCCTGGTCGGCCTGGGCCTGCTCCCGCGCCTGCAGCGCGGCCTCGCGAGCACGGACTTGCTCCTCGAGTCGCGCCAGCTCGGAGCGCCTGGCCCGTAGCTCTGACTCGGGCTCAGCGTCAGGGTCGCGGCCGTCGGGAGCGGGCGCCAGCAGCCCGATCCCGCGCGGCGGCCGCGCACGCTTGCCGGCGTGGTGGCCCGGTCCGAGCGCCACGGCGCCCGCGCGGGTCCGCAACAGGAGCGTCACGACCACGGCCGTCACGGCCGCCGCTGCGAGCGCTATGAGCACGACGTCCACGCTTGATCCTCCTTCGGGAGCAGCGACGCTGTCCCGTTTCCGATGACCGGGCGATCGGCTGCAGCCGTGATCCAGCGTGGCGCTGACGTCTGCGCGCTAGGGCGCATACGAGTCTCGTGTCGTGGGGCCCTACCGGTCCTCCGGGGCGGGGGTTAGGGTACTTGGCTCAAAGTTCACGGGAAGAATCGGGTGTCAGCTGCCCAAGGGCAGAATGCGCTCGTTCGATGGCTCACGGCGGCCGCGACGACCGCTCCTCTTGAGAGTAGGCCGCGTTCCCGGTCAGCGCAAATCCGGCTGGAAACTCTCAGCCCGCGTGGGCGCGGACCGCTTCGTAGGCCAGCTCGGGCTCATAGCCCTTGCGTACGAGGATCTTCCAGGCCCGATCGCGGTCCTTGGCCGACTCGGGCGGGTCAACCTTCTGCCCGAGCAGCTCGACTGCCGCCGACAGCTCGTCGTCGTGGTCGACGTCGGCAAGCGCTTCCTCGATCAGCGGGCCGGGAACGCCGCGTCGGCGCAGCGCCCGGTCGATGCGCTCGACCCCCCACTGGTCGATGGAGCGCCGATCCTCGGTGAACAGCCGTGCGAAGCGGGCGTCGTCGAGCGCCCCCGAATCGACCAGATCCGCGAGCGCGTACTCGATCAGCGACTCGTCTAGCTCCTTGCGCTCGAGGAATGCGCGAACCTCAGACACCGTTCGCTCACGGGTGGAGATGGCGAGGTAGGCAAGCTTTACCGCCCGTTCCTGCTCACGGTCCTGGCCGAGGAACGTCTCCTGATCGGAGGACCAGGACGGCACTTAGATGGTGGATTCCACAAGCACGCATTCGCGGATGACCACCTAGGCCGCGCGCTCCTCGCCGATGGTCGAGATCACCTCGCCGGTCTCGGGATCGACACCGGCCGGCACCACCTCGGCCTCGTCGCCCCCGATGGCCTTGTAGATCTTGTCCTCGATCTCCTTGAGCCGCTCGGGATGCTCACGCAGGTAGGCCTTGGCGTTGTTGCGCCCCTGGCCCAGCCGCTCGTCGCCGTAGGAGAAGAAGGATCCCGACTTGGTGACGATGTCGTGCTCGATCCCGAGGTCGATGATGCAGCCCGCGGTGGAGATGCCCGTGCCGTAGTCGATGTCGAACTCGGCTTGGCGGAACGGGGCCGCCACCTTGTTCTTGACCACTTTCACGCGCACCCTGTTGCCGACCGCCTCGGTACCCTCCTTGAGGGTCTCGATCCGGCGGATGTCGAGCCGCTGGGACGAGTAGAACTTCAGCGCGCGGCCACCCGGCTGGGTCTCCGGGGAGCCGAACATCACGCCGATCTTCTCGCGGATCTGGTTGGTGAGCAGGCAGAGCGTGTTTGCGCGGTTGAGGTTGCCGGCCATCTTGCGCATCGCCTGGCTCATCATGCGGGCCTGCAGGCCGACCGACTGGTCGCCCATCTGCCCCTCGAGCTCCGCCTTCGGCGTGAGTGCCGCCACCGAGTCGATCGCAACCACGTCGACCGTGCCCGAACGGATTAGGAGGTCGGCGATCTCGAGTGCCTGCTCACCGTGGTCGGGCTGGGAGACCAGCAGCTCGTCGACGTCGACGCCGATGCGACGGGCATAGATCGGATCCATGGCGTGCTCGGCATCGATGAAGGCACAGATGCCGCCCTTCTTCTGGGCCTCGGCGAGCACGTGGTAGACCAGCGTGGTCTTACCGGATGCCTCCGGTCCGAAGAGCTCCACGATGCGGCCCCGCGGCATGCCCCCGACGCCCAGAGCGAGGTCCAGCGAGAGCGCACCGGTCGGGATGGCCTCGACGGCGACCTTGAAGGCGTCGTCGCCCATCTTCATGATCGATCCCTCGCCGAAGTTGCGCTGGATCTGCGTGATCGCGGTGTTCAGCGCGGCGTCACGCGCCTTGGCGGCCTTCTCCTGGTCCTTGTCAATGCCCATGTGGTCTCCTCGAAGTCTTGGTTCGCACAGGCTGGCAAGCGGACCGGACGCCTTGGGTTACCCGTGCAACGACCTGGTGACATCCGGCACCCGAACGTTTTTGCCCGCAATGTCGAGATCGGCCCGTCAGCTCCGACGACGATCGCGATGCAGCCCGTGCGGACTACCGGATGGCCGCGCGCCTGACCACCAGCCTCCCCGAACAGCGCTATCTGCAGGAGCGCGCGGCCCGGCTGGCCCCGGCGCCGGCCGGTACCCGGGCGCGTGACGTTGGTGGCGGGACCGGCGTTTACCGCGGCTGTGTAGGGCGGCACGTGCGATATGGGCGCGTTCTCACCGCTGCAATGCCGTCACTTTTCACGGCCGAGTTGGGTCCGCGCGGCGGTGCTCGACGCCTTTGCGCCCGTATAAGGCGTCAACGCGTCGAGCAGTCTCAGGGCGTGTGACGGAAGGGTTTCGTCGGTGACAGGATGGCTCTTCCCACCTACCAGCCGCAGTAGCGCTCAGCCGACGCCTCGCTCACCCTCCGAGCAGCACCCGCAACATGTGCATCGCGACCGTCGTGGAGCGGTCGCGGATGTCGTCGCGGCTGCCGGGCATGTGCAGTCGCCGGGGAAGGCGCGTGCCGTCGGCGCGCGCCGCGCAGAAGCACACCGTGCCGACCGGCTTCTCGTCGGTTCCACCGTCGGGTCCGGCAACCCCCGTGACCGAGATCGCCACGTCGACCCCGTGACGCTCGAGCGCGCCCGCGGCCATCGCCTCGGCCACCTCGTTGGAGACTGCGCCGTGGTGCTCGATCAATCCGGGATCCACCCCGAGCAGCGACACCTTCGCCTCGTTAGCGTATGCCACGGTCGCGCCGGTCACATACGCCGAGGACCCCGGCCGGTTGGTGAGCCTCGCCGCGATCAGGCCGCCCGTGCACGACTCTGCGGTCGCGATCGTACGACCCTGCAGCAGCGCGGCCACCTGCGCGTCGACCGACGAGCCGTCGGTCGAGAACAGCGAGTCGGCGTGCCGCTCTGCGATCAGCTCGGCAAGAGCACGCCAGGGATCCTCGTCGCGCGCCTCGCGGCGGACAACGACCTCGACCTCGCCGCGGCGTAGGCACGTGGTGATCTCCAGCCTGTCGAGGCCAGCGACGGTGCCCTCGGCGGTACGCAGCGTCTCGGCGAGCTCGGACTCGGGGATGCCGAAGAGGCGCAACATCGACTGCTCGTAGTGGGTGGCGCGCGCGGCCACCGCCGTGAACGGCTCCGTGGTCACAGCTCGCGGCCACATCGCCTGCAGCTCGTTCGGCGGCCCCGGCAGGACGACGACCGTGGGCCCACCCCCATCCGCCGCCGGCACGACCATTCCCGGGGCGGTGCCGGCCGGTTCGACGACGGTCGCGCCCGCGGGCACCATCGCCTGCTTGCGCGTAGCCGCGCTGATGGCCTCCTGGTCCAGGTTGGGCCATCGGCTCATCAGCGGCGCGACGATGGCCGCGATCCGCTCCTCCAGCGCGGCGTCGAGGGTGAGGGGTCGCTCGGTGAAGCCCGCCACCACCTCGAGCGTGAGGTCGTCGGCCGTGGGGCCGAGACCACCACTCGTGATCACGAGGTCGACCCCCTGAGAGGCGAGAAACGCCAGCTGCGCGCGCATGTCATGAGGTCGGTCGCCACAGATGGTGACGTGGGCGAGCTCGATGCCGAGCTCGAGCAGACGGTCCGACAGCCATGGCCCGTTGCGATCGGCAACCCGCCCGGTGAGCACCTCGGTTCCCGTGACCACCACGCCGGCGCGCACGCCGGGACGGTCACTCACGCGCAGGGCCTCGGACCATTGGTGATCTCCCGGCTTGCGCCCTTGGTGACCTGGAGGCCGTAGGGCTCCGCGGTCTGGGCCACCGACACGGCCTTGCCGTTCGCCGTGATCTTCACCGAGCGCTTCCCGAGGTTCAGGCGCAGCTCCTTCGCGTTGCGGAAGGTCCGCGGCTGCGACAGCGTGCCCTCGAAGATGGGGGCGGTGCCGTCGCCGGAGTCCACGCACGCGTACGTCGGCACCGACGGCGCGATCCGCACCGTGACCCCCGACGGCGTGGGCGATGCCGCCCGGCGCGGCGGCTTCGTGGTACTCGTCGGCTCGGTCTTCGACGCTTTGTCGGACTTCGGCGAGTCGTCGCCCCCGATTAGACCCAGCACCACCAGGAACACCACGATCACCACCACGCCCCCACCGATCAGGACCAACGGCGGCGGCGGGCCCGGGGGTCGCGCCCGCGGGCGGTCAGGGCGCGAGGAGCTCCGCGAGCCGCGCGGCGAGCGCGGCGGGGCCGGGGCGGCGGGCTCGGGCTCGACCGCATCGTCGGCTGCTGCCCGGTATGCGTCGACGAGCACGTGGGGATCGAGGCCGACGGCCTCCGCGTAGGTGCGCAGGAAGGTCCGGACGAAGGTCGGGCCCGGAAGCAGGCCCCACTCCTCGTTCTCGAGCGCCCTCAGGTACTTGGCCCGGATCTTGGTCTGGGCTTCGACATCGGCGATGTCGAGACCCTGCCGCATCCGCGCTTCCCTCAGGGTTTCTCCTACAGGGGGCATCTAAGGCCGCCCATTCTGGCGGATTCCCGCTCGCTAGGAACCGTGGGGGGCCGTGGCGGCGACGGGCGGCTCTTCCAACGCGGCGATCACCCGCGGGAGATCAGCCTCGGTGATGAGCACCTTGCGTGCCTTGGAACCCTCGTAGCCCGAGATGACCATGCGGCGCTCCAGCATGTCGATCAGGCGCCCGGCACGGGTGTATCCGACGCGCAGCCGGCGCTGGAGCATGGAGGTCGATGCGGTGTCCATCTGGACCACCGTCCTGATCGCCTCGGCAAGCAGATCGTCCTCGTCGGGGTCGAAGTCCCCCGGGGCGTCCTCCTCCTCGGGCGCCTCGATGGCCTCGAGCATCTCCTCCTTGAGCTCGGGCTCGCCCTGCTTGCGCCAGTGGCCGGTGATCTTCTCGATCTCCTCCTCGGTCGTGAAGGCCCCCTGGATGCGGCTGAGCTTGGTGCCAGACCCGGGCCGAAAGAGCATGTCGCCCTTGCCCAGCAGCGACTCGGCGCCGTTCTGGTCGAGGATCACGCGCGAGTCGGTCTGTGAGGACACCGCGAAGGCGATCCGTGCCGGCACATTCGTCTTGATCATGCCCGTGATGATGTCCACGCTCGGCCGCTGGGTGGCCAGCACGAGGTGGATGCCGACCGCGCGCGACTTCTGGGCCAGGCGGATGATCGAGTCCTCGACCTCGCCCGGCGCCACCATCATCAGGTCGGCCAGCTCGTCGATCACGCAGAGGATGTAGGGCAGCGGCTGCTCGCCCTCGGCCACGCGCAACCGGTTGAGCTCCTCGAGCTTGCGCGTGCGAGCGCCGCTCATCAGCGTGTAGCGCTCTTCCATCTCCTTAATCAGGTTCTGGAGCGCGTTGGCGGCAAGCCGCGGGCTCGTGATCACCGGCGTGAGCAGATGTGGGATGTGCTCGTAGAGGTTGAGCTCGACCTGCTTGGGGTCCACCAGCACGAGGCGCACTTCGTTCGGCGTGGCGCGCATCAGGATCGACGACAGCATGGCGTTCACGCACCCGGACTTCCCCGAGCCGGTGGTGCCGGCCACCAGCACGTGGGGCTGGGAGGCCAGGTCGATCCCGATCGCGCGACCGTCGATGTCCTTGCCGAGCCAGACCGTAAGCGGCGACCAGCCCTCGGGCGCCTCCTGGGCGACGTCGCCGAGGTGCACCATGTTGCGCACGCGGTTTGGCACCTCGACGCCAACGGCGCGCTTGCCGGGGATCGGCGCGAGGATACGAACGTCGTCGGCGGCCAGCGCGTAGGCCAGGTCGTCGCGCATGTTGGCGACCTTCGACATCTTGATCCCAGGGGCCAGGCGCAGCTCGTAGCGGGTCACGTGGGGGCCCGCCACGCTGCCGACGATCTTCGACTCGACGCCGAAGTGGCTGAGCGCCTCGACCAGCTGCTGGCCGATCCGCTCCTCCGCCCCGGTCTTGACCTTGGGCTTCGAGGTCGAGCGCGTCAGGTAGGTGGTCCGCGGCAGCGAGTACTCGACGTCCTCGGCCTCGGTCACGGCCGTCCGCTTGTTGCCCATCGGGGTGAGCTGGGGCTGGGCCGGGTCGGTCTCGGCCACGACACCGGGCTCGGCGGCCACGTCCTCGCCGTCGACGTCCGGCTCGTCGGGTGCCATGTCGGTGCCCCACTCCTCGTCGGCGGACGACCCCTCCGGCTCGTCGGGCCCGAATAGATCCGGGAAGTCCGATTCGGCGTCAAGCGCCGGTGCCTCCACGTGGGTGGCGTGCACCACTGGCTCGACGCCCTCGGGCTCAGGTGGGCCCTCCGAAGCGGGACGCTGCGTGCGCCCGGCAGGCGTGGCCGGCTCGCGCGCGAGCACCTGTGTGAGCTCGCTGGTCGAGCGCTTGACCACCTCGGTCGTAGCGCTTACGCCGTCGCGGGCGGCTGCGACCACGCCCGCGATCGAGGCGCCGGTGACCAGCAGGACGCCCCCGGCCACCAGGAAGACGAAGAGGATGTGGGAGCCGAGGTCTGAGAAGAGGCCGCTCGATCCCGCGTAGAGCAACTCGCCGAGCGCGCCGCCGCGGTCGCTCACGTAGCCGGGGTCGAGCAGGGGCGCGTGGATGTGGGCGCCTGGGCCGAGTCCGAGCGAACCGGCCGCCAGCCCGAGCGTGACGCCAAGCACAAGGCAGATCGCGCCGGCGCGAAACGGGCGGATGGACGGAAGCATCTGGCGAAGGACGAGCACAACGCCGGCGGCACAGACCGCGGGCGGGGCAAGCAGCGCGGCTCCCCCCACCAGGAAGCGCAGACCGCCCTCGACCACCGAGCCCGCCCTGCCTCCGGCGGCGCCCATGTAGAGCACAAAGGCGAGAAAGGCGGAGAAGGCCACCAGGCCGAGACCGATCAAGTCCAGGTGGTGTTGCTCGAGCTTGGGAAGGGAGGAGCCCCGGGCCGGAGCCTTCTTTGGGCGCTTGCGGGGTTTCGAGCGAGCGGGTGCGCGACGGGCCATTGCTGACTTCGTCTATTCGACGCCACCCGGCTGTGCCCTCCCTACCATCAGGGGGATGGCCGGGTCACCCAGGGTGCTCGTGGTGGAGGACGACGGCGACATCGCCGACGTGCTGCGGCGTGCTCTGGGCATGGAGGGATACGAGGTGCGCCTGGCCGGCGACGGCGAGGCCGCGCTCGAGGAGGCCGAGGTGTTCGAGCCCGACGCGGTGGTGCTCGATCTGGGGCTGCCAAAGCTCGACGGCGTCGAGGTCTGCCGGCGCCTGCGCGCAGATGGCGACGTCCCGATCCTGATGCTCACCGCGCGCGACGCGGTCGACTCCCGCGTGGACGGCCTCGACTCAGGCGCCGACGACTACCTGGTCAAGCCTTTCGAGCGCACCGAGCTGCTTGCCCGGCTACGGGCGCTGCTGCGGCGGCGCCCGCCGCGCGGTAGCGCCTCGCTGGTGGTCGGCGACCTCAGGCTGAACCCCGATACCCGGGAGGTCGTGCGGGGAGAGCGCCCGATCGAGCTCACCGGCCGCGAGTTCGAGTTGCTGGAGCACCTGATGCGCAACGAGCGACTGGTGGTATCGCGCGACAAGCTTCTGGAAGAGGTGTGGGAGTACCACCCCTTCTCGGAGACCAATACGGTCGACGTGTTCGTGTCGAACCTGCGCCGCAAGCTCGAAGCCGGCGGCGAGCCACGCGTGCTGCACACCGTACGGGGCTCCGGCTACGTGGTGAGGCCGGCGTGAGCGAGCGGGCGCCGGGGGTTGTCCAGCGGACCCGCCTGCGGCTGCCGATCAGGCTCAAGCTCGCGATGGTCTCTGCGGGTCTGACCTTCGCAATCCTGCTGCTCTTCGCCCTGGGGGTCGGCAGCTTCACCGAGCAGCGGCTGCGCGCGAACTTCGATAACGACATCCGTGCCACGGGCTCCGACCTCCAGGAGCGGCTGCGAATCCAGCGCAATCTCTCGGGCGAGCCGGTGTTCGCGGTGTCTCAGGACGCGACGCTGCGGGCCGCGGCGGCCGGCGGAGCGTCGATCCGGGTAGTCGACAAGATCGGCCGAGTGCTGTCGCAGTCGCCGGGCCGCGCGCCTGATCTCGGACCGCCTGTCGAAGGGATCCGCGACGTCGGCGACTTCCGCGTGGTCGCGCGGCCCCTGTTTGCACGATCGCTCGATCGTTCCGGCGCGTTCCGGCTCTCCCCCAGCCCGATTGACGGCGCCGTGGCATTCGTGCAGTACGCGAAGCCCAAGGACAGCCTGAACGTGACCGCCAACCGCCTGCACGTGTTCTTTCTGTTCGGCGTGCTCGGCGGCACGGCGCTCGCGTTCCTCGCTGGCGCCGCCGTGGCCCGGCGAGCCATGCGCCCGATCGCCGCGCTCACCGGGGCCGCGAGGGAGGTGGCGCGCACGCGCGATCCCGGTCGCAAGCTGCCGCGGCCGGCGGCCAACGACGAGGTCGCCGTGCTCGCCACCACGCTCGACGAGATGCTCGGCGAGCTGAACGCCGCCCGCGGCGAGACCGAGGCGTCGCTTGAGCGCCAACGGGAGTTCGTGGCCGACGCCTCCCACGAGCTGCGCACGCCGCTCACAAGCATCCTCGCCAATCTCGAGCTGCTCGAGTCAGAGCTTGAGCGCTCAGACGGCCCGCGCGACCGGCAAGAGGCTGTCGAGATCGCCGGCTCCGCGTTGCGCTCGTCGCGGCGGATGCGCCGTCTGGTCGGTGACTTGCTCCTGTTGGCGCGGGCCGATGCCGGACGGCGCTCCCAGCCGCGGCCGGTCGACGTCGCCGCCGCGGTGCGTGACGCCGCGGCCGAGGCCGCGCCGCTTGCGGAGGGCCATCCGCTGTCACTCGACCTTCCAGACCCAGGTGTGGCGATGGTCGAGGGCTCAGCCGATGACCTCCACCGCCTGGGCCTGAACTTGATCGAGAACGCCTTTCTGCATACGCCGACCGGCACCCCGGTGATCGCCTCGGTCGGCATCCACGAAGACTCGGTGCGCCTAGCGGTCGCCGACCGCGGTCCCGGCATCGCCCTGGAGCGGCGCGACCGCGTGTTCGAGCGCTTCGCCCGACTCGGCGGCGACCGCAATGCCGTGGGCGGCAGCGGTCTGGGGCTTGCCATCGTGCGGGCCGTGAGCGAGGCCCACGGCGGCTCGGTGACCGCCGGCGAGGCCGAGGGCGGCGGCGCCCTGTTCACGGTGACGCTGCCATCGCTGGCGGCACCCCCCAGCGACGATTTTCCGGTCTCCCCGGAGCGCGCGACCGACCCTGCCCGTGAGGTCCTCTAGACCTCCACAACCACCGGCAGCACCATCGGCCGGCGCTTGAGCCGCTTGTAGACGAACTCGGCCAGGTCGTCGTGCAGCTCGGCTTGGAGCGTCGAGATGTCGCGCACGCCCTCCTTGGCCGACTGCGCCAGCGAGTCGATCACCGCCTTCTTCAGGTCGCCGACCAGGCTCTCGGCATGGGCCTGGGACGGCACGCCCCGGAAGATGACCTCGGGATCGGCGACCGAGCGGCCGTCCTGACCCGACACGGTCGCGACGATGATGAAGATGCCGTCGGCAGAGAGCATCCGCCGGTCGCGCAGTGCGACGTCCTCGATGTCGCCGACGTTCACGCCGTCGACGAAGATCAGCCCGGCGTGCTCGCGCTTGGCGAAGCGGGCGCCCTTGGAGGTGATCTCCAGCGGCAGTCCGTTGTCGCCCTTGAAGATGTTGTCGGGCTCCACCCCCACCGCCTCGGCCAGGTCCGAGTGCAGGCGGATCCGCTTGTGGTCGCCGTGCATCGGCATCACGTACTTCGGGTTGGTCAGGTTGAGCATCAGCTTCAGCTCCTCGGCGTAGCCGTGGCCCGACGCATGGATGGGCGCGTCCTTGGGCGTGATCACGTCGGCGCCGAGCAGGTAGAGCCGATCGACCGTCTCGTTGACCGCCCGCTCGTTGCCCGGAATGGCCGTGGCCGAGAACACGACCGTGTCGCCCTTGTGCAGGTCGACCTGGGGGTGGTCGGACGCCGCCATCCGGCGCAGCGCCGAGAGCGGCTCACCCTGGCTGCCGGTGGAGATGATCACGAGTTTCTCGTCCGGGTAGTTGCGGATCTGCTTGGGCTCGACCAGCATGCCCTCGGGCACCTGGATATGGCCAAGCGTGCGCCCGATGTTCACGTTCTTGCGCATCGAGCGACCGACGAGCACGACCTTACGGCCGAGCACCTCCGCGGCGTCGACCACCTGCTGGACGCGGTGGATGTTCGAGGCGAAGCAGGTGACCACGATGCGTCCGTGACAGCGTGCGAAGGACTCCTCGAGGTGCGGGCCAACCGACGACTCCGACGACGACCAGCCCGAGCGGTCGGCGTTCGTGGAGTCGCCACACAACAGCAAGATGCCCTCGCGCCCCAGCTCGGCAAGCCGGGCGACGTCGGCGGGAATGCCGTCGACGGGGGTCTGGTCGAACTTGTAGTCGCCGGTGATCAGCGTGGTGCCGAGCTCGCAGGTGAGCGCGTAGGCGAACATGTCGGGGATCGAGTGAGCCATCTTGATCGGCTCCACGACGAACGGCCCGGCGTCGATCTCCTCGCCCGGGTGGATCTCTTCGAGCGGCACGTTCTTGAGCTTGTGCTCATCAAGCTTTGAGCGAACCATCGCGGTCGTCAGCGGGCCGCCATAGATCGGCGGCCAGTCGTCGAACTGGCGCAGCAGGAACGGCAGTGCCCCGACGTGGTCCTCGTGGCCGTGGGTTAGGACGATCGCCTCGATGTCGGCCTGGCGCTCGCGCAGGTACTGGAAATCGGGCAGCACGAGGTCTATCCCGAGCTGGTCGGGAGCCGGGAACCGCAGGCCGGTGTCCACGACGACGATCCGGCCCTCGTACTCGACGACCGTCATGTTCTTGCCGATCTCGCCCAGGCCGCCGAGCGGCAGGACGCGCAGGGTGTTGCTCATGTTCAGACCCTCTCGAGAAGTCCGGCGGCCTCGAGCCCCGAACGGATGGTGGCGATCTCAGACTGGTCCGGCTCCACGAGCGGAAGCCGCGGACCGCCGAGTTCATGGCCCAGCAGCCGCATGGCCGCCTTGGTGCTGGCCGCAAGTGGCGCCACTGAAAGCGCGTCGTACAGGGGCAGCAGTCGCTTCTGGATGGCGTGCCGCTCGTCCGGCTCGTCGAGGATGCGGCGCAACTGCGGACCCACCAGATGAGCGGCCACGAGGATGCCGCCGACGCCACCGACATCGAGGGTCTCGGCGAACGCATCGTCGTTGCCGGCCAGCAGGTCCATCCCGTCGATCGGGGCCACGTCGTCGTAACGCGATTGCTTGACAGCCACGATGTTCGGGATCTGGGCCAGTTCGGCCAGGAAGTCGTTGGGCATGTCGGTGCCCGTGCGATGCGGGATGTTGTAGACCACGATCGGCAGATCGGTGGCGCGGGCGACTGCCTCGTAGTGGGCGTAGAGACCGGCTCGGTTGGGACGGTTGTAGTACGGAGTGACCACCAGGACACCGTCCACGCCGCAGCCGGCTGCCCGCTCGGTCAGCTCGATCGAATGGCGAGTGTCATTGGTGCCGGTACCCGCGATCACCATCGACCCCGACTCGCGCGCCACCTCGACCCCGACCTGCCAGAGGGCGACGTCCTCGTCGTCGGTGACCGTAGACCCTTCGCCGGTGGTTCCCGTGAGTACGACCCCGTCGGAGCCGTTGGCGGCGAGATGGCGGATCAGGTCTGCCGCTGCATCCAGATCGAGCTCGCCGTCCGGCCGAAACGGCGTGACCATCGGGGTGAATACTCCCGCGACTCTTACGGTCATCCGAACGGTCTCACTGAATCGGCTTGAACGGGTCCGGCGACGCGTTCACGCCCTCGGCGGTGGGCGTGGGGGCCGGAGTCGAGTCCACGGGAGGAAGATCCTCGGTCGGCGCCGGATCGGCGGCCTGCGGGCTCTGTCCCGGCGTGACCGGGGCCGGCGGAGTCCGGGCGGCCGCGGGGCCGTCCTGGGCAATTGGGCGGCCGTGGGCGTCGTAGGTCACGTTGTCACCCTGCTGGCCGCCCTTCTGGGCCTGGCCGTCGTTGAACTGCTTCTGGGCGTCCTCGATCTTTGCCTGCGCCTGGTCCGCCATCTGCTTCGCCTTGTCCATGAAGCCCATGTGGACTCCTCCTTCGATCGCTGTAGAGGGACCTTACAACGCACCCCGGGCGGCGGCCGAGCCGATGCAGAGCGCCCTCACGTCGGCGGCGAATGTCACAATCACGGACCTCGTCATGGCCGATACGGACTACACCCACCGCTCCAGCGTGCAGAAGCTCGGGGTAAAGCCCGACGAACGGGTCGAGGTCACCGGCGACGTCGGTGCCGGCCTGCGCGGCGACGTCAAGGACGCCGTCGGGCGTGGCCTCGTCAAGGGTGGCGATCTTGATGGCGCGATCGTGATGGTGGAGTCGCTCGAGGAGGGCCAGGAGATCCTGGTTCGCTACCGCGGCCGCCTGCGCGATTCCGGCTACCTCTGGCTCGTGACCCGCAAGCGCGGCCATGCCAACTACCTGAACCAGATGGGCCTCGTTCCCTACGCCAAGCGCATCGGCCTGATCGACAACAAGACCTGTTCGATCGACGACCAGCGCTCCGGCATCCGGTTCGTGGTCCCGCGCGCGCTTCGCAAACACGACTAGAACAGCAGCTTCTCGAGCCCGACCGTGGGCGAGTGCTCGAGCGTCCCGACGCGCCTGACAGCCAGCAGCACGCCCGGCATGAACGACTCGCGATCGATCGAGTCATGACGGATGGTGAGCGTCTGGCCCACCCCGCCGAAGATGATCTCCTCGTGCGCCACGAGCCCTGGCAGGCGCACCGAATGGATCGGCTCGTGCACGTTGGCGCCCGCCTCGGCCAGGACCTGTGCCGTGTGGGTAGCGGTGCCCGACGGCGCATCCAGCTTCTTGTCGTGGTGCAGCTCGATGATCTCGACCTCGGGCATGTGCGGCGCTACCAGCTTCGCGGCCTCGATCATCAACACCGCGCCGATAGCGAAGTTGGGCCCGAAGAACACGTTTGCCGCCTGTCCTTGCGGAGTGAGGGAACCGACGCCCTCGAGCTCTGAGAAGTCGGCGCCGCTGGTGCCAACCACGCAGTGCACACCGGCCTCGATGCACTGACGCGCGTTGGCCAGCGCCGTGTGGGGCTGGGAGAAGTCGACCACCACGTCGGCCCCCGGGAGCACGTCGGCGAGCGAAGTGTCGAGCGCCGGATCGGCGCGACCGGTGAGCTCCATGTCCTGCGCCCCCTCGACCGCGGCGCAGACCGTCGCGCCCATCCGCCCGGCGGCGCCGGAGACCCCTACGCGAATCACGCGGCGATCAGCGACGGGTTGACCTCCCCCACCGCCTTGCGGAACGAGTCCTCTTCGGCGCCGACACCGGCAGCAGACATCCGCGCAGGGTCGAACAGCTCGGCCGCGAGCTCCTGCACGCCGTCGAGGGTGACGGCGTCGACCTTGGCCAGCACCTCGTCCAGGGTGAGCAGCGGCACTCCCATCAGCAGCGAGCTGCCGAGACGGTTCATCCGCGCCAGCGTCGACTCCATTGCCAGCGTGGTGCGGCCCTTGACGTTCTCGCGGGCTCGCTCGAGCTCGGCAGGTGTCACGCCGTCGGCCACCAGCCGCCGCAGCTCGGTGCCGATCACGTCCATGGCCTCCTGGACGTTGTCGGGCCGGGTGCCAACGTAGAGGCCGACCTGCCCGGAGTCGGTGTACTGCTGGGCGAACGAGTAGACGGCATAGGCCAGACCGCGCTTCTCGCGCACCTCCTGGAACAGACGTGAGGAGGTCGAGCCTCCGAGGATCGTGTCGAGCAGGCGCAGGGTGAAGCGACGCTCGTCATCGCGGGCCAACCCCGGAGCGCCGAGAGCGAGGTGGTACTGCTCGGTCTCCTTGCTGTGGAAGCACAGCCTGGGATCGGCCTGCTTCAGCGCGCCGTTGGACATGGCCGGGGCCTCGGCCGAGACCTTGTCGTCGAGCGAGGCCTCCACCAGCGCCACCAGGCGGTCGTGCTCGATGTTGCCGGCGGCCGAGACCACGAGGTTCGACGACACGTAGTGAGCGTCGCGGTAGGCCGCGATGTCGGGCACCGGCACGTTCCCGATGACCTCGGCGCGACCGATCACCGGACGCCCGAGCGGGTGATCGCCGAACACGGCGTCGGCCAGCACGTCATGGACCTTGTCCGAAGGCTCATCCTCGTACATGGCGATCTCCTCGATCACCACCTGGCGCTCGGAGTCGATGTCGGGGTAAGTCGGGCGCAGCACCATGTCGGACATCACATCGAAGGAGTGGTCGAGGTGGCGGTCCAAGAAGCGCGAGTAGACCGAGGTGCTCTCCTTGCTGGTGCCGGCGTTGACCTCTGCGCCCATGGCATCGAACGTCTCGTCGATCTCCTGCGAGCTGAAGCGGTCGGTGCCCTTGAAGAGGAGGTGCTCGAGGAAGTGCGAGAGGCCCGCCTGCTCGTGGGTCTCGTCGCGGCTGCCTGTCCGCATCCAGAGACCGAGTGCGACGGAACGCACCGAAGGCACGTGCTCGCTGGCCACGCGTACCCCCGAGTCGAGGGTCGTGATCTCTGTGTCTGGCTGGTCGCTCATGAAGAGGAAGGGTGGCAGGGCGCGACCGTGTGGTCGCGCCCAGCCCCGATGCCTCTGGCTAGCGGCGGTCCCTGCCGCCGCCGTTGCCGCCGCGGCGGCCGCGGTCGCGGTCACGACCGCCGCCTCCGCCTCCGCCGCCGCCGCCGGTGCCAACCGAGGCGAGCTCCTCGGAGGTCTTGCCGGCGATGTCGGGATCGGCCGCGAGGCGCAGGCCGACGCGGCCACGCTCCTTGTCGACCTCGACGACACGGACCTCGATCTCGTCGCCGCGGTTGAGCACGTCCTCGACGGCGTCGACGCGCTCGCCGGGCTTGACGTTGCTGATGTGCAGCAAGCCGTCGTTGCCCTTGGAGAGCTCGATGAAGGCGCCGAACGTGGTGGTCTTGACCACCTTGCCGGTGAACTCGTCGCCGACCTCGACCTCCTTGGTCATCGAGCGGATCCGATCGACCAGGGCGTCGCCCTGATCACCGTTTGCGGCGAACACGCGGATCGTGCCGTCGTCGTCGATGTCGATCTGGGCCTCGAACTCCTCGGACAGCGCGCGGATGGTCTCGCCACCCTTGCCGATGATCATGCCGATCTTCTCGGTGTCGATCGAGATCTGGCCGATGCTCGGAGCGTTCTTTGACAGCTCCGGGCGCGGGCCCTCGATGGCCTCGGCCATCTTGCCCAGGATGTGGTCGCGGCCCACCTTCGCCTGTGACAGCGCGTCGGTGAGGATGTCGAACGTCACACCGGTGATCTTGATGTCCATCTGCAGGGCGGTGATGCCCTGGGAGGTACCGGCGACCTTGAAGTCCATGTCGCCGAGATGGTCCTCGACCCCCGCGATGTCTGAGAGCACGATGTAGTCGTCGCCCTCCTTGATCAGGCCCATGGCGATGCCCGCCACCGGAGCCTTGATCTGCACGCCGGCGTCCATCAGCGACAGCGAACTGCCGCAGACCGAAGCCATCGAGGACGAGCCGTTGGACTCCAGGATGTCGGAGACCACACGGATCGAGTAGGGGAACTCCTCGGAGTCCGGGATGACCGGCACGAGCGCCCGCTCGGCGAGGGCACCGTGGCCGATGTCGCGACGCTTGGGGCCGCGCATGAAGCCCGCCTCCCCGACCGAGAAGGGCGGGAAGTTGTAGTGATGCCAGTAGCGGCGCTTGGTCTCGAGACCGAGCGTGTCGAGACGCATCTCGTCACGCGTCGTGCCGAGCGTGGCGACCGAGAACGCCTGGGTCTGACCGCGCGTGAACACGGCCGAGCCGTGCGTACGCGGGCCAACGCCGACCTCGATCCAGATGTCGCGCACCTGATCGGCCGCGCGACCGTCGGGGCGGATCTTGTCGATGGCGATCCGCTTGCGGATCAGCTCCTTCTCGAGCTTGTCGAACGCCATCTGCACGGCGGCGCGCTTGTCCTTGTAGCCGTCGGCATCCGCATCGCCCGAGAGCGTGTTGATCGCATGCTCTTCGACGGCATTGGTGGCGTCCTGGCGCTCGAGCTTGTCCTCGACCGAGGTCGCGGTGCTCAAGGCGGTCTCGAACTCGGCCTTCAGCTCGCTGAAGATCGACTCGTCGACCTGCGGGACCTCGACCTCGACCTTGGCCTTGCCGGCCTTCTGGGCCAGCTCACGCTGCGCGGCGCACAGCTTCTTGATCTCGCCATGGGCGATGTCGAGCGCGTCGAGGATGGCGGCCTCGGAGATCTCCTTGGCGCCGGCCTCGACCATCAGGATGGCCTCTTCGGTACCCGAGACCACGAGGTCGAGGGTGCTGTCGAGGTTGTCCTCCTCGTCGGGGTTTACGACGAATCCGCCGTCTTCGTCCTGGCCAATCCGCACGGCGCCGACGGGAGTCGGGAACGGGATGTCCGACACCATCAGCGCGGCGCTTGCGCCGTTCATCGCGAGGATGTCGTAGGGGTGCACGTGGTCGATCGACATCGGGATCGAGACCAGCTGGGTCTCGCGGCGCCATCCCTTGGGGAACAGCGGCCGGATCGGGCGATCGATCATGCGCGCGGTCAGGGTGCCCTTCTCGCCGGCACGGCCTTCGCGCTTGAAGAAGCTGCCGGGGATCTTGCCCGCGGCGTACATGCGCTCCTCGACGTCGACGGTCAGGGGCAGGAAGTCCACGTCGCGGAGGTTTCCTGCGGTAGCCGTAGCGAGGACCATGGTGTCCCCTGCCTGTACGACCACGGAGCCGCTCGCCTGCTTGGCGAGCTTGCCGGTCTCGAAGCTGATCTCGGAACCGCCGATCTCAACTGAGACACGGGTTACGTCAATACTCATATGTTCCTTTCGGTGCCGCCCGGTTGGCGGCGTTCTCTTGTGACTCTTCGATAGAAGTCGATCTCAGGCTAGCAGTGGACAGGCGATGAGATGGCGCGGCAGGGGCCGACGCGCCCCCTCATTCCGCCAGCCTGTCGAGCAGTGAACGCCCCGGCACGCCCGGGTGGGCGGTGCCGTCGACGAAGAGGGTCGGGGTCGTGACCACCCCGGCACGGATGCCCGAGCGGAAGTCCCGCGAGACGCGTTCGCCCACGGCGGCCGAGCGGCGGTCGGTCTCGAACCGGTCGAGGTCGAGCCCAAGCGTGCGGCAGCGCTCCCACAGGTG
>JBBRYL010000025.1:0-35391 GCA_038237685.1 Solirubrobacterales bacterium | reverse complement strand
CGCCATATGATTGCCCATCCTCTGTAATCGAGTCCCGCGGAAGCAGAGGGAAGCTGGCGCGCGAGTCGGAACTACGAACGACCATAGCGCGATGAAGCGCTGCCTCCGGACCGCCGTCCTATCCCCTCCGGCCGACAGATGGCGTCATGTTCGCCGCGAGCCTCACCGATCACGACCGCTTCTACGACCGCGATCTCCGCAAGACCAAGCGGCGGCGGCGCGCCGCGGCCAGTACCCACAGCTGACAATGTCGACCGTCTCAGATCGCCTGTGCCATTGGTACGGCGGCCGCACATCGTCGGGGCCGAGAACGGACGTTTTGGCGTCGTCTCCCTGCCGTGGATCCGCCTCCCGGCTCTACCAGCCCGACTAACCGCGCTCGACGAAGCCTGCTCGAGAGCTCTGCTGATGGAGCGGCGCGCCTCGTTCGCTGCCTACGGAGAACTACGGACGGCCACGGGGAGAGGTGGCCGATGCGATTCGGCCACCGGGGACCTAGGGTCAGCTCAACCAAGAAGGAGGCTCGATGTCCGACACCGGCCACACCACAGCACGCCCAGACGTATCTCCTTCCGCCTCCACGACGGGATCGGCCGGTCGGCTCCCATACACCGAGCGGGTGATCCTGCGGGACGGCTCGACCATCCACATCCGACCGATCTCGGTCGGGGACAGCGCTGAGCTGGCCGCGGCGGTCGAAAAGCTCTCGCCCGAGTCGCGCTACCGGCGCTTCTTCTCCGTCCTGAAGAAGCTGGATGCGCGGACGATCGCCTACTTCACCGATGTCGACCACATCTCCCACGAAGCCCTGATCGCGCTCGACCCCGACCACGGCGAGCTCGTGGGCGTGGCCCGCTACATATGCGCCGAGGAAGGCAGCGAAATAGCAGAGGTGGCGATGGCCGTCGCTGATGAATGGCATGGTCGAGGCCTGGCCACGGTCCTGCTGGCCGAGCTGACGACTCGCGCCCGTCGCGCCGGCGTCCACCGCTTTCAGGCCAGCTGCTTGAGCATCAACCGAAACGCGATCGACGTCCTCGGATCGCTCGGCCCGACCACTCTCGACCATCGCGGCGCGGGACTCACCGATCTGACGATCGAGCTGTCGGAGGATTCGGCGGCCGCAGCGATGCAGACGGCGCTCGGCCACGCCGCCCGCGGCGATGTCGAGCTCGGACCGCTTGGCGACAACGAGGCGATGCCTTGAGCAGGATCGGAGACCTCAGGCCACTTGCCTCGTTGGAGTCACTGCAGGGATTCCCACGCTGGCAGCGAGGTCTACGTCGGTGATCACGCCTTCGGGCATCCACTCGGAGCGCTCCTGGACCAAGACGCGCGAGACGCCGGGATCGGACAGCCGTTTGACCACCTCGGCGCAGGAGGCGTGGGGATCGAATGCGGCCACTCGCTCCCTGATGGCGTCGCCGGCCCAGACCAGGCCACGATCCTTGTCGACGAGCGGAAGTAGCCCATGGGCTGTCACCCACACGCGGGCCGGCCAGCGCAGCTGATCACAAGGACGGCGTGCACGTCGTGAGCGGTCAATGCCTGAGCGGCCTGGCGCACCGGAGCGGTGACCGAGATGGCCACGACCCCGGGCGTCAGCAGATCGCGGGCGGTGACCTGCTGGCAAGCCGGTGCTTGGCGCTCGTCTGTGCCCACGACACCAGGTTGCGCACGTTGGGCAGCAACAGCATCGGCCGATACCGCTGAGGACCGTCCGTAGATCCCCGCAAGCGGCGAGGTCGTTCACCCCGATGCCAGCGAGGCCCTGCGGTCCTAGATTCCGTCGCATGAAACGTTTTTCAGTCGTGATCGTCGGCGGTGGCGTCGCAGCGCTCGAGGGCCTGCTGCGCCTGCATCGTCTCGCGGATGACCGTATCTCGGTCACCCTCCTGGCCCCCGAGGAGCAGTTCACCTACCGTGCGCTCTCGGTGAACGAGCCGTTCTCGCTTGGCAGCCCGAAACAGCATCCGCTCGCAGAGATCGTCCGCGACACCAACGCGACGTGGCTGCGCGACTCGCTCAGCTCGGTTGAGCCCTCGAAAGGGGTTGTTCACACCACAGCTGGAAAGACCATCGCCTTCGACGCGCTGCTGATAGCAGTCGGCGCGAAGCTGCATCCGGCGTTCGAACACGTCAAGACGTTTGACGATCGCCGCGCCGACGAGTTGCTCAGGGGGGTCGTCCAGGATGTCGAGGGCGGGTATGTCAAGCGGGCCGTCTTCATCAGCCCACCCGGACCGGCCTGGCCGCTGCCCCTCTATGAACTCGCGTTGATGACCGCCGAACGGGGAAGCGACTCCAGCGCGGATCTCGAGGTGAGCCTCGTGACCGCCGACAGCGAACCGCTGCCCGCGTTCGGGGGCGATGTCAGCGCAGGCGTAGGCGACTTGCTGGAGACCGCGGGCGTACGCCTGTTCACCTCCTCGGAGGTCGAGGTAAAGGCCAAGTCAGAGCTGATCGTCCATCCGAGCGGCACGGTGCTGCGTCCCGACAGCACAATCGCGATGCCGCGGATGTCGGGCCCAGGGATCAGCGGGATTCCGGGGGGCGGCCAACACGGGTTCATCACGATCGAGCCGGACTGTGGCGTGCCTGGCACCGACGGCAGGGTCTTTGCCTCGGGCGACTGCACGGAATTCCCGCTCAAGCACGGAGGCGTGGGCGCACAGCAGGCCGACATCGCCGCGGCCGCGATCGCCCGCCTCGCCGGTGCCGACGTCGAGGTGCCGCCCTTCAACATCGTCGTCCGCGGCAAGCTGCTCACCGGCGCCAAGCCCAAGTACCTGTCGGCCCGCTACGTGGCTGGCAAGGGGTTTGACTCCGTGATCGCCGACGAACCGATCGACGGCGGGTACGAGCAGGTTGCCGCCCCTGAGCTGGCGCCCTACCTCGAGCACGCCGGCGCTACGGCCTGACGGGAAGGCGCCGCGGCCGGGCCTCGCTATCGAGGGGACACTGCCGAAGCGTCGCGCAGGAGAAGCAAGCCCCGGCGAACGAGGAGGTCCCGACCTCGGGAGCGCTCGTGCGGCGGGCGTTTGGCCTTTCCTGCTCGCCCGTCGTTCTCGGCCTCGTCGTGGGCGTGGTGCCGGGACTCGATGATGTCCGCGAGCGCTTCCGAACGGGCAGACCCGGTCGGTCTGCTTCCGGGCGGCGTGCCCTGGATCGCGACGCTGCTGCCCGCCGGGCTGGCGGTGGCGGTCGTTGCCGCAGTCGCGGCGCTCGGCCACCTGCCGATCGGACAGCCGTCGCGGGAGCACGGCTTGCGGCTCGCTGGCGCCACCGGATCGCGACGCTGTCACGCGACGGCGTGTAGGAGAGCTTCGCACTGCTGCGCGCGAGACCCGCCGAAGTCATCAAGCGCGCTTCTACGTTCCAGGAGCGCCCCGACAAGGCGCGACCCACGCTGCGCCAGCGCTACCATCGGCACGTTCGCCGTCGTGCCGCGCGGTTCGCTCGCCACGGGCCGCAGGAGGCGCCCGGCTAGGCCTGGCGGTTGGGAACCAACACGTCAGTATGGTGCCCATGGCCCCCGTCCTCCGTCAGGCTGAGGTGCACCTCAGCCAGCGCTCGAACTGGTTGCGAGCCGCCATTCTGGGTGCAAACGACGGAATCCTGTCGACGTCGAGTCTCGTGCTCGGTGTGGCCGCGTCTGGCGCCTCCAGCCAGACAGTCGTCGTGGCCGGCATCGCCGGGATGACGGCTGGAGCGTTGTCGATGGCGGCCGGGGAGTATGTCTCGGTCAGCTCCCAGCGTGACGCAGAACGCGCGGACCTGCGCCTCGAAGAACGCGAGCTCAGCAACGACCCCGCGGGTGAACTTCGCGAGCTCACACTCATCTATGAGCGCCGCGGCCTGCCTTCGGACCTCGCGCGCGATGTCGCGCTCGCGTTGTCAAAACGAGACGCGCTCGCAGCTCACGCCCGGGACGAGCTCGGGTTGGCCAGCCAGAGGCTTGCCCGCCCGTTCCAGGCCGCCTGGACATCGGCGATCTCCTTTGTGGCCGGGGCAATACTGCCCCTGCTCGCTGTCGGGGTGACACCTGCAGGCGTCCGCGTCCTTGCCTGTGTCTTGGTAGCACTGCTGGCGCTTGCGCTGCTGGGCGACCTCGGGGCCCGCCTTGGTGGCGCGCCCAGAGGGCCGGCAACTCTCCGCACGCTCGCATGGGGCATCGCGGCCATGGCGGTCACGTCGGGTATCGGTGCGCTCGTCGGCACGAGTACATGAACCCCCCCCCCCCCGGCAGCCCTGTCGCCCCCTCCGATGCGCTCCGCGGTCATCGCCATTAGTCTTCGTCGTGGGTGTCTTTGCAGACCTTGTGATGCGCACCCGGTGGGCTCCGGATGCTCGATGCGCCGAAGAGGCAGCTGATCGTGTGCGACACATCCGGTCACCGGCCGCTGTTCGAGCAGCCGGACCTGTTTCACCGGGTGCTGACGACACCGTGCTGCCAGCCACTTACCCGAACCCGGGACGCCAGACGAAGCGCCGGTAGCGTCGGGCGGTCGGCCTCGCCAGCGTGCTTCGGCTTCCCGCCGGATATGTGCGGGTTTCCCCTCATTCCGGCGGCTCGGGGCAGGCTACTGTCGAACGTGCCGGTCAACCGAAGCGGAGAAGGAGTCGTCATGGTCGCCCTCTATGTCATCGTCGTGGTAGCCCTGCTGGGCGTGGCCGCCAGCGTGCGGGTCCTGAAGCAGTACGAGCGTGGCGTGGTGTTCCGGCTTGGTCGGGTCAAGGACGGCGCCCGCGGCCCCGGCTTGATCTTCATCATCCCGCTGGTCGACCGCGTCTACCGCGTGTCGTTGCGGATTGTCACGATGCCGATCCAGTCACAGGGAATCATCACCCAGGACAACGTCAGCGTCGACGTCTCCGCCGTGGCCTACTACCGGGTCGATGACGCGGTCCGGTCGGTCGTGGCGATCGAGAACGTGTCCGCGGCGATCAACCAGATCGCCCAGACCACCCTCCGCGCAGTCGTCGGGCGCCACACCCTCGACGAGACACTGTCAGAGACCGACAAGATCAACAAGAACATCCGCGAGATCCTCGACGTGCAGACCGAGGAGTGGGGCGTCAAGGTCACCGTCGTCGAGCTCAAGGACATTCAATTGCCAGACAGCATGCAGCGCGCGAAGATCATCGCCGCCGAGGGCGAAGCGCTGGCCGCCGGAGAGCTGGGTCGCGCCGCCGACACCATGATGGAGCACCCGCTTGCGCTCCAGCTGCGCAACCTCCAGACAATGGTCGAGATCGGCGTCGACAAGAACTCCACGATCATGTTCCCGGCCCCTCTGATGAGCACGATCGGAGAGATCGGAGCCTTCCTCAGCCGCGAGGCGGCAGCGGCGAACCAGACACCGCCCGACCCGGACCCGGTCGAACCCGCAGGCACCATCCCGGCACCCGCCAATGGCGGGGCCGTCGTGGGCTGACCGAGACGGTGAACTACGGAGCCGTCAGAGGGCTCTGAGCGGATGGCATGGGAGTCCCGTGGCGGGAACCTTCCGAGGCACGGGCTCAGCGACTCTCAGCGACTACGAGGAGAAGGCATGTACCGCAAGATCATCATCGGATACGACGGAGGCGACGGTGGCCGGGATGCGGTGGCCGTCGCCCAGGCAATCGGTGCGTCCTCGAACGCCGAGCTCGTCGTGACGGGCGTGTTTCCCCAGGGACCGTTCGTGGATCGGGAGCAGGAGGCCTCGTTCGCTCGCAAGGTCCAGGCGGCAGCCGATCTCATCGGCGTGAAGGCCGAGGCGTTTCCTTCGACCTCGCCCGCACACGGCCTCCACGACGCGGCCGAGGAGTTCGACGCTGACCTGATCGTGGTCGGCTCGGCGCATGGCACCGAGAGTGGCCGAATGAGCGCCGGCGACGTCGGTGTCCAGCTCCTGCACGGCGCCCCGTGCGCGGTGGCCGTGGCCCCGGCGGGATCGCGCGACGACGGTGAGTCCTTCAGGACGGTGGGGGTTGCACTGAACGGCTCACGGGAATCGCGGGAGGCACTGGGGGCGGCGATCGAGTTGGCCCGCGCCTTCGGAGCGGGACTGCGGCTGATGACCGTCTCAGCCCCCGAGCCGAGCGCCTTTGGGTGGGGTTACGGGGTCTTCGACCTCAACGCCGGGATGCACGAGATCTACCAGGGCCACCTGGATGAGGCGGCCAAGCTCGTTCCCGATGACGTCGAGGTCACCAGCGGGGTGCTTACCGGCGGCCCGGTGTGGGAGCTGCTCGACCGCGCGGCTGAGCAGGTGGACCTGTTGTGCATCGGCTCGCGCGGATATGGACCTGTTCGACGGGTGCTGCTCGGATCGGTGTCCGCACACCTGATGAAGCACGCTTCGGGCGTGGTCTTGGTCGTGCCCCGCGGCGTCGCCGCCGACCCGGGCGAGTCTTCAATGCAGCGCGCGGCGGAGCCCGCTTGGTAGTCGAGGGCGACAGGACCCTGACGCTCGTGGTCGGCTATGACGGCTCGGAGTCCTCCCGAGCTGCGGTCTCCTATGCCGCCGATCGGGTGGGCCCTGATGGCCGCCTCTACATCGTGCACGCCACGGGACCACTCGCCGAGTGGATGGGATTCCTCGCTGAGGCCGGGGTCGACGAGGAACGCGCCGATCGCGGCGGCGCGATGCTCGACGCGCTCGTGCTCGAAGCGGGCAACGGGCTCATCGATACGGACTACGAGCTCGTGCTCGCGCCCGGCGCCGCGGCCGAGACAGTGGTGGGCTGTGCCCGGCTACACCAGGCCGACGAGATCGTCGTAGGCTCGGGCGGAGAGGGGCGGATCGGGATGTTGCTCGGAAGCGTGGCCCAACAGGTCCTGCACACAGCCGACCGCCCGGTGGTGGTGATCCCGCACCAGCCCGTGCGCGAGCCGGCCGAGGTGCGCAAATGAGCGCCGCGCCGGCGCTGCTCTGCTTCGACGGATCGAGCGAGAGCGCGAACGCGATTGAACGAGCCGCCGAGCTGCTTTCGTCGCCCGGCCCGGCGATCGTGGCTCACGCATGGTCAGGCATCTCAAGCCTGATGCTCAACGCTCCGTTTGCCGGGCCACCGTCGGGGGCGTTGGCCGAGGGCTCAGAGATGCTCGACGACGCCGATCGCGAGCGGGCCGAGGCGTGCGCCGCCGAGGGAGCGAGCCTGGCCTGTGCGGCGGGCTTCGACGCGCGGCCCGAGGCTGTTCACGAGGCGCGCAACACCTGGTCGGCACTGCGCGAGCTCGCGCTACGGCGTAGGGTCGGGGTGGTGGTCGTTGGCGCCCGCGGTCGGTCGGGGGTGGCCAGCGTGTTGCTCGGGAGCGTTTCGAGCGGGTTGGTGCACCACGCTCCCGCGCCGGTGCTCGTGGTTCCCGGGACCGTCGACGCGCTCGGGGCCGGGCCGGTCATGTTCTGCACGGACGGGTCCGATCATGCGGGCCGCGCGATCGACTCCGGCCGCCGGCTGCTCGGGGGGTCCGGGGTCGTCATCTCTGCCTGGTCTCCGTGGGCGGACAAGGTGCCTCACACGATGGTCGTTGGAGCAGGCGGCGCCGTGGGCATGGCCCGGGAGGTCGATGAGCGGATTCAGGAGCGGGCGGTCGAGACCGCGGCAGAAGGGGCCGCGGCGGCCACCGCCATCAGCGGCGACTGCGACAGCGAGTCGATTCGCCACGACAGCGTCGCCTGGCGCGGCCTGGTGCGCGAGGCCGACCGCTTGGAAGCCCGGGCGGTGGTCATAGGATCGCGAGGGCTCACGGGGATCGCGCGCACACTGGGAAGCGTGTCATCGGCGATCGTCCATCACGCCGGGCGACCGGTGCTGGTAGTGCCGCCGGTCGAACACGACGTCACGCACCAGCAGCGCTAGCTTCCGCGGGCGTCACGCGAGGTCGCGGCGCTCCAAGACCCATCGCGTGAGGGCCAGCAGCAGGATTGAAGCGGCCACCACAGCCACGATCGGCCACGGGCGTGGCCCATGCGTGATCGCGGCGCCTGGGTCGTAGTAGCCAAAAGGCGTGCACCAGCGCAGCCAGTCGAGCGAGGCGAGCAGCCCGCTGACCACGTTGAGCAGGTAGCCGAACACGGTCACGCCGACGGCGGCGCCCAGGGCACGACCACGCGTGTCGGACAGCGCCGACGCCGCGAACGCGACGGACGCTACAAAAGGGTCAGGGCTGGAACTGCAACGGCGCCCACGCCAGCCCGCCCAGTCCGGCGTGGCGGAGTTCGTCGGAGAGCGCCGCGCCGAGGAGGGCGCCGGAGCCGATCGACGCCTAACGCCGCGCCCCAGTGCTTGGTCAGCGCCTGGCAGCGGATGGCCAGGAGATCGCTCATGGCTCGCGAGATCCGCTCAGCGGGAGCTCGAGCGTCACACAGGTGCCACGGTCAGGAAGCGGGGCGATCCCGAGGGTGCCGGAAGCCAGCGCGGCGCGCTCGCGCATGCCGATGATGCCGTAGCCGCCGCCCGGCTCGCCGCCGACTCCCCGGCCGTCGTCGGCGATCGTGAGACGCAGCCGCCCGGAATCGACGCCGGCGTCGACGGTGACCGTACGCGCCCCGGCGTGCCTGACGACGTTGGTCAGTGCCTCCTGGGCGACGCGGTAGGCGATCGTCTCGAAGTCGGGCCTCAGCCGTGTCGGGCCGAGCTCGATCCTGCCGCGCACCTGGAGGTCGGCGCTGTCGGCGACCTGTGTGACCAGTGTGCGCAGCGCCGGTTCGAGGCCGAGCTCGTCGAGTGCCGCGGGCCGCAGGTCGGCGATGATCGTGCGTAACCCGGCGATGTCGCTCTCGAGCTGCGCGATTGCCGAGTCCAGCATCGGGCGCGCGCGTTCGGGCGCCGCCTTCTGCGCTCCGCGAAGAGCCAGCTTGAGCGACGCGAGCCCCTGCAGCGTCTCGTCATGGAGCTCGCGCGCCCACCGGCGGCGCTCGGCCTCGGCGGCGGCCATCGTGTCGTGCAGGCGCTGCTCCTCGACGCTGCGCGCAGTTGCGACCGCAATCGCGGCGCTGGCCGCAAATGCCTCGAGCGCACGCTGGTCGTCGGCATCGAAGCTGGCTCGTTGGCCAAGGTGGTCGAACGCCATCAACACGCCAAGCCCGCGCCCGCGGTGCGCGAGCGGAACGATCAGGGCGCCGGTTGCCTGCGGGAGTCCGTACTGCGAGGGGTTGATCTGCATGCGCTCGAAATCCTCGACCCGGGCCGAGCGGGCACCGCGCAGGACCTCGCCGGCCGTCGACGTGTCGAGTGGAATCGAGGCGTCGTCGGGAACGTCGCCGTTGCCGGCCACGGCGGCGATCTGCAACCGATCTCCCTGGCGCAGCCAGATCAGCAGGGTGTCGGCCTCGGCGAGTGCGCGCGCTCGCTTGACGATCAGCTCGAGGATCCGTGGCAGGTCGGTGTCGGAGCCCACCGCGGTGGCGATCTCCATGGCGCTGCGGCTCGCGCGCAGCGCACGCTCGAGCTCCTGGCGGCGCGTGGTGGCCTCGGCGAACAGGCGGGCGTTGTCGATGGCGACCGCCGCCCATTCGGACAGGACCACGATCGTGTCGAGGTCGTCCTCGCCGAAATCGTCGGCATTCGCCTTCTCGGTGAGGTAGAGGTTGCCCCAGGCCTCGCCACGGATGGTGATCGGCACGCCGAGGAAACCGCGCATCGGGGGGTGTCCCGGCGGGAAGCCGTAGCTGCGGGGGTGCTGGGATACGTCGTGCACGCGCAGCGGTTCGGGACGATCGATCAGCAGCCCGAGCAGCCCGCGGCCGTGGGGCGGGTCGCCGATCCCCGCGCGCGTCTCCTCGGAGAGGCCGACGGTGAGGAACTGCGCCAGCTCGCGACGGCGCTCGTCGAGCACGCCGAGTGCGGCGTAGCGGGCACCGGTGAGCTCACGCGCCGTATCCAGGATCTGGTCGAGGAGGGTCGGCAGGTCGAGCTCAGACGTCAGCGCACGTCCGAACTCCAGCAGCCGCTCGACGCGATCGGCGTTGCGGTCTGCGGCATCGGAATCAGACACGGACAACTCCGAGCATACGGCGTGTCGTAGGCTCTGCTGAAGTGTCAGCGATCCGCATCGTCCTGGCGGACGACCACCGGATGGTCCGTACCGGCCTCGGGCTGCTGCTCGGCGGCGAGGAAGGTTTCGAGATCGTCGCCGAGGCCGGCGATGTGGACGCCGCCCTGAGAGCGGTGCTCGGCCACAAGCCCGACGTGCTCGTGCTCGACCTCACCATGCCCGGAACACTGACGTCGCTCGAAGCGCTGCCCGGGGTCCGCGAGCGCTCGCCCGACACCGCGACGGTCGTGCTGACCATGCAGGAGGACCCGGCCTACGCGCGCCACGCGCTGCGCGCCGGGGCGTCTGGCTATGTGCTCAAGGAGGCCGCGGACACAGAGCTTGTAGAGGCCGTGCGCCGGGCCGCCGCCGGCCAGACCTACCTCAACCCGTCGCTGGGTGCCAAGCTCGCCGCTACGACGGAGACACCGGCCGGGCCTCCAGACGATCTGTCAGAGCGCGAGGCCGAGGTACTCCGGCTGATCGCACTCGGCCACACCAACGGCGAGATCGGCGAGCAGTTGTTCCTCTCGGTACGCACGGTCGAGACACACCGCGCCCACGTGCAGCAGAAGCTCGGACGCTCCACACGCGCCGAACTCGTCCGCTACGCCCTCGACCACGGGCTGATGGGCGCCGCCGACTCCTGAGGGAGAACTACGCAACCGCGTGGGCATCTCGCCGCGATGGCAGGCATTCACGGCCGTCGGCCGCTCGAGCCCAGGGAGCTGCCCGTCCCTGAGCGACGTGGCATCCGGGCAACGCCGACGACCACAGCCAGGAGAACTACGCAGCGGATCAGGCGAACCTCGGTGCATGCCCTTCGTAATGGCTCGGACCACTACTTCTGTTCGTCCGCCTGTGCGCTGGCATTTGACCAAGATCCCGAACGCCAGCGCTCGTCGAGCCCGGCTTCGGGTTTGGCGCGGGCGCGGGCCTCCGGTCAGATATCACGTAGTTCTCCCCCACAGAGGTGTGGAGCATTCCGCTCTCCATACCCCCAGGTCGTATCTAGGCTAGCCCTGAGGTTGACGAAGCAGCCCAGATCCAGGAGGAAGAGATGAAGAAGAAGATGGACGATACGAAGCACTCGATGAAGATGATGTGGGGCTGCGTGGCATTCGCACTGGTCGCGATCGTCCTCGTGAGCAGCGGCGTCGGAGCGGGCGCGCTGTTCATCATCCCGTGCATGCTGATGATGGGAGCCATGATGTGGATGATGATGGGCGGTACGGGCGGCAGCCCGCGCCGCGATAGGTCCTAGCCACCGTGCGCGACGCGCTCGCGGGCGGGGAGTTCGTGCTGGCCTCGGATGGCTGAGATAGCGCCAGCCGAACGCCGCATCCCCCAGGGCAGCGGTCAGGTCCTCGCTGTTGAGGACGTAACCAAAGCGTTTCGGCGCGGGGCGCCGTGGCATCGCCGCACCGTCGACGTGCTGCGCGGAGCGAGCCTGCACGTCGACGCCGGCGAGTTCGTGGGGCTGGTGGGCGAGAACGGATCGGGCAAGAGCACGCTGATGCAGATCATCGTCGGTCTCCTGGGCCGGGATGGGGGTCTCATTGACCGCCCGCCACGCCTTGGCTACTGCCCGCAACTTCCACTGCTATGGGACAAGCTCACCGTCACCGAGCACTTCGAGCTGTTCGCGCAGGCCTACCGCCTCGATGCTGTCACCGCGAGAACTTCACGAGATGCCCTGCTCGACGAGCTGCAGTTCGCCAAATACGTCGGCTACCGGGTGGAGGCGCTCTCGGGAGGTACCCGTCAGAAGCTCAACCTCGCACTCGCGCTGCTACACGACCCGCACCTCCTGCTGCTCGACGAGCCCTACTCGGGCTTTGACTGGGAGACCTACCTGCGGTTCTGGGAGATGGCCGAGCGCCGCCGCCGGCAAGGCAGGGGGATCGTCATCGTCAGTCACCTGCTCGCCGAGCGCGACCGGCTCACCCGCGTCTATGAGCTGCGCGACGGCCGCCTCAAGGTCACATGACACGCACGGCAACGTTCGCCCGAGAGCAGCTCCGCGCGCCGTTCACGCTCGTCCTGCTGGTCGCGGTGCCTGCGTTCTTTGTGGCGGCCTCGGCGGGCGTTCTCAGCGACTTTGCTCGTGCCCTCGGTGGCGAACTTGGCGGTGACGCCGGCGCATCGCTCGGCGCGGGCTGGGCCGCCGCCTTTATCGCCGGGACCCTGGGGTTCTTTCAGGCCACCTCCTCGCGCGGCGCCGATCGACGTCTGGCGCTGGCCGGAGCGGGACCGGTCCGGGTCGCCGGCTCACGCATCGGCGCGTCGCTCGCGCTCGCCGTCGTCGCGGCCGGCGCCGGGTTCATAGCGCTTCTGTTGCGCACCGGACTTGTCCACCCCTGGCACGCCGCCGTCGCCGTCTTGGCCTTCGCGCTGATCTACCTGGCTGTCGGGGTCCTGATCGGGTCGGTCATCACTGCCCCGCTGGAGGGGTCGCTGGCGGTGGCCTTCGTGTTTCTCCTCGATGTCTTCTCCGGACCAGGGATGGCCGCGCACGCCGCCTTCTACAGCGTGAGCCGAAAAGCCGCCGACGTGCTCATCACCGCCGGCCTGGGCCAGGCCTCACCGGCCTCGGACTGGATCACGCTCAGCGCGGTCGTGCTCACCGCGCTGCTCTGTTCCTGTGCCGTGTTCGCCTACAGCGCCCGCAGCCGAGCATGAGCCGCGTCGCCGTCGCCACCCGGCTGGGCTTTCGCGAACAGGCCCGCCGCCCGCTGCTGCTCGTAATGCTCGTGGTCGTGCCGTTCTTCTTCATCACCCGGGCGATCTCCGCCACCCAGCGCCTGCCGCGCGAGATCAGCCTCCCCGCCAGCGGCCACGTGCTCACCAACATGCGCGACATCCACGGCGGGGTCATGGCCGCCATCACCGTGGCCTTCCTGGCCGGCCTGGTCGGCGTGTTCGTGATGCAGTCCGTCCGCCAGGCAGACCGCCGACTGGTGGTGGCCGGCTTTCGCCCCCGCGAAGTGCTGGCGCCGCGGCTTCTCGTTCTCAGCGCCGCCACCGCCCTCGTGCTGGCCGTCTCGCTCGCGGTCACGGCGCTGAGCTTTCAGCCCAAGCTGTGGCTGGCGTTCGTTGCCGGCAACCTCCTGGCCGGGCTCATCTACGCGATGCTCGGTGCGCTCGCCGGCGCGGTCGTCGGCGGCCTCGGCGCCACCTACCTGATGCTGTTCGGAGCGATGCTCGACCTTGGCATCGTGCAAAATCCGATGTTCGGCTCCGGCGCGCCGCCCGCCTGGGGCGCTCTGTTTCCCGGCTACGGCCCCGGGCGCGTCATCGTGAACGCCGCGTTCTCCGACTCCTTCCACGCCTGGGGGGCGCTCACCGTCAGCCTCGGCTGGGCACTCGCGCTCGTCGCTGGCGTGCTAGTCGTACTTGGGCGGGTCGTCGCCGTAGAGCGGAACGTTTTGGCATGAGCCGCAGCACGCATCGACAGCGCTACCGCGAGATCGCCGAGACGCTCTCGCGCCATGGGATGGGCTATCTCGTGGGTGTCGTCGGGCTCGAGCGCCAGGTGCCCTTCCATCGTGGCCTGCTGGGCCACGAGCGCCGGGCCGAGCCCTACACGCGCCCGGAGCACGTCCGCCTGGCACTCGAGCAGCTGGGCGCGACGTTCGTCAAGCTGGGCCAGATCCTCTCGACGCGGTCGGATCTGCTCCGACCCGAGTACCAGGCCGAGCTGGCCAAGCTGCAGGACGGCGCGCCCCCGGTGGCGGCAGAGGCGATCCGCAACGTCATCGCCGAGGAGCTCGGCCAGAGTGTCGACCAAGCCTTCGCAACCTTCGAGCTGGTCCCGCTGGCCGCCGCTTCGATCGGGCAGGCCCATGCCGCCACGCTGCACGACGGCACCGAGGTGGTGGTCAAGGTCCGCCGGCCCGGCGTCGTGGAGCAGATCACGGAGGACCTGGAGATCCTGCGCAACCTCGCGGCCCATACCAGCCGGCGCTGGGATGCGGCCGCCGACTACGACCTCGTCGGGCTGGTCGACGAGTTCGCCGCGACGCTGCAGGGCGAGTTGGACTACCTTCACGAGGGACGCAACGCGGAGCGTTTCGCGGTCAACTTCGCTAAGAGCGGCCAGGTGCACATCCCGCGCGTGTTCTGGGAGACCACGACGTCGCGGGTGTTGACGCTGGAGCGTGTCCGCGGCATCAAGGTCTCCGACGTCGAAGCACTGGACGAGGCCGGAATCGACCGCCGCACGCTCGCCGAGCTGGCGACCCGCGTGACCGCCCAGATGGTCTTCGAGGACGGATTCTTCCACGCCGATCCGCACCCGGGCAACTTCTTCGTCGAGGCCGGTGGACGGCTGGGGATCATCGACTTCGGCATGGTCGGCGAGATCGATGATCGCCTCCGCGAGCGGCTCGGCGCCCTGCTCGTGGCACTCGCCGCCAGCGACGCCGATCGGATCACGAACGCAGTTCTCGCTCTCTCCACCGCGCGGGGCACGGTCGATCGCCCGAAGCTGCGCGCGGACCTCGCCGCCCTGGTGGCGAGCACCGAGGGGCGTGCGGTGAGCGAGATCGCGCTCGGATCGGTGATCGAGGAGGCCCTCGGGATCGTGCGCCGCCATCACCTGCAGCTGCCGCGCGAGCTGGCGCTGCTTCTCAAGATGGTCGCCATGAACGAGGGGATGGCCGTGGCGCTTGATCTCGACTTTCAGCTCGGCCAGATCCTGGCCCCCTACGCGCAACGGCTTGTCGCCCACCATCTGTCACCCACAGCGTTCGCCCGTCGTCTCGGCCAGGCCGGCGTAGACGTCGCCCAGATCGGCGCAGAGCTGCCCGAGCACGTGCGCCGGCTGCTGGCAGTCATGGAGGATGGTGGCCTGGAGGTTCACCTGCGCGCCGACGAGCTCGAGCCGCTGGTCGCCCGCGCCGAGCGCCTGGGAAACCGGCTGGTGGCCGGAGTGATCGCGGCCGCTTTCATCGAGGGCGTGACCGAGCTGATGGCCGTCGATCCCGAGCGCTGGCGGTCGTGGGAGCGCCCGATGTTCACCTTCGGCCTCGGCGCGACCGGAACGCTCGGCGGCTACCTCGCCTGGACCGCGCGCCGACGGCACGCCCGCGGCTGACGCGTTCGCTGTTCGCCGAGCGTGGTGCGGAGCCGTGCTCCTCCTCGTCGCTCGGCGAAATCTGAATGACGTCACCGCCGAAGTCGGTCAAGAGCAATCGCGCGAGGGAAACCGTCACGCCGCCGTGCGAGCTTGTTCTGGTGGGGGTCGGTCGGCCCGGCGTGGGCGGCCGGCTTTCGGCGGCGGCCGCCTCGGGCAGGCGCAGGCGTTTGAGCAGCAGGGCGTTGACGGCCACGATCAGGCTCGAGCCGGCCATCGACAGCGCCGCGAGCTCGGGCCGTAGGACGAGCCCGAGCGAGGGCTCGAAGACGCCCGCGCCGATCGGCAGCGCGCATGCCGGTGAGCACAGTAAACGTCAAGCGCCCGATGTGCACCGTCAGGTTACGTCGACCGGAACCTTCGCAATTGCGGGCACGTCATCGACGGGGTAGGAAAGCAGCATGGTCGGCGAGCCATTCGCGAGAGCGAGCCACCATCGGCGCAGGAGCGTCTGGCTTTCCGCGTCGTTGGAACGTCGACCGTAATGATTGATGGGCTCTGGGGGCCCCGTGCGTGGGCGGAAATCATTGTTCGTCTGGTGGTGTGTGACTGGCCCGGAGCGTGTCGCGGCGTTCGTGGTATTGCTCGGTGGAGATCTCTCCGCGTGCGTAGCGCTGCTCGAGGATTTCGGCTGCCTGCGGCCCGGTCTTTGAGACCGTCGGATGCCGGCTGATCGCGTAGTAGGCAAAGGCAGCGAGTAGCGTCCAGAAAACCCCCATCGACAGCCACATCCAGGGCGCGTCGTGCCAAGCGTACATAGGAAGCCTCCTTGAATTGAGAGTCGGGACGATGCTCACTCTGCCCTGGTTCCAGAGCCGTGCCATCCGGGGTTTCCGCCTCCCTTGACGGGGAGATCTACGTTCACATCTGAGCTCCGGGGCTGCGTAAGCGGGGCGCGCGCGTAGGTGGGGACCGAAAGGGGCTATGTGCTCAGGAAGGCCGCAGACACCGAGCTGGTCGAGGCGGGGCGCCGCGCCGCCGACGGCCAGACCTACCTCAGTCCGTCGCTGGGAGCCACCCTTCGGCGAGCAGTTGTTCCCATCGGTGCGTACGGTCGAGACGCACCGGGCCCACGTGCAGCAGAAGCTCGGGCGCTCCATGCGCGCAGAGCTCGTCCGCCACGCCCTCGATCACGGCCTGCTGGACTCGCCGACTCCTGAGGGAGAACTACGCAACCGCGTGGGCATCTCGCCGCGATGGCAAGCGTTCACGGCCGTCGGCCGCTCGAGCGCAGGGAGCTGCCCGTCCCTGAGCGACGTGGCATCCGGGCAACGCCGACGACCACAGCCAGGAGAACTACGCAGCGGATCAGGCGAACCTCGCTGCGGCCTTTCCGCAACGGACGGCGGCATTGCCCCGGATGTGAAGGCTTCGGCCGAGCGCCACCCTCGGTGCATGCCCTTTGTAAATGGCGGCCCGGCGATGAGCGTCGCCCTCCCGGCCGAGTCGTATGCCGACCCGGTTCTACTGCGCAGCAGCCTGGAACGTGCCGACGAGGTGGTCGTATGCGAGACGCACTGCTCGATCGTCTTCCTCGTCGGCGATCGCGCGTACAAGCTGCCCAGGCCGGTGCACTTCGACTTCGTGGACCAGCGCTCCGCGACGGCCCGGGCTGACATCTGCAGGCGCGAGGTCGAGCTGAACGCGACGCTGGCACCGGGGCTCGTCCTCGGCGTCCGTGCCGTCGTGCCCTACGACGACGGGAGCGGGTACACGTTCGGCCGCGTCGAGGATCCGCTGGCGATCGACTACGTGGTCGAGATGCGCCGCTTCGACGAGGACGACACGATGGCCTCCCGGATCGAGCGTGGTTCCCTGACGTTAGACCAGGCGTCGGCGGCCGGCGCGCGGCTCGCGCCGTTTCACCGCAACTCGAAGGTGCAGCCCGGCGGCATCGACTATCGCGCTGTGATCGACCGGAACTTCGAGGCGATGCTGCCGCTCACCGATGGCGTGGTGCCGGCGGTCGAGCGGCTGATGCTCCAACGCTTCGCCGCCGCATTCCTGCTCGAATGGGACGATGTGCTCGAGGCGAGGGCGACGGCCGGCAGTGTCGTCGACGGCCACGGAGACCTGCGCGCCGAGCACGTGCTCTTTGAGTCCGGAAACGTGCTGGTGATCGACCGGCTGGAGTTCGACGCGCTGCGCGTTGTCGATGTGGCCGACGACCTGGGCTTCCTGCTCATGGATCTCTACGACCTGACCGGCAGCGAAGGCACAGGCGACGCCGTGCTGGCCGGCTATCGCGACGCTGGGGGTGCGCCGCAGCCCGAAGCATTGCTTGCCTTCTTCGGCGCCTACCGCGCCCAGGTTCGCGCCAAAGTCGCACTACTGCGCTCGGGCCAGACCGGTGCCGATGCGTCGGTCCTGCGCGAACGGGCGCGCGCGCTACTCGCCCTCAGTGGCCATTTGAGTTGGCGCGCACGGGGACCGATCACCTTGCTCGTGACCGGGCCGCCCGCGGCCGGGAAGTCGACCTTGGCAGCAGCGCTCGCGAGGGTCTCCGGGCTGCCGGTGCTCTCGTCCGACGTCATCCGAAGGGAGCAGGCTGGTGACGGGTCGCCTGACTACAGCACCGACGGCCGCGCCGCGATCTACGCCGAGCTCGGCCGGCGCGCCGGCCTCGAGCGCGCGGTCATCGTCGATGCGAGCTTCGGCGCTCCAGCGCTGGAGCGCGCGTTTCACGCCGCACTCGCCGATGACGGTGCGGCGGTTCCGCTGGTGGTGGAATGCCGGGCACCGTCGGATGTGCGCGTAGCGCGTGCCCGGGAGCGGGAGGTTCACGAACACTCCGACTCCGACGCCGGTCCCGAGGTGGCCCGGAAGCTCGGCGATCAGTTCGTCGCAATGAGTGGCGCAGCCACCGATGTGCACCTCGCGGTCGATACCGGCGCGTCTGTGGCGATGCAGGTCGACGAGGTCGCGTCGTGGCTCGACTCGCTGCTTGCCGCGGGCCGAAGCGCATAGTGGGTCGACCAGGGACGTTGCCCCAGAAGTTCGAGACCCAGGAGACCGTCCCCGTCGTCGATCCCGAAGAGGAGATCCCGCAACTCCTCGCCCATCTGCGCACCCAGGCCGACGGACTGGACGAACGCGAGGCTGCCCGGCGGCTGCAGCAGGTCGGGGCCAACGCGATCCGGCGCGAGAACGGACCGCGCGCGTGGCGCAGCCTGCTTGGCCAGTTCACGCATCCGCTGGCCCTGTTGCTGTGGGTGGCGGCCGGGCTGTCGCTTGTCACCGGGGTGCTCACGCTGGCGATCGCGATCATCGTGGTGATCGTGCTCAACGCGGCGTTCGCGTTCGCCCAGGAGCGCCAGGCCGAGCACGCCACCGAGGCGCTGCGCGACCTGCTGCCGCCCCACGCCCGCGTGAGGCGTGCCGGCGCGCTGGTGGAGATCGACGCGACCACGCTCGTGCCCGGGGACCTGCTGCTGCTCGCCGAGGGCGACCGGCTGTCGGCCGACGCCCGCCTGATCGGCGGCGCCGTCGAGGTCGACATGTCGCCGCTGACCGGTGAGTCCCAGCCCGTCACGCGCACCGCCGAGCGGTCGCATCCAGCCACCGCGCCCCTGGATGCCGAGGACCTCGTCTTTGCCGGAACGCTGTGCACGGGCGGCGATGCCCAGGCGCTGGTGTATGGCACGGCCATGAACACCCAGCTCGGGCGGATAGCCGCGCTGTCACAGACCGTCGTGGACGAGACGTCCCCGCTGCAGCGCCAGGTGAACACCGCCGCCAAGCTGATCGCGGCCGTCGCGGTCGCCCTCGGTGTGACCTTCTTCGTGGTCGGGCACCTCGTCGCCGGCCTGAACCTCGCCGACGCCGGCGTGTTCGCGATCGGCCTGCTCGTGGCAAACGTCCCGGAGGGCCTGCTGCCGACGATCACGCTCGCGCTGGCCGTCGGGGTGCGCCGGATGGCCAAGCGGCGCGCGCTGGTCAAGAAGCTGACCGCGGTCGAGACGCTCGGCTCGACCGACGTGATCTGCACCGACAAGACGGGAACCCTCACCGAGGGACGGATGACGGCGACATCGCTATGGCAGGACGGCTCGACGGTCGCGATCGCTGCGGGGATGGAGCCTGCCACGGGCGCGGTGGCCGAGCTGCTTGGCACCGCGGTTGACTGCAACAGCGCGACCCTCACACGTGCCGACGACGGATCGTGGTCGCGCAGCGGCGACCCGAGCGAGAGCGCCCTGCTGCTCGCGGCCGCACAGCTGGGGGTCGACGTGCCCGCCCGGCAGGCCGGCCGCGACGAGCGCCGGCGCCGGTCGTTCGCGTTCGACGCCCGCCTCAAGCGCATGGCCACCCTCGACGCCGAGCCCGGCGGGGAGATGACGATCCACGCCAAGGGGGCTCCGCTCGAGCTGTTGGAGCGCTGCACGTCGCGACGCGCCGCCGACGGCGGCGAGGCCCCGCTCGACGCCGCGGCTCGGGCCACGATCCAGGCTGCATTCGAACGCTTTGCCAGCGACGGCCTGCGCGTGCTGGGCTTTGCAGACCGCCCGGCGCCCGACATCTCGCTGGAGCGCGCCGACGACCGCGACGCGGCCGAGTCGGGGCTCTGCTTCCTCGGGATGATCGCGATGCGCGATCCGTTGCGCCCGCAGGTGCCCGCCGCGGTTGCCGACTGCCACCGCACCGGCATCCGCATCATCGTGATCAGCGGCGACGACGGCCTGACCGCGGGGGCGATCGCGCGCGAGGCGGGGATCGTGGGCGAGCACGCCCAGATCGTGACCGGCCCAAAGCTGGACGCGATGATCGATTCAGAGCTCGACGAGACCCTGCGCGACTCGCCGCAGCTGATCGTCGCGCGCAGCTCCCCGGAGGCGAAGCTGCGGATCGTCGACGGGTTGCGTGCGGCGGGGCACACCGTCGCCATGACCGGTGACGGCGTGAACGATGCGCCGGCGCTGCGCAGGGCAGACATCGGCATCGCGATGGGCGCGTCTGGCACCGACGTGGCCCGCGAGGCCGCGGCGATGGTGCTCACCGACGACGACTTCGCCTCGATCGTGGCTGCGGTCAAGGAAGGCCGCACCGTCTACGACAACATCCGCAAGTTCGTCACCTACATCTTTGCGCATGCCACGCCGGAGATGGTGCCGTTCCTGCTCTTTGCGCTCTCGGGCGGCGCCATCCCGCTGCCGCTCACGGCCATCCAGATCCTCGCGATCGACCTGGGCACAGAGACGCTGCCGGCGCTGGCGCTGGGTCGCGAGCCCGCCGAGCCCGGCCTGATGGACCAGCCGCCCAGGTCGCGCAACAGCGGGATCCTCACGCGGTCGATGCTGATCCGCGCGTGGCTGTGGCTGGGTCTGCTCGAGGCCGTGCTGGTTGCCGGTGGATTCTTCTTCGTGCTGCTGCGCGCCGGATGGTCGCCCGGAGACGCGACCGGCGACGGTGCGCCGCTGCACCACGCCTACCTGATGGCCACGACGATGTCGTTTGCGGGCATCACCGCTTGCCAGGTCGGCACCGCATTTGCGTCGCGCACCAACCGCGCGTCGCTGCGGGAGATCGGCGTGTTCTCCAACCCCCTGCTGCTCTGGGGCATCCTCTTCGAGCTGGTCTTCGCGGCCACGCTGATCTACCTGCCGCCGCTGCAGGGCATCTTCGACACCGCCGCGCTCGGCCTGCCCGAGCTGGCGCTGCTGGTCTGCTTTGCGCCGATTGTCTGGGGCAGCGACGAGCTTCGTCGTGCCTGGCAGCGCCGTCGCGACCCGACCCCTCAAGGAGGCTGATGAGCACCTCACCCGCAGAGACGCCGATTCCCGCCGCCGAGCTGCACGGCCTGGACGCCTTTTGGCGCGCTGCCAACTACCTGTCCGTAGGCCAGATCTACCTGCTCGACAACCCGCTACTGCGTGAGCCACTGACGCTTGAGCACGTCAAGCCGCGGCTGCTTGGCCACTGGGGCACGACCCCGGGCCTGAACTTCGTCTACGCCCATCTGAACCGCCTGATCCGTGCCCGCGACCTCGAGGTCCTGTACGTGGCCGGCCCCGGCCACGGCGGTCCGGGGCTGGTGGCAAACACCTACCTGGAGGGCACCTACTCCGAGGTCTACCCCCACATCGCCCAGAGCGAGGACGGTCTGCGTCGCCTGTTTCGCCAGTTCTCGTTTCCGGGCGGCGTGCCAAGCCACGTCGCGCCCCAGACGCCGGGTTCGATCCACGAGGGCGGTGAGCTGGGCTACTCCCTTGCACACGCCTACGGCGCCGCGTTTGACAACCCTGACCTGCTGGTCTGCTGCGTGATCGGCGACGGCGAGGCAGAGACCGGGCCATTGGCCACCAGCTGGCACTCCAACAAGTTTCTCGACCCCGTCCACGACGGTGCCGTGCTGCCGGTCCTGCACCTGAACGGCTACAAGATCGCCAACCCCACGGTGCTCGCCAGGATTCCCGAGCACGAGCTGCGCAGTCTGCTGGAGGGCTTCGGCTACGCGCCGCGCTTCGTGTCCGGCGACGACCCCGAGGCGATGCACCAGCTGATGGCGGCGACACTGGACAGCGTGGCCGACGAGATCGCCGGGATCCAGCACGCCGCGCGTGTGCAGGGCGTGACCGAGCGGCCGAGCTGGCCGATGATCGTGCTGCGCAGCCCGAAGGGCTGGACGGGTCCCAAGGTGGTCGACGGCCTGCCCGCCGAGGGCTCGTTTCGCTCCCACCAGGTGCCGCTCAACAACCTCGCCTCAAATCCGGAGCACCTGGCCCAGCTCGAGCAGTGGCTGCGCTCCTACCGTCCCGAGGAGCTTTTCGACGAACGGGGAGCGCTGCGCAGCGAACTGGCCGCGACCGCCCCGCGCGGCATGCGCCGTATGGGGGCGGTCCCCCACGCCAACGGCGGCCTGCTGACCCGCGATCTCGAGCTGCCGGACTTTCGCGACTTCGCGGTTGCGGTGGAGGGGCCCGCGGCGACGACGAGCGAAGCCACGCGCGTGCTCGGGAGATACCTGCGCGACGTCCTCGTGCTCAACGCCGATCAGGCGAACTTCCGGATCTTCGGTCCTGATGAGACGGCCTCGAACAGGCTCAGCGCGGTGTTCGAGGCGACCGACCGGACCTGGGAGGCCGAACGCCGGGACACCGATGACCACTTGGCACCGAACGGTCGTGTGATGGAGGTCCTGAGCGAGCACCTCTGCGAGGGCTGGCTCGAGGGGTATCTGCTGACCGGCCGTCATGGTCTGTTCAACTGCTACGAGGCGTTCATCCACATCGTGGACTCGATGGTCAACCAGCACGCCAAGTGGCTGAAGGTGAGCGCCGAGATCCCGTGGCGGCGGCCCATTCCGTCGCTGAACATCCTGCTCAGCTCACACGTCTGGCGCCAGGATCACAACGGCTTCTCCCACCAGGACCCGGGGTTCATCGACCATGTGGTCAACAAGAAGGCCGAGATCGCCAGGATCTATCTGCCGCCGGATGCCAACTGCCTGCTGTCGGTGGCGGCACACTGCCTGGCCAGCCGTGACTACATCAACGTGATCGTGGCCGGCAAGCAGCCCGCGCCCGATTTCCTGAGCATGGACGACGCCGTCGTGCACTGCACGCGCGGGCTGGGAATCTGGCCGTGGGCGAGCAACGATGACCGCGGTGAGCCCGACGTGGTCATGGCCTGCGCCGGCGATACCCCCACGGTCGAGGCGTTGGCGGCCACGGCGCTGCTGCGCGATCGTCTGCCCGAGCTTCGCGTGCGCTTCATCAACGTCGTCGACCTGATGCGGCTCGAGCCCGAGACCGAGCATCCCCACGGCCTCTCCGACGCCGACTTCGATGCGCTGTTCACGCCCGACAAGCCGGTGATCTTCGCCTACCACGGCTACCCGACCCTGATCCACCGGCTGACCTACCGGCGATCGAACCACCACGAGATCCACGTACGCGGCTACAAGGAGGAGGGGACGACCACGACGCCGTTCGACATGCTGATGCTCAACGACATGGACCGCTTCCACTTGGTAATGGACGTGATCGACCGGGTGCCCGGTCTCGGGGCGGCAGCGGCAACCCTGCGCCAGCAGATGGTCGACGAGCGGCTGCGCCACCGCGCCTACACCCGGGCGACCGGTGACGACCCGCCCGAGATCCGCCACTGGGTCTGGCCCGCCACGGCCGTGACCTGAGGGTGCGTGCGCGTCCTCGTCGTAAACGCCGGCTCGAGCAGCCTCAAGCTCAGCGTAATCGACGGCAAGCGTCCCGCTGCTGCGCGGGAGCTCGCGGCGCCCCGCGCGCAGATCGATGCGGACGAGGTTGAGACAGCGGTGAGGGAACTGGGCTCGGTCGACGCCGTCGGGCACCGCATCGTCCACGGCGGCGCGCGCTACCGACAGGCGACGCGCATCGATCCCGACGTGGTGGCCGCGCTCACCGACCTGCGCGCACTTGCCCCACTGCACCAGGCCAAGTCGCTCGCCGCGCTCGCGGCGGTCGGTGAGGTGCTCGGCGACGTGCCGGCCGTCGCCTGCTTCGACACCGCCTTTCACGCGACCATTCCGCCCGCCGCCCACACCTATGCCCTGCCACAGGCCTGGCGGGACCGCTGGGGATTACGGCGCTACGGCTTCCACGGACTCGCCCACGCCTCGATGGCGCGGCGTGCCGCCGAGATGCTCGGGAGGGAGCCGGATGCCCTGCGGCTGGTCACGTGTCACCTGGGCGCAGGCGCATCGCTGGCGGCCGTGGAGAACGGGCGGTCGGTCGACACGACCATGGGGTTCACGCCGCTTGACGGGCTGGTCATGGCAACGCGCTCGGGCAGCGTCGACCCCGGGCTGCTGCTGTGGCTGCTGGAGCACACCGGGCTTGGCGAGCACGAGATGGCAGAGGCGCTCGAGCACGACTCGGGAGTGCTGGCGCTCGCGGGCACAGCCGACATGCGCGCCGTCCTGATGGCCGCCGACGGCGGCGATCCGCGGGCCATCCTGGCGCTGGCGGTCTATCAGCACCGACTACGTGCCGGCATCGCGTCGATGGCAGCCGCGATCGGGGGCCTGGACGCACTGACCTTCTCCGGCGGGGTCGGCGAGCACGCGCCCGAGGTGCGCGCCGGTGCCGCGGCCGGCCTGGCGTACCTCGGAGTCACCGTCGACCCAAAGGCCAACGAGGATGGCCGAGGTGACCGCGACGTCGCTGACTCCGACAGCGCTGTGCGCATGCTCGTCGTCGCTGCTCGCGAGGACCAGGAGATCGCACGCCAGGTGCAGGAGCTGCTGGGGTAGTGGATCGCGAAGGCTGAGAAGCCGACTGTCAGTTCGTATCGACCTCGAGCGCAGACGCGAGTTGGCGGCGGGCAATCCGGGTCGAGGTCGGACACGTACTGGGCGATTCCCGTCCGCCGCGCCGATTCCAACGAGGCGATTGATGCTCTTCCCTTCTCGGTCAGTGAGTGGCGGCGATCCGATCCCCGGAGCCGACTCGGCGAAGCCGGCAGTCGAAGGCTGCATCGGCTAGCGCTGCGATCGCCGCGCCCGGTGGGTCCGTAGTTCGCCCCGATGTTCCGCGGGACTTCCTCGTTGAGTCCCACCCCCTCACGGCATAGCTTCGACCGTGATGACAACGCTCGAGCTCGCCCGCCTCCAGTTCGGAGTTGTAACCGTCTTTCATTTCCTGTTCGTGCCCACCACGATCGGGCTCGCGATGTTCACCGCGTACTGCCAGACCCAGGCGTACAGAAAGGACAGCGAGGTCTACCGCCGGATGACCACGTTCTGGGGCAAGATCATGCTGATCTCGTTCGCTGTCGGGGTGGTCACGGGCATCGTGCAGGAGTTCCAGTTCGGCATGAACTGGTCGGACTACTCGCGCTATGTCGGCGACATCTTCGGGGCTCCGCTGGCGATGGAGGGGCTGGCCGCGTTCTTCGTGGAGTCGACCTTCGTCGGCCTGTGGATCTTTGGCAAGGGCCGGCTGTCGCCGAAGGTGCACCTGGCCACCATCTGGGCGGTCGCGCTGTCCACGGCGTTGTCGGCCTACTTCATCATCGCCGCCAACTCGTGGATGCAGCACCCGGTCGGCTACGAGATCGACAAGGCCAGCGGGCGGGCCGAGCTGACCAGCATCTTCGACGTGCTCACGAACTCGACGGCGCTGCTGGGCTTCTCCCACACGATCATGGCGGCGCTGACCACCGGCGGGATGGTCGTGGTCGCGGTCTCGGCCTACGGGCTGCGCAAGGGCACCGCCCCCGACGTGTTCGGGCGCTCGATCCGCTTCGCGCTGGCCGCGGTGCTGGTCGGCGTGCTGGCCACCATGACGCTCGGCCACTTCCAGGGTGGCCTGCTCGAGGATCAGCAACCGATGAAGATGGCCGCCGCCGAGGCGCTGTTTACCACCGAGAAGGGCGCCGGGATGTCGCTGTATGCCACCGGCGACTTCACCCGCGACCCCGGCAAGACCAACCGCAACCTGCAGATCCCGAAGGCCCTGTCGCTCATCTCCACGATGAGCCTCAACGGCGAGGTGCGGGGGGTCAACAACATCGAGGCCGACTACACCAAGCGCTACGGGCCAGGCGACTACGTGCCCTGGGTGGCAGTGACCTACTGGACGTGGCGCGCCATGATCGGCGCGGGCACGGCGATGATGGCACTCGCCCTGCTCGGCCTGTTCCTGGCACGGCGCGGCACGCTCGATGTGTCCAGGCGCTTCCTCGGGGCCGCCCTGATAGGGGGCGCGCTGCCCTTCATCGCCAACTCCGCCGGCTGGATCTTCACCGAGATGGGTCGCCAGCCGTGGATCGTGCAGGGTCTGCTGCAGACCAAGGACGGCGTGTCGCCGAGCGTGGGCACCGGCGAGGTGCTCGTGACGCTGATCGGCTTCACGCTCCTGTACGGAACACTTGCCGCCGTCGCCGGAAAGCTGTTTCTCAAGGAGGTGCACCAGGGCCCCGCGGAGGACCGCCCCGCCCCCGTGGATGCCCCCGACCTCACGCTGGCCTACTGATGAAGGACTTCACCACCCTGCAGGTGGTCTGGTTCGTGCTGATCTCGGTGCTCTGGATCGGCTACTTCGTCCTCGAGGGCTTCGACTTCGGCGTGGGCATGCTGCTGCGCCGTCTGGGCCACGGCAACGAGAACCGCCGCGCGATCCTGCACACGATCGGTCCCGTCTGGGATGGCAACGAGGTGTGGCTGATCGTGGCCGGCGGTGCCACCTTCGCCGCCTTTCCCGAGTGGTACGCCACGCTGTTCTCAGGCTTCTATCTCGCTTTGTTCCTGATCCTCGCCGCGCTGATCGTGCGCGGGGTCGCCTTCGAGTTCTGGGGAAAGGACGACCGCCCCGGGTGGCGCTCGACGTGGGAGTGGGCCGTGATCGTCGGGAGCGTGGTACCTGCATTGCTGTGGGGCGTGGCCTGGGCCAACATCGTCGACGGGGTGCCGATCGACCAGAACATGGAGTTCACCGGCAACCTGTTCGACCTGCTGGGCCCCTACGCGCTGCTTGGCGGGGTGACCACTGTGCTGCTGTTCCTCGCCCACGGCTCGGTTTTCCTGGCACTGCGCCTGAGGGGACCGATGGTGGATGGCGCGCTGGCCATCGCGCGCCGGGTCGGCGCGGCCGCTGCGGTGGCGCTCGCCCTCTTCCTGGGCTGGACGCTCGTGCGCCAGGGTGACCGCGGTGGCCTGGTGCTCGCCTCGGCGGTGCTCGGCCTACTCGCGGTGCTGGCCGCGGCCGCGGTGCCCTTCGCCCTGGCGCGAGCGCGCGCCGGCTGGGCCTTCGGAGGCAGCAGCGCCGCAATCGCGCTGCTGTTCGTCGCGCTGTTTGCGGATCTCTTTCCCAACACGATGGTGTCCAGCACCAGCCAGGCCTTCGACATGTCGCTGGACGCGTCGTCGTCCTCGCCCTACACGCTCAAGGTGATGACTGTCGTGGCCATCCTCCTGTTGCCCTTCGTCCTGCTCTACCAGGGCTGGTCCTACTGGGTCTTCCGTCACCGGATCGGGCCCGAGGACTTCGGCGAAGTGCGTACCCCCGTCGATCTACTCGATCGGGGTGATGGAGTCGCCAAGCCCGCGCCCGGGCCCAGCGGGAGCTGACGGCGCATGCGGCCGGTCGACCCGCGCCTGGTCCGCGCCAGTCGCGCCGCCCGCCTCCACCTGGTAGCCGCGGTGGCGCTGGGCCTTATCTCGGCGGCGCTGATCGTGGCCCAGGCCGTGCTGCTGGCCCGGATCGTGGCGGGGGCGTTCATGGACGGCTCGTCCCTGGCCGGGCTACGCGGCCCGTTGATCGCGCTGGCAGCTGTGGCCGTCGGGCGGGCGCTGGTGGCGGGGGGTTTCGAGACCGCCGGGCGCGTGGGGGCCGGGCACGCGATGTCGGAGTTGCGCCGGCGGCTGGCCGACCACCTGCTCTATCGCATCCCGAGTGGGCTGTCGGGGCGCAGGACGGGTGAGCTCGTGGCCTCCGCGGTGCAGGGAGTGGATGCGCTGGAGGCCTACTTCGCGCGATACCTGCCCCAGCTCGTGCTGGGCTCGCTCGTCCCCCCCGCGGTGCTGGTCTACCTGCTGGGGGTGGATTGGCCGGCGGCGCTCGTGCTGGCCGTCACGCTGCCGCTGGTGCCGGTGTTCATGATCTTGATCGGCCGCCGCGCACAGGAGGCCACCGACGCCCGCTGGCGATCGCTCGGGCTGCTGAGCGGCCACTTCCTCGACGTGGTCCGGGGACTCGACACCCTGCGCGCCCACAACCGCGCCGAGGCCCAGGGCCAGACGATCGCCGCGGCCAGCGACCGCTTCCGCGTACAGACGATTGGCACGCTCCGCGTGGCCTTTCTCTCTGCGCTCGTGCTGGAGCTGCTGGCCATGCTCGGGGTGGCCCTGGTGGCGGCCACCGTCGGGGTGCAGCTCACGGGCGGGTACCTTGGACTGCAGGCTGGCCTCACCGTGCTGCTGCTGGCCCCGGAGCTGTACGCGCCCATCCGCGCTCTCGGTGCGCAGTTTCACGCCAGCGCGGACGGCCTGGCCGCGGCGCAGAGCATCTTTGACCTGCTCGAGGGTGACTCGCCCGTCGAGCTGCCCGCGAACCCGCTGCCCGCGCCGGATCCCGCATGCGAGCCGGTGCGATTCAAGAGCGTTTCCTTTGCCCACCCGCGCGGCGAGGGACTAATACTGGACCGGATCAGCATCGAGCTGCATCCCGGGGAGCTGGTCGTGCTCACCGGCCCCAGCGGAGCCGGCAAGAGCACGCTTGCCTCGCTGCTGTTGCGCATGGCCGATCCGCGCGAAGGCCGGGTGGCCTGTGGCATGACCGACCTGCGCCGGGTCGATTCGCGTGCCTGGCGCGCGCGTGTGGCCTGGGTCCCGCAGCGCCCCCGGCTGTTCGCCGGCAGCCTGGCCGACAACGTGCGCCTAGGCGCACCGGACGCTTCCGACGCACAGGTATTCGCGGCGCTTCGGGCCGCGGCGGCCAGCGGCTTCGTGACAGCGCTCCCGGCCGGCCTGCAGACCCGGCTTGGCGAGGGCGCCCGCCTGCTCTCGGCCGGTCAGGCGCAGCGCATAGCGATCGCACGGGCGTTCCTGCGCGACGCACCGCTACTGATCCTTGATGAGCCGACCGCGAACCTCGATCCTCACAGCGCCGGGCACGTGACGCGCTCGATCCGGGAGCGCTCAACCGGGCGCTGCACCCTGGTGATCGCCCACCGCAGCCAGGTGGTGGACAGCGCCGACCGGGTGCTCGAGCTCTGCGACGGGCGGCTGCGAGACACCGCGCGCGAAGGGGTGGCATGGGCGGCTTGAACACCGGGACCCAGGTCGCGCCGGATGGCCAGCCGCGCCCGTGGCGCGCGCTGGTGCGCGTGGCGGCGCTCGTCCGGCCCAGCTTGCGGCAGCTTGCAGGCTCGACCCTGATGGGTGCGGGCGCCGTGGTGGCCGCCGCCGCCCTGCTCGCGTTGTCGGGCTATCTGATCAGCCGGGCTGCGCAGCAGCCGCCCATGCTCACGCTGCTCGTTGTGATCGTGGGGGTGCGCGTGCTGGGCATGGCCCGCGCCGGGCTGCGCTACGGCGAACGGCTGAGCTCCCACGATCTGGCCTTCCGTGTGCTCGCCGGGCTGCGCGAGCGCTTCTGGACCCGGCTGGCCGCCACGCTGCCCGCCCGCGCATCGGGCCGTTCCCGGGGTGATCTGCTCAGCCGCTTCGTCGCCGACGTCGAGGCACTCCAACACGTCTACCTCCGCGGCCTCGGGCCGCCCCTGGCGGCCGTGGTGGTCAGCGTGCTCGCGGTTGTGGCTGCCTGGGTGCTGCTGCCCGCTGCCGCGCTGATCCTGGCCCTCGCCCTGTTGCTCGGCGGTGTACTCGTTCCGGTGCTCGCGGGCCGACTTGCCGCGGGGTCGGGGCGGCGCCAGTCCCACGCCCGCGCCGCGCTGACGTCCGAGCTTGTCGAGGTGGTCGAGGGATCGGCCGAGCTGGCCGTGAACGGACGCGAGCGCGAGTGGAGCGATCGCGTGCGGGCCGCGGACTTCCAGCTCGCCGCAATCCAGCGCCGCGACGCGCTTGCCGCCGGCGCCACCGAGGGACTGGGCACGCTCGTGGCGGGGCTCGCGCTCGCGGGCGTGGCGGCTGTGGGGGTGGCGGCCGTGCAGCGCGGCGCTCTCGACGGCGTGCTGCTGGCCGCTGTGATCCTGCTGGCACTCGGCACGTTCGAGGCGATCGGCCCCTTGCGCGACGCCGCCCGTCACCTGCACTCCTCGGCTGCCGCGGCCGTGCGCGTGCAGGACGTGACCGCCGCCCAGCCGACGGTGCCCGACCCGGACCGCCCGCTCCCCGTGCCCACGGGAGACCTCGTAGTGCACGGCGTGGACGCGCGTTACGACGCCGACGGGCCGTGGGTGTTGCGCGATGTGTCTCTCGCGCTTGCGCCCGGGCGCAGGATCGCGCTGGTGGGACTGAGCGGCTCGGGCAAGAGCACGCTGGCCTCGCTGCTCGTGCGCTTCCGCGATCCCGACGGTGGAGCCGTCACGCTCGGCGGTACTGATCTGCGCGGCCTCCGCCAGGAGGACGTGCGCGCGACCGTGCGCCTGGCCGACCAGGATGCCCATCTGTTCACGGCCTCGGTCGCCGCCAACGTCCGGCTTGCGCGCCCCGAGGCGAGCGACGAGGCGATCGAGTCTGCGCTGGCGGAGGCGGGGCTCGGCGAGTGGCTGGCCTCGCTGCCCGACGGCATCGCGACGCTGGTAGGACGCGACGGCGCGGAGGTGTCCGGCGGCCAACGCCAGCGCATTGCCTTGGCGCGCGTGCTTCTGGCCGACTCCCGCTTCGTGGTCTGCGACGAGCCGGCCGCCCACCTCGACAGCGCGTCCGCGCGCAACCTCCTGGGTCACCTCGCCCGGTTGCCTGGCAACCGGGGCGTGCTGGTGATCACCCATGTGCACGAGGGACTGGATGACTTCGACGAGGTGCTCACGCTGCAAGACGGGAGACTCGGGTAGCTCGCTCGTGCTGACGTTCTTATCGAGGCCTCCTGCCGCCCCGGGCGACTATCGTCCCGTGGCATGCCGCGATCGCCGCAGCCGACGTCGCCTGGCTCGGCTATTGCCCCTGATCAGCCGAGGCCGAAGCCGGGGAAAGTAAGCGAGGAGCTCGAGCGCTGGCTGAGTAGTGACGGCGACAAGACACTTGGCAGCCTGATCATCCTTTTCGAGGAGAAGAGCTTCGCGATCCTCTTCGTGCTTCTGCTCGGCCTGCCGGCGCTTCCGCTGCCGACCGGCGGCGCCACGCACGTGTTCGAGATCATCGCTGTGCTGCTCGCGGGTCAGCTGGTAGCCGGCCGCGAGGAGATCTGGCTGCCGCAGCGCTGGCGCAAACTCGAGCTGGCGGGCGCCAAGCAGCGGCGCTTCATCACTGCGTTGATGAAGATGATCCGCCGGCTCGAGCGTGTCTCCCGCCCCCGCCTGCGCTTCCTGTTCGATCATCGTTTGAGCAGCATCGTCTTTGGGCTCCTCGTGATCGGCGGGTCCGCCGGCGCCTTCTTCGCCCCGCCTTTCTCGGGACTCGACACGCTACCGGCGCTCGGCGTCGTGCTGTTGTCGCTCGGCGTGCTGCTCGAGGACTTCGCCGTCGTGGTCGTGGCGGTCGTCGTCGGCGTCGCGGGCGTCGTGCTCGAGGTCGTGCTGGGCGGGGCGGCCATCAACGGCCTCGGAAAGCTGTTCTGATGGGCCCCGTGCTGTTGTGCGTCGACGGCTCCGACGATGCCCGTGAGGCGATTCGCGCGGCAGGAGAACGCCTGCACGGCGCGGCGATCGTGATCGCCGTCTGGGAGCCCACCTCGCGGGAGGGGGCCCTGCAGCCGGTCAGTCAGTTCGTAGGCTCGGTCAGTGGCGTCTTCAAGGAGATGGACGAGATCGCCACGGGCCTCGCGCGAGAATACGCGGAGGAAGGCGCCGCGCTCGCTCGCGAAGGCGGATTCGAAGCGACCGCGTGCGTCCAACGGGGCCGGGCATGGTCGAGCATCGTCGCTGTTGCCAATGAGCACGACGCCAGCACCATCGTCCTTGGCGCCCATGGGGTCGGTGCCGTCGGATCGCTGCTGATGGGCAGCGTCTCCAGCGCGGTCGTCCATCACGCCCACCGTCCCGTGCTCGTGGTTCCGCCCGCCGCTTCCGGCGTCCATTGACACGGACCTCGTCACGGTGCTACCGCCGGTGACGCAAAGCCATGCCCGTCTTAGTTTTGACGCACACGCGCCGAGCAAGACGAGCGCCACCGGATCGAGGTCGAGCGAGAACTCCAGCGCGATCAGCACCGCCCAGGTCGGCGGCCCGAACGCAGCCAGGAGATGACATCGAAGACGATGCCCAGAGCAAGCGCCCAGTCCTGCATCAAAGGTCAGGCTAGACCGAGGCCTCTTGGCCCCCAAGAGCGGTGTCCACGACGCCGCGGCGCTTCTGGCGCGGCAGGACGACAACCGGACAAGGGGCCATCCGCATGAGCGCGGCGTCTGTAGACCCCAGCAAGACCCGCCCGATTGGGCCGTGGCCTCGCGATCCGATCACCAGCAGGGACGCGTCCGACGCGGCTTTCGCGAGCACGCCGGAGGCATCCCCATCCTCCATCCGCGCAAGGACGCTCGCCCTGGCGGGCATCGCCGCGACGACCTCGTCCAGATCATTCTGAACGGCTTTGCGGACGGCCTGTGCAAGCTCGCCGTACCCGCTCGAGGCCCCGCCCCCGTTGCCGTAGACGAGCGGTGGCGGCTCGGCGACGGCGATCAGCTCGATAGACGCGTCGGTCGCCAGAGCGAGGTCCGCTGCGAGATGGGCGGCGGCCCTCGCGCCGTCGGATCCGTCGACGCCGACGACGATGCTTTCGAGGCTGGGCGCCCGCTGCGAGTAGCGGATGGGTGCGACGGCCACCGCGCAGGGCGCGCCGTGGAGCAGCTGCAGGCCGACGTTGCCGGCGACGATGTCGCCGATTCGTCCCCGCCGAGACGAACCGACGACGATCAGGTCCGCGTGCATCTCTTCCGCGAGGTCGTGCAGGCCGCGAGCGGTGGACCGGCTGCGAACCACCTGCGATTCGGCGCCAACCTCCCGCGCCCGGGCCTTGATGCCCTCCCCGAGACGATGCGCCTCCTCACCGAGGGCGGGCCCGATGTCGTACGGGATCTGGCCGAGGGGCAGAACCCCCGCGACCACCAGATCGGCCTCGGCACAGGCGGCCAACATACGCCCCATGGTCAGGGCGTCCTCGCCCCCGTCGTGAAGGTCGTGCCCAACGATGATTGTGCGGAACACTGTGTCCCCTCCCTCGCTCGCAGTCCCTGCATCGTGGACTCGCGGGACGGGCCGAGCATCGGCAGAACGCCTGGTTTCGACTCAGTAGTTTCCCGCCGCGAGGCTCCACCACAATGTGGCGCCGAACCGATGCCGATGACCTCTGTTGCAGGCAGTCTGGGCTCATGAACCCCCAGGCTCCGAAATCAGCCCACAGCGTCGACGATCGAGCCGGCCTGACCGCCCGTGACCTGATGACGCCCGGGGTCGTCGCCATCTCGGTGACGGCGCGCCTACCCCAGGCCGCCGAGGCACTCACCGCCCACGGGATCCACGCCGTCATGATCATCAACTGCGATGGCCGGCCGGCCGGATGGCTGACTGCGCACGGCCTGCTGAAGGTTTCCCATCCCGAGCGCGGCCTCGCATGGGCCGGGGATGCGATCGGGGAACCCGTCACCACCGTTCACCCACACGCGCGCCGCGAGGAGGTCGTGCGGCTGCTCTCCCAGTCCGGGGTCTCACGCCTCGCCGTTCAGGAGCGTCCCGAATGGATGCCCGAGGGCGTCATCACCGATATCGACCTCGCCGCCAGCGTCGGCGAAGGAGCCTAGGAGGCCCGCATGTTCGAGAAGATCATCATCGGCTATGACGGGACGGATACAGCTGAGGACGCCCTGGCCTTCGGACAGGCCCTACGTCAGGGGACGGCCACCGAGCTCGTGGTCGTGGGCGTGTTTCCCGACTGGCCGTACTTCGATCCCGAGCAGCAGGACCAGTTCGCCCGCAAGGTGGAGGCGGCGGCACACTTGATCGGGGCGCAGGCCGATGCGTTTCCCTCCAACTCGCCCGCGCGCGGCCTGCACGAGGCCGCCGAGGAGCTCGGTGCAGACCTCGTCGTGGTCGGCTCGGCCTCGGAGACCACGGTCGGGCACATGAGCGCCGGCAACGTCGCGGTCTCCCTGCTGCACGGGTCACCGTGTGCTGTCGTCGTGGCGCCCGTCGGGCTCCGCAGCGCGGAGGTGGCCTTGAATGAGATCGCGGTCGCCCTCGATGGCTCGGACGAGTCCAGGGAGGCGCAGCACACGGCAGTTGCGCTGGCCCAGGCCAGCGGCGCCAAGCTGCGTCTCGTGACCGTCATCGTTGCCGCTCAGGCCAGCGCTTTCGGCTGGGGCTACGGGGTCTTCGACATCGAGACCGAGCTCCGCGCCGCGTACCAGCGAACCCTGGACGAGGCAGCAAGCCAGGTCCCCGACGGAATCGACGTCAAGACCGAGCTGCTGTCTCCCGGGTCCGTCTCCGAGCTGATCGACCAAGCCGCCCGCGGGGTCGACCTGCTGTGCCTGGGATCGCGCGGCTACGGGCCGATCCGGCGGGTGCTGCTCGGCTCGACCTCCGCCCAGATCGTCAAGCACGCGCCGTGCGCGGTGCTGGTGGTCCCCCGCGGAGTCCACGGTACCGCGGCAGCAGAGCCCACGCCGACGGCCGCGGAGCGGGGCTCATGAGCAACGTGGCTCGCACTGCCCGCTCATGACATCGATGACGGTGACTCCGACATGGGCGCTGGTCAGCACCTCGGCCAATACTGGGAGACCCAACGCGGGGGCATCCGCGACTGCGGAGGCCCTATACCCACCACCAAGGGTCACTTCGGGCATGCCACGCACCGTGGCACCCGTACTATCGCCCGGCAATCCCTCGAGCTACCTTCGCCGACTGGCCAGTAGGGCGGCGTCGGCCCGTCCAAACGAGCTGTCCTGAGGACTCGTTCCCGCGGAGTTCGCAGGCACCGATACTCACGGAGGCTCCGCCGGTCTGGCTGAGTTCGGAGTGAAGCGGCTCGAACCGTTCCTGCGCCTCGCGCAGGGTGAGCTTGGGCAGCGCGCAGACGAACTCGTCGCCGCCCAGGCCAGACCAGGCCACGATCCTTGTCGACGAGCAGAGGGCGCGTACGAGCCTTCGAACCACTTGAGGACAGCGTGCCGCGCAGCCAGCGGGATGTCGAACCGGCGCGTGCTCACCGACCCTCAAAGTACTGCCAGGCTCGGCCACCGCCGGGGGCCTTCGTCCACTTGGCGGGATGCCAGCGCCAGCGACGAATTTCACGTACCGCTGAGTGAATGATTTGGCCGGTCCGAACCGGCGTCCTATCTGGCTCTGCTGAGGCTTCTTGGTAAGCGCCCTTCGGCCCAAGGCCAGATCAGGACTGGCTTTGGGGCTTCTCGTCAGGCTCCGCGCGAAGCGCTGAAGAGGCCCCAGATCCGGCCCGGGCGACAACACCCCTCGTCCGGAGAAGGCGGCGAACGCCCTCTTCGAGGTCGCACCCGAGCGTTTTCTCGAGGCCGGCAAGGGCGCCAGATCCGCAGAGACGCGGAGCGTCCGCCACTGCGGTCCTCCGCCTGGCTATCTGAGCCTGAGCCGTGCGATGTCGGTGGCGTCGCGTCCGATGAAGCTGGCGTCGTCGACCCACGTCAGCCATGCCTCGGCTGCCGTGACTGGCAGGTCGGCCGGG
>JBBRYL010000024.1:0-36161 GCA_038237685.1 Solirubrobacterales bacterium | reverse complement strand
CGGGCGTAGCCGCAAACCGCCGTTGGTAGGGTTGACTGACGAGTCAATATTGCTCGCGACCTTCCCGAAATGGCTCCGACAACCGCCACCGAGCGCGACACGCGCCACCTCAAGCGGGCCATCGAACTGGCCGCCAAGGCCCGTGGCGAGACGTCCCCCAATCCGCTGGTCGGTGCCGTGGTCGCCAGGGGTGACACGGTGCTGGGCGAGGGCTTTCACGCCCGCGCCGGAGAGCCTCATGCCGAGCGCATGGCGCTGGCCTCCTGCCAGGACGATCCAGCCGGTGCCACGATGTACGTCTCGCTCGAGCCGTGCTGTCACGCGGGCCGCACCCCGCCCTGTACCGACGCGATCGTCGAAGCTGGGCTCGCGCGCGTCGTGGTCGCGTCGGACGACCCGACCGGGAAGGCGTCGGGCCGCGGCCTCGGCATCCTGCGCGACGAGGGGATTGCGGTCCAGATGGCGGACGAGGAGACCGCGCGCGGGGCGCGGCTGCTGAACCAGCCGTTTCGCAAGCACGCCCGCACGGGCCGGCCGCTGGTGATCCTCAAATCCGCCATGACGCTCGACGGCAAGGTGGCCACCGCAGGTGGCGACTCCCAGTGGATCTCGGGTGAGGCCAGCCGTGCCCGCGGGCACCGCTGGCGTGCCGAGTGCGACGCCGTGGCGGTCGGCGCGAAGACGGCGCTCAAGGACGATCCGTGCCTGACCGCGCGCGTCGAAGGCGTTGCGCGCCAGCCCCTCCGGATCGTCTTCGACAGCGAGGCCTGCCTCGCGCTCGACTCCAACCTTGTGCACAGCGCCGGAGAGGTCCCGGTCACGGTGATCTCCTCGCGGGCGGCGGCGCGCTCGCGGACCGACGCCCTTCGCAACGCGGGCGTCGAGGTGATCGTGTGCAGCGGCCAGAACGAGGCCGCAAGGGTGACCGCCGCACTCGACGAGCTGGGCAGCCGTGACATCCAGTCGCTGCTGCTCGAGGGTGGACCCCACCTTGCGGGCGTGTTCCTCGAGGCCGGCCAGATCGACGAGGCGCGCATGTTCGTGGCGCCCCTGCTGCTCGGCGGCCGCGAGGCCCGCGCAGCGATCGAGGCCCAGGGCGTCGAGCGGATCGCCGATGCGGATCGGGCGATCGCCACCGAGGTCGAGCGCATCGACGATGACGTGCTGATCACGGCTCGCATGAGGGAGTGGTAGCCGTGTTCACCGGGCTCGTGGCAGCGAAGGGGACCGTCGAGCGCGCGGAGAGCACCGCCGAGGGCACGCGCCTGACGATCCGGGCGGGCGCGCTGGCCACGGAGCTTTGCGAGGGCGACTCGGTGGCGGTCAACGGCGTGTGCCTCACCGCGACCAGCGTGGACGACGGCGCTTTTGCCGCCGACGTCATGGCGGAGACCCTCGACCGCTCCTCGCTCGGCCCCGTGGGTCGGGGCGACCCGGTCAACCTCGAGCTGCCGCTGCGCGCGGCCGACCGCCTCGGCGGGCACATCGTTCAGGGCCACGTTGATGGCGTCGGCACCGTGGCGGCCATAACTCCCGTGGGATTTGCCCTGGTGATCGCCGTCGAGGCCGATCCGGCGTTGCTGCGCTATGTGGTCGAGAAGGGCTCGATCGCAGTCGATGGCGTGTCGCTCACCATTGCCGGGATCGACCACACCGGCTTCACCGTCTCGCTGATCCCAGAGACCCTTGAACGCACGACGCTCGGCGCGGTGCAACCGGGTCAGACCGTGAATCTCGAGGTGGACGTGCTGGCCAAGTACGTCGAGAAGCTCACCTCGCATACCTTGGAGGCCCCATGAGCACTCAGGAGACAGCCTTCGCGACGGTCGAAGCGGCCATCGAGGACGTTCGCGCGGGCAAGATGGTGGTGGTCGTCGACGCCGAGGATCGAGAGAACGAGGGCGACCTGACCATGGCGGCGCAGTTCGCCACCCCTGAGGCGATCAACTTCATGGCCACCCACGGCCGCGGCCTCATCTGCCTCACGCTGACACCGGACCGCTGCGACGAGCTGGGCCTCGATCTGATGGCGGCCAAGAACGAGTCGCCGTTCGAGACCGCTTTCACCGTTTCGATCGAGGCACGCGAGGGTGTGTCGACGGGCATCTCGGCACACGACCGCGCGCGCACGATCCAGGCGGCCATCGACTCCGACTCGCGGCCGCGCGACCTCGTGCAGCCCGGCCACATCTTCCCGCTCAAGGCAAAGCCCGGCGGCGTGCTCGAGCGCACCGGGCAGACCGAGGCCTCCGTCGACCTCGCGCGCCTGGCCGGCGTGAATCCGTCCGGCGTGATCTGCGAGATCATGAACGACGACGGCACCATGGCCCGGGTACCCGACCTCGAGCTGTACTGCGAGCGCCACGGCCTCAAGATGATCACGGTGTCCGACCTGATCGCCTACAGGCGCCGCCACGACAAGCTCGTCGAGCGGGTGGTCGAGGCGGCCATGCCGACGTCCTTTGGCGACTTCATCGTCGTGGGCTTCCGCTCGATGGTCGACGACAAGCACCACGTCGCCATGATCAAGGGCGACGTCGCGGGGGTCGAGGACGTGCTCGTGCGCGTGCACTCCGAATGCCTGACCGGCGACGTGTTCCACTCGCTGCGCTGCGACTGCGGCCAGCAGCTCGAGGATGCGTTGCTGCGGATCGAGAACGAGGGCACGGGTGTGCTGCTCTATCTGGCCCAGGAGGGCCGCGGCATCGGCCTATTGAACAAGCTCAAGGCCTACAAGCTCCAGGAGCAGGGCCTCGACACAGTCGATGCCAATCTCGAGCTCGGCCTGCCCGCCGACCTGCGCGACTACGGCATCGGGGCCCAGATCCTGGTCGACCTCGGTCTGAGCTCGATCCGTCTGCTCACCAACAACCCGAAGAAGATCATCGGTCTCGAGGGATACGGCCTCACCGTCACCGACCAGGTGCCGATCGAGCAGCAGCCCGGCCCGCACAACGCCGACTACCTGCGGGTCAAGGCTGAGCGTATGGGGCACCTGCTCCACCACCAGGGCCTGGCGCTCGACGAGGAGATGATCCTCGAGGAGCAGGTGGTCGACCGTGAGCGCGAGGCGCAGGCAGAGGCCGACCGGGACGCCCCCAGCGGTGGCTGACCACTACGCGATCGCCGTCGGTCGGTTCTACGAGGACCTGGCCCGGCGGCTGGTGCAGGGCGCCTCCCAGACCTTCGAGGCGGCTGGAGCCAGCTACGACGTCCACGACGTGCCTGGCGCCTACGAGCTGCCGCTCGCGGCCAAGTACTGCGCCGACAGCGGCCGCTACGCCGGCGTGGCCTGCCTCGGCGCCGTGATCAGGGGCGAGACCGACCACTACGACTTCGTCTGCGGCCAGGCCGCGGCGGGCATCGCCCGGGTGTCGCTCGACACCGGTATCCCGTGCGCGTTCGGGGTGCTCACCGTCGCGAACATGGACCAGGCGCTGGCGCGAAGCGGTGGGGGCAAGCGCCACCAGGGGGAGGACGCCGCTCACGCGGTGCTGCGCATGGCGCAGATGGGGAGCCACATCCGATGAGCACGTCCGTGGTCAACCTGATGAGCGACACCCAGACGCAGCCCAGCGAGGCGATGCGCGCCACAATGGCGGCAGCGGAGGTCGGCGACGAGCAGAAGTTCCTCGACCCCACCACGATCGCCCTGCAGGACCGCGTAGCGGCGCTGCTCGGCCACGAGGCCGGCCTGTTCCTGCCCAGCGGGACGATGTGCAACCTGATCGGGTTTCGCCTGCACTTGCAGCCCGGCGACGAGGCGATCCTGGCAGCCAACTCGCACCCGGTGATCGCCGAGGGCGGCTCCCCGGCCGCCATCAACGGCGCCATGATGCGCCGGCTCGAGGCCCCGACTGGCATGTTCGGCGCCGACGACGTGCGCGCCGCCGTGCAGGATCCCGACGATCGCTACACGCCGCGGGCGCGGCTGGTGGCGGTCGAACAGACGACGAACATGGGCGGCGGGCGGGTCTGGTCCCAGGCCGCGATCGCCGAGGTGCTCGAGGTCGCGAGCGAGCACGGCCTGCGTACTCACATGGACGGCGCCCGGCTGATGAACGCGGCGGTCGCGGCGGATGTCGAGCCGTCCGTGTTCGCCTCCGGGTTCGACACCGCCTGGCTGGACTTCTCCAAGGGCCTGGGTGCGCCGGTCGGCGCCGTGCTCGTGGGGTCCGCGGAGCTGATCGCCGAGGCGTGGCGCTACAAGCAGATGCTCGGCGGCGCCATGCGCCAGTCGGGGATCCTGGCGGCCGCGTGCCTGTTTGCGCTCGACCACCACGTCGCGCGACTCGACGCCGATCACACGCACGCGCGGGCGCTGGCCGAGGCGCTCGCGCAGACCCCGGGCGCGACGATCGACCCCGATCTCGTGGACAGCAACATCGTGATCTTCGAGGTCGCCGATCCGACCGGGTTCATCGCGGCGGCGAGAGCCGAGGGCGTGCTCCTCGGCCCGGCGGGCCCGGGCCGCGTGCGCGCCGTCACCCACCTCGACGTAGACGATGCCGCGATGCGCCGCGCGATCGGCGTCCTGGGCGGGGTCGCGGGAGACGATCGGTAGCGGCTTGACCCTGCTACCGTCTCGCGCCGTGCCGAAGGTCTGTTACAGCTGCGGAAAGGGTCCTGCGTTCGGGCAGAGCCGCTCCCACTCGATGGTCGCCACCAAGCGGCGCTTCAACCCAAACCTGCAGAAGGTGCGGATCGACGTCAAGGGTACGCCGAGCAGGGAGTACGTGTGCACTCGCTGTCTCAAGGCCGCCAAGGTCACCAAGTACGCCTGAGCGCCTGAAACCGCCCCGGTCAGCGGTGTAGGGGGTCTCGATGTCTGATCAGAGTCTCCTCCGCTTCCGGCGCGTAGTCGCGGCCTCGCTGGCGGAGCTCGAGAACCGCCGGGACGAGGTCAACGACCTGAACGTGTTCCCGGTCGCCGACGGCGACACCGGCGACAACATGGCCATGACCATGCGCTCGGTGCTGCACGAGCTCGATGCGCTCAACGGCCAGATGATCGATGAGATCGGCCGCGAGGAGCTGGTCAGCGCGGTGGCCCGCGCCGCGCTGCTCGGCGCGCGCGGCAACAGCGGCGTGATCCTCTCCCAGATCGTCCGAGGCGCAGCCGAGGAGCTGGCGTCGCGTCCGGGCGAGCTTGTCGACCCGGTGCTCGTGGCGTCCGCCTTCGCCAGAGCCGCCGACGCCGCCTACGGCTCCGTACGCGACCCTGCGGAGGGGACCATGCTCAGTGCTATCCGAGCGATGGCGCACCGCGTCGCGCAGGACCTCGCCCATATCCCGACGCCCCGCCTGGGCGCCGAGGCCTCGCCCGAGGAGCAAGACGAGCTGATCGCCGAGGTGCTCGAGCGCGCCCTCGACGCCGCCCAGGAGGCCGTGGAAAAGGGCCCGGAGCAGCTTGCCGTGCTCAAGGAGGCCGGGGTGGTCGACGCCGGCGCCTACGGCCTGACCATCATCCTCGCCGGGGTCGTGGCCGCGTTGCGGGGTCAGGAGGCGCCCGACCTGGCACACCAGACGGCGCCCGCCCAGCGCCACAACCTGCCCGAGCACTCGTCCTCGAGCTTTCGCTACTGCACCAACTTCGCCGTGACCGGCCGGGGCCTTCAGGGCCAGTCCTTCGTTGCTGCGCTGGAGGGGCTCGGCGACAGCGTGCTTGTGGTGGGCGACGAGAGCACGTTGCGCGTGCACGTGCACACCGACGAGCCCGAGTCCGCGGTCGAGATCTTCGAGGGCGCCGGCGAGGTGTCGCGTCTCGACGTCGCCGACATGCGCGAACAGGTCGCAGATCGCGAGAAGCGCCTTGGCGGGGGCGGCGTCGTCGCTGCCCAAAGCAACTGCGCCGTCGTCGCGGTGGCCAACGGGGCGGGCATCAAGCGGCTCTACGAGGAACTGGGAGCGCTGGTCATCGACGGCGGCCCGACGATGAACCCGTCGACCTACGAGCTGCTAGCCGGCGTCCACGCCTCCGGGGGCGCCGAGGTCATCGTCCTGCCCAACAGCTCAAACGTGATCATGGCCGCCGAGCGAGCCGCCGGACTCTCTGATCTGCGCACCCGAGTGGTGCCGACCCGCGCCCAGCAGGAGGGCTTGGCCGCGCTGCTCGCCTTCGATCCCGACGCCGACTCCGAGCAAAACGCGCGGGCCGTCGCCGCGGCCGCCGCCGGCTTGGCGGTGGGCGGGGTGGCCGAGTCAGCGCGCGAGGACCCCCAGGGCCGCTTCGCGGCAGGCGACGCGCTCGGCTACAACGGCGAGGAGCTCGTGGCCTGGGGCGACCCCGCCGAGACGCTGGGCGCGATCATCGCGGCCCTGGCCGGCGAGGCCGAGCTGCTCACCTGCCTCGTGGGCGACGACGCGCCGCTCGCCGACGACGCCATCGAGCAGTTCGTGCCGGAGGGTGTCGAGCTGGAGCTGCACGCCGGCGGCCAACCCGCCTGGTGGTGGCTCCTCTCCGCGGAGTAGATCCCCTCGATGGATTGGGCATCCTGCCCAATCCATAAACGGCAGATCCCCTCGATCGATACGCGGCCGCGCTCACGTGCCCCGCTGCCCACCGGTCGACCATGGCGCGTCACGTCCTGCATCTGCTCCACCATCACGTGATCAATCGCTTCGCCAGCACCGACCCTCTTAGCCGGGCCGACGCCCTCGCCGCCGGTATCCGCTCGATACCGCGGCCCAGCCGGCTCGACGAGCCGGTCAAGGCCTCCAAGCAGGTGCGCAAGGGCCTCGATGCGCTCGGCCTCGCCACCCGCGGCGACCTGATCGAGCACCTTCCACATACCCACCGCGACCGGCGAGACGTTCGGACGATCGCATCGGTCGGGGTGGGGGAGGAGGCGACGGTGGCCGTCACGTTGCGATCGATCACCGTCAAGCCCACCCGCAACCGCAGGCTCAAGCGGATCGAGGGGCGCGCCTTCGACGAGTCCGGACCGGTGCTCGCCGTGTGGTGGAACCAGCCGTGGCTGGCCCGCCAGATGGGGGAGGGCACCCAGCTGCTGCTACACGGCAAGTTGCGCAAGCGCAACGAGTTCACGGTGACCGAGCACGAGCTGGTCGGCCAGGGCGACGCCCCCGTGCACACCGTCGGCCTCGTTCCGGTCCACCCGTCAACCGCAGGCCTTGCCGCCGCCACGGTGCGCCGCCTGATCTGGGAGCAATACGGCCAGATCCGTCACGTGGTCGAGCCGCTGCCCACCGCATTACGCGTGAGCGAGGGACTGCCCGACCGGTCTGCGGCCATCGCCGGAGCGCACTTTCCAGACTCGGAGGTCGAGGAGGCCGGCGCCCGCAGACGGCTGGCCTTCGAGGAGCTGTTCCTGTCCCAGCTCGCAGTCGCGGGCAGACGGCGGGCCCACGGCGAGCATCGCCGGGCCCGACCCCTGGCCGAGCGCGGCGCGCTGGTGCCGCGGTGGCTTCAGGCGATCCCGTTCACGCTCACCTCCGACCAGCAGGCGGCGTGCGCCGAGATCGACGGCGACCTCGCGCGCGAGCGCCCGATGCAGCGGCTGCTCATGGGCGAGGTCGGCTCCGGAAAGACCGCGGTGGCCCTCCACGCGATGCTGCGCACGGTCGAGAACGGCGGTCAGGCCGTGCTGATGGCCCCGACCGAGACGCTGGCCGAGCAGCACCTGCTCACGATCGACCGCCTGCTCGACGGCGCGCTGCCCGTCGAGCTGCTCACGGGCTCGGTGGGGGCGGGGCGCCGCCGCGACCTGCTCGCGCGGCTGGAGTCGGGCGAGCTGGGCCTCGTCGTCGGCACCCACGCGCTGATCGAGGATCCGGTTCGCTTTCGCGCGCTCGCGCTGTGCGTGGTCGACGAGCAGCACCGCTTCGGCGTCCGCCAACGCGCGGCGCTGGACGCCAAGGCGCCCGGCGAGCTGGTGCCCCACGCCCTGCACATGACGGCCACACCGATCCCGCGCACCCTGGCCCTGACCGCCTACGGCGACCTCGAGACCACCATCCTGCGCCAGTTGCCCGCCGGGAGGCGGCCCGTGGAGACCTACGTGGCCGATGGCGCCCGCGCCCGCGCCCGTGCCTACGAGCGCGTCAGGGAGGAGGTTGCCGCGGGGCGCCAGTGCTTCGTGGTCTGTCCACTGGTCTCGGAGTCCGAGGCGCTCCAGGCGACCGCGGCAACCGCCGAGGCGCGGCGGCTGGCCCAGACCGAGTTCTGTGATCTGCGCGTCGGCCTCATCCACGGCCAGCTGTCCACACCCGACAAGCAGGACAGCATGCGCGCCTTCGCCGCGGGCAAGGTCGACGTGTTGGTGGCCACGAGCGTCATCGAGGTCGGCATCGACGTCCCAAACGCCACGGTCATGTTGATCGAGGCCGCGGAGCGTTACGGCCTGTCGCAATTGCACCAGCTGCGCGGGCGGGTGGGCCGCGGCGAGCACGCCTCGATCTGCATCCTGTTCGGCAACCCCAAGCTGCCGCGGCTGGAGGCGATCGCAGCCGAGCGTGACGGCTTCAAGCTGGCCGAGGTCGATCTCGACCTGCGCGGGGCGGGCGAGGTGCTCGGCACACGCCAGAGCGGCATGCCGGAGTTCCGTGTGGCCCGGCTGCCCGAGGACCAGGAGCTGCTGGAGCGGGCGCGGGCCCACGCCGACGCTCTGATCGCCGCCGACCCCCGCCTGCGCGAGCCCGAACACGCGCTTCTGCGCGGCGCCGTGATCGACCGGTTCGGTGACGACCTCGATCCGATCCCGGCATGAGGGTCATCGCCGGGGCCTACCGCGGGCGGCGGCTCGTGCGCCCCGCGGGCGTGGACACGCGCCCCACGGCCGACCGCGTCCGCGAGGCGCTCTTCTCCATGCTCGGCGATCTCGAGGACGCCGATGTGCTCGACCTCTACGCGGGGTCGGGCGCGCTGGGAATCGAGACCCTCTCGCGCGGGGCCGCGAGCGCGGTGTTCGTGGACAGCAGCGGCGAAGCCGTCGAGGCGATCGAAGCGAACCTGCGGACGCTCGGCGCCACGGCCGAGGTGTACCGTCGCGACGCCCTCGAGTATCTGCGGGTCGTGGGAGCCAAGGAGCGGTACGACCTCGTACTGGTCGACCCCCCGTATGATTCCGCCCTTGCGGCGGCAGTACCACTCGCAGAGCTGCTGCCCGGCGTCCTTCATCCACAGGCATCCATCGTGACCGAATCCGACAAGCGAACCCCATTGCTGCTCCCCTTCCCGGTCATCCGTGAGCGCAGCTATGGCAACACCCGGATCGCGATCCACCGTGCCTGAGAAGGCCCCGAGGCCGGGAGGCGTCGCGGTGTGTCCGGGGTCCTATGACCCCGTCACGCTCGGCCACATCGACATCATCACCCGCGCCTCCGAGGTCTTCGACTCGGTTGTCGTCGGGGTGGTCGACACGCCGGTCCGCAAGGCAAAGACGGTTTTCAGCGCCGAGGAGCGGGTAGCGTTCATCGAGGCCGAGGTTGCCGATCTGGGCAACGTGCAGGTCAAACCGTTCTACAATCTGCTCGTCGAATTCGCTCGCGAGAACGACGCCAAGGCCATCGTCAAGGGCCTTCGCGCGATCTCGGACTTCGAGTACGAGTTCGAGATGAACCAGCTCAACCGCAAGATGGCCCCTGATATCGAAAGCACATACCTGATGGCCGCTCCACAGTTCAGCTTCCTCTCATCGAGCGGCGTAAAGGAGCTGGCTACGTTCGGAGGCGATCTCACCGGCTTGGTGCCGGCGGCGGTAGCCTCTCGGTTGCAGGAAGCTTTGAAGCGCTGACGAACTGAGGTCGCACTATGGATGTCCTTGTACTGATCGACAAGCTGGACGACACCGTCCACAACGCCAAGCCCGTCCCGTTGACGGACCAGGTTCGCGTCGACAAAGAAGAGATCTACGACATCCTCGATCAGATGCGGGCCACGATCCCGGAAGAGATCAAGCAGGCGCGTTGGATCGTCAAGGAGCGTCAGGAGATGCTGGCCGAGGCCAAGCGCGAATCCGAGCGGATCATCCGCGAGGCACGCGAGGAGCAGACTCGCCTGATCGGTGACGAGGAGATCGTCAAGCAGGCCGAGCGCCAAGCCGACGAGATCGTCGAGGACGCCCGTGCCCGTGAACGCGAGATCCGACTCGGCGCCGAGGATTACGCTGATGACATCCTCAACACCCTCGAGATAAACCTCGAGAAGTTCACCGCGGCCGTGCAGCGTGGCCGCGACCGGCTCCAGGGCCGCGAAGAGCCCGCCGACGTCGCCTAGGCTCACACGCGGCCTTCCGAGGGAGGACCCACCGCTAGCCTGATCAGGTGGCTCAGCTCGCTGACACGTTCGATCTGGGCACCCTGCGACTGTCCTCGGGGGAGGCCGCCCGAGTCGACCTCGGAGTGGCCGTCGAGCCGCTGGAGTTCGGAGCGCAGACCTATCGTGTGAACGGCGACCGTGCCCAGGTTGGCATCGACGTCTCCCGGACGGTCGGCTCGGGCTTTGCGATGCGGCTGCGCTTCGACGTCGAGCTCGACGGGCCGTGCATGCGCTGTTTGGACGATGCGGCCGTCACGGTCGAGGTGGACGCGAGAGAGGTCGACCAGCCCGGCGAGGGCGACGAGATGGTGTCGCCGTACCTGAGCGACCAGGAGCTGCAGGTGCACGACTGGGCCCACGACGCGCTCGCGCTGGCCCTGCCGACCCAGATCCTCTGCCGCCCGGACTGTGCCGGACTGTGCCCCGAGTGCGGCGAGAACCTCAACGACCACCCCGAGCACCAGCACGAGCCGGAGCCCGATCCGCGCTGGGCGAAGCTGTCGGAGCTGAAACTTGATTGAGCCACGCTGTACACTCCTCGGTCGCTATGGCGGTTCCCAAGCAACGACAGTCCCACGCCCGCACCAACAAGCGGCGCTCATCGCACAAGATCTCGGCGCCGAGCCTGGCCGTGTGCCCCCGCTGCGGTGAGCCGCGCATCCCCCACCGGGTCTGTGGCTCGTGCGGCACCTACGCAGGCCGCGAGATCATCCGGCCCGCGGCCGACACCGACATCGAGTAGCGCCACGAGTCGGTCAGGGGCGTCGAATCCGTCCAAGGCAGTTACGGATTCGGCAGGGATGTCGAATCCGTCCAAGGCATCGTGATCGCGCTCGACGCGAACGGGGCGGATGGGGGCCCCGCTTTGGTCGCCGACGGCGCGCGCGCCTCGGGTGAAGAGGTCCTGGTCTTCGGCGCCGGCCTGAGCGGCACCGACGGGCGGGTCCAGCTGGTGGACGCGCCGAGCATCGAGCCCGGCTCCAATCCCGTCCGGGCCGTCCGCTCCCAACCGCAGGCCTCGATCGTCCAGGCAGCCGCGGCGGTCGCCGACGGGCGCGCCGAGGCGCTGGTGTCGGCCGGGAGCACGGGGCCGACGCTTGCGGCGGCCACACTTGCGATCAAGCGCGTGAAGGGCGTGCACCGCCCCGCGCTCGCCGCGCTGGTTCCGATTCCCGCCAAGCCGGTCCTGCTGCTGGACGCGGGCGCAAACGTCGAGGTCCGTCCCGAGCACCTGGTCCAGTTCGCCTACATGGGCGCGGCCTTCATGGAGGCGGTGATGGGCATCGAGCGGCCGTCGGTCGGCCTGCTTTCGGTGGGCGAGGAGTCCGGCAAGGGCACCCCGGACGTGCTGGAGGCGCGCGAGCGACTCGAGGGAGGAGCCCTCAACTTCGTTGGCAACCTCGAGGGCTTCGACCTTCCCGGCGCGGGCGCCGACGTCGTGGTCTCCGATGGCTTCACCGGCAACATCGCGCTCAAGGTGCTGGAGGGCACGTCACGCGTCGTACGCGACGCCATTCGTGATGCGGTCACCTCCGGCCCCGTCTCGAGCGCGGGGGGGTTGCTGATCCGGGGGGCCGTGGGCAGGCTGCGCGACCGCATCGACCCGGAGGCGGTTGGCGGCGCGATCCTCCTCGGGCTGCGAAAGCCGGTGGTGGTCGGCCACGGCAGCTTCGGCCCGAAGGGCATCGCAAGCGCCATCGGCCTGGCCCGACGCGCGGTCGACGAGGACATGGTCGGCCGGACGGTGGCCGCGCTCGAGGCAGCGGGCGCGATGCGGTCCGCACCCGTTGGTACGTTCGCCGCCGTGAAGCTCGAGATCCCCGACGCGGGCTGAACAGCCCTGCCATGGACCGAAACCTCGTACTGGAGCGTATCCGCGAGCATCTCGCGAGCGAGCTCGAGGTCGAGGGCGCGGCGATCACGGACTCGACCCGCTTCAAGGAGGACCTCGAGGCCGACTCGCTCGACCTCGTCGAGCTCACGGTCGAGCTCGAGGACTCCTATGGAATTCGCATTCCCGACGAGGAGGCCGCACGCATCCTCACGGTGGGCCAGGCCGCCGATTACGTCGCTGCTCATGCCGAGGACTCCGAAGGCTGACACGGGCGAGAGCCTCGGTGACCTGCTGGATGAGCTTCCCGAGGACCTCGCGCGCCAGGCGTTCACGCACGCGTCCTGGGTCGGCCACCGCGCCGATTCGTATGAGCGTCTGGCCTTTCTCGGAGACGTCGTCCTGAGCCTCGCCGTGTCGACCCATCTGCTGCCGCGCTTTGGACGCTACGGGGCTGGACGACTCACCAAGGTTCGCGCCCAGGCCGTGAGTGGCGCCTCGTGCGCGGCCGTGGCGGTCGACCTCGACGTCGCGCAGCGGCTGCGCGCCCGTGCTCCCGATGGCGAGGGCCGCAGCTTCGAGATGCTCGTCGAGAGCGAGCGCGTGCTGGCATCCATCTGCGAGGCGGTGATCGGCGCGACCTACCTCGCCTTTGGCATGGACAGGGTGGCGCCGACCGTCGTCGCGGCCTTCGAGAGCGCGATCGACGGTGCCCTCGACCATTCGGTCGACTACAAGTCGCTGCTGCAGGAGCGTCTGGCGCGCAACGCCGACGTGGTCACCTATTCGATCGTGACCGAGGACGGTCCGGCCCACGACCGCTTGTTCGAGGCGGTGGCGGAGTCCGACGGCGCCGAGATCGGCCGGGGCGAGGGACGCACCAAGAAGAGCGCGGAGCAAGAAGCGGCGCTCCAGGCGCTCGGGGCCGTGGGTGCCGTTGAGCCGGGGGAGGTCTCCTGATGCACCTGCGTTCGATCACGATGAAGGGCTTCAAGTCCTTTCCGCACCGCACAAAGCTGGAGTTCTCGCCCGGGGTCGGTGTGGTGGTGGGGCCCAACGGCTCGGGCAAGTCCAACATCACCGACGCCGTGCTCTGGGCGCTCGGCGAGCAGAGTCCGCTTGCGGTTCGTGGCCAGACGATGAAGGACGTGATCTTCGCCGGCGGTCACGGCGTCAAGGCCTCGACCGCCGCTGAGGTCGAGGTGGTCATCGACAACTCCGACGGCGCCATGAACGCCGAGTTCTCCGATATCTCGATCGTGCGTCGGCTCGATCGCCATGGCGAGGGCGAGTACCGCCTGAACGGCGCCCGCTGCAGGATGTCCGACGTGATCGAGGTGCTGTCGGACACCGGTCTCGGCAAGGAGATGCACTCGGTGGTCTCGCAGGGTCGTGTCGAGGCAATCGTGCTCTCCAAGCCGCGCGATAGGCGGCTGCTGATCGAGGAGGCTGCCGGCCTCGGCAAGCACCGCAAACGCCGTCGCCGCGCCCAGCTCAAGCTCGAGCGCACAGAGGAGAACCTCTCACGGGCGCTCGATGTGGAGCGCGAGGCGCGTTCACGGCTGCGGCCGCTGAAGCGCCAGGTCGAGGCGGCGCAGCTGCACGAGCGCCTGGCGCGCCAGAGCGACGAGGCGCTCTACGAGCTTTCACGCGACGCTGTGCGCGACGTTCGCGGCCGCCTATCAGCCGCCGAAGCCGAGGCGGCTGCGGCCAAGGCGGTGCGCACCGAGGCTGATGGTGCACTTGGCGAGGTCGCCGCGCGACGAAAGGCCGCCGAGGATGCGCTCACGGCCCTCTCCCGTGAGCGCGAGCAGCTGCAGGGCCGTCTCTATGCCGCACGCCAGGCCCACGACCGGATAGGCATCCGGCTCGAACGTGCGCGCGATCAGACGCAGGCCGCGGCTGAGGGCGCGCAGCGCCGCGCCGCCCAGGTCGAGGTGCTCGACGCCGAGCTCGCGAAGGCCAAGGAGCCGGGCCGCGACTCCCAGGAGAAGATCGACCAGCTCGAGCGTGAGCTCCAGGCGCTGGAGGGAGTGCGCGAGCAGCGCGTCCGTGAGGCGGTCTCGGAGCTCGAGGGTGAGCGCGCGGCCGCGCAGGCCCACCACGCCGAGCTCGAGACGGCGGCCCGGGAGCTGCGTGAAACGCTCGCCGTTGCCGAGCGCGCTGCGGACGAGACCCGCGCCGAGCGAACGCGCAGCGAGCGGACGGCGGAGGCCGCCCGCGCGGCCACCGCCCGAGCGGGCGCTGAGCTCGCGGCCGTCAATCAGTTCCTGCGTTCGGCATCCCAACCCGACGTCGAGACACCGCTGTCGGAGGGGCTCGAGGTCGACCCCGGCTACGAGATCGCGCTCGCGGCCGTCCTCGGTCCGCGTCTGGGTGCGGGCGTGGTCGACAGCCTCGGTCGCGGTGGCGCGGCTCTCGATCGCGCCGGCGCCGACGGTGGCATGGTCATCGTCGGAGCCGCGGGCTTGCCGCCCGCCGACGATCCCGGCGCGCCGCACACAGACGCGACGCGTCTGCTCGACCATGTCCGGGCTTCGGGGCCGGGCGAGACGGCCGCGCGGAGGCTTCTGCACGATGTCTGGATCGTCGACTCCCTCGAAGCCGTGCCCACGACCTTCACCGGCGTCGCGGTCACCGCAGAGGGGCGCGTGTGGCGCCCGGCCAACGGAGAGCTGCGCCAGGCCCCCGCCGGCGGTTCCGAGCGCGTGCTCGAGCAGCGTAACCGTCGTGCCGAGCTCGTCGCGGCCTCCGACGAGGCGGTGCGTGCAGAAGCCGACGCGCGCGCGGCGGTCGAGGCGATGGGCGAACGCGTGGCACAGGCCGATGCCGCGCGGGACGCGGCAGATGCGGCCGTACGGGAGGCCGCGCGTGAGATGCAGACAGCCGCCGAGGCCGTGCGACACACCACCTGGCTGATGCAGCGTCGGAGCGAGGCGCCCGACGAGGGCCCGGACGCGGTCCGGCGTGCCGAGCTCGGCGCGGAGGTGCGCGCCGAGCGTCGCTTGGCCGAGGGCGCGGTGCGCGAGCACGCTGAGCGGCGACGGCGCGCCCAGCAGCTGCGCGACCGGGTCGAGCGCGACCTTGCGGTCTCAGCGATGGCTGGTCAAGCGGTCGAGGCTCTCGATCTGGCCCGCGCGGCGGTCGGGCAGAGCGTGGCCGCCTTCGAGGCTGAGCACGCCGCCGGCGCCGATGCCGGCGAGCGCACCGCAGCCACGCTGCGCGAGTGCGCGCACGAGGAAGCCGGGGTCCAGACGCGGCTGCGCGAGGCAGGTGAACGCGTCACGGCCGCCGAGGTCGCTGCCCAGCGCGGACGGGACGGCGCGGTGGAGGCCGAGGCCACCCTGCGCGGCGTCGCCGGCCGTCTCGGTCTCGACGCCGAGCCTGCGACCGAGCCGCTCGAACCAGAGCAGCGTGTGGACCTCGAGGGCAGGATCGAGCGGCTGGCACGCCGTCGCGAGCAGCTCGGGCCGGTCAACCCACTGGCCGCCCAGGAGTACGAGGAGGCCGTGGCCCACGTCGAGGAGCTCGAGGTCCAGCGCACCGATCTGGAGGGTGCGATGGCCGAGCTGCAGGGCCTCATCCGCGCTACCGACAAGCGCATACGCGAGAGCTTCGAGGAGACGTTTGCGGCCGCCGCCGGCTACTTCGAAGAGCTCACGGCGCATCTGTTCCCGGGCGGCAGCGGCAAGCTCCGGCTGGTGGCGCCCGGCCAGGGGCCGCGCTCGGTGCTCGGCGGCGAGGCCGAGGTGGACGCCGACGGCGCGGACTCAGAGCCCGAGGGCGGCGACGAGGCCGTCGCCGCGCCTTCACCGGCCGAGCCCGGGGTCGAGGTCGAGGTCACGCCCGCGGGCAAGTCGAGCAAGCGCCTGTCGCTGCTCTCGGGGGGCGAGAAGTCGCTTGTGGCGCTGGCATTCATGTTCGCCGTCTTTCTGGCCAAGCCGTGCCCGTTTTACATCCTCGATGAGGTCGAGGCGGCGCTCGACGACTTGAACGTTGATCGCTTCCTCCAGCTGGTGCGCCGCTACTCCGACCGCGCCCAGTTCATCGTGGTCACCCACCAGAAGCGCACGATGGACGCCGCCGACCGCCTGTACGGGGTCAGCATGGGTGGCGACGGCGTGTCGAAGGTGGTGTCGCGCAAGCTCAGCGGCGTGCCCGCCGCCGAGGTGTCCGACCGGCCGCCGATCGAGCAGTCCCAGGCCTCCTAGTCCCCGGCCCTAAGCTGCCTGCGTGGCGCGCACCTGGCAAGAGCTGTTCATAGACGCCGGGGGCCACCCCGACTCCGTCGACGCCGCAGCGGAGGCCGGCGGGCCCGCCAAGGGCGGCTTCTTCCGGCGCCTGCGCGACAACATGTCAAAGACGCGCCAAGCGCTGGGCGCGGAGCTACAGGCCACGATGTTCGAGACCCTCGACGACGAGGCGTTCGAGCGGCTCGAGGAGGCGCTGATCTACGCCGATGTAGGCGCCCCCACGACCGCCAAGATCGTCGAGCGGCTCGAGGGCGAGGCCTCGGGGGGCGAGCTGCAGAGCGGCGAGGACCTGACCGCGCGGCTGCAGGAGCTGCTCGCAGAGACCGCGACCGTGCCCGGCGACACGATCGACCTCACGCCGAGCCCGACGGTGATCCTGGTCGTGGGAGTCAACGGCACCGGCAAGACCACGACGATCGGCAAGATCGCATGGCACCTGCGCAACGAGCTCGGCCGGTCGGTGCTGTTGGCCGCGGGCGACACCTATCGCGCGGCCGCCGCCGAGCAGCTCGAGGTGTGGGCCCAGCGCAGCGGGTGCGAGATCGTGCGCGGCCGCGAGGGCTCGGACCCGGCATCGGTGGTGTTCGACGCCATGGAGGCGGCCACCGCACGCGGCCACGACGTGGTGATCGTCGATACCGCCGGGCGCCTGCATACCCAGCAACATCTGATGGACGAGCTGGCGAAGGTGCGCAAGGTGATCGAGCGCAAGCTACCGGGCGCTCCGCACGAGACCCTGCTCTCGATCGACGCCACCACCGGCCAGAACGGCCTGCGCCAGGCGCTGCTGTTCCGCGAGGTGACCAAGGTCACCGGCATCGTTCTGACCAAGCTCGACGGCACCGCCAAGGGGGGCATCGCGCTGGCCATCGCCCAGGAGCTCGGCGTGCCGGTCAAGCTGATCGGAATAGGGGAGGGCATCGAGGACCTGCGGCCTTTCGATCCCCACGATTTCGCCAGGGCGATCCTCGAGCCGACCTGAGCGGATTACAGTTCAGTCCGTGGACGAGTGGGTTCTGTGGATGATCGGAGCTGGGGTCTTGGCCGTGGGGGAGATGGTCTCCCTCTCGTTCTTCATGGGCCCAATCGCCGTCGCCGCCGGGTTTGCCGCGATCGCGGCACTGGCCGGCGGGGGCATCGCGGTCCAGATCGTGGTGTTCATCATCGCCTCGATCGCCTCGCTTGGCGTGCTCAGGCCGATCGCCCGCAGCCACCTGAAGGTGCCGTCCCAGCTGCGGACGGGCACCTCGGCGCTCGTCGGCGCCCAAGGCGTGGTGCTCGAACGGGTCGACGGCCGTGCCGGACAGATCAAGCTCGCCGGTGAGGTGTGGTCGGCGCGCGCCTATGACGAGGACGAGGTCCTCGAGGCCGGCGCGCGCGTACATGTCATGCAGATCGACGGAGCGACGGCGTTGGTATCAGACGTCTAGGCCCCGCTAACGAGAGGTTGCAGAAATGGCCGGATTGATCGTGCTCATAGTCGTTGCAGTGGTGGTGCTGTTCACCATCGCCCGCAGCGTCCGCATCGTCCCCCAGGCGCGTGCGGGAGTCGTCGAGCGGCTTGGTCGCTATCAGCGGACGCTGGAGCCAGGCCTGGCGCTGGTGGTCCCGTACGTGGATCGCGTCAAGCCCCTGCTCGACTTGCGGGAGACCGTGGTGTCGTTCCCGCCCCAGCCGGTCATCACCGAGGACAACCTCACGATCCAGATCGACACCGTCATCTACTTCCAGGTGACCGATCCCAAGGCGGCCACCTACGAGATCTCCGACTACATCTCGGCCATCGAGCAGCTGGTGGTCACCACGCTACGAAACGTGTGTGGTGGCATGAACCTGGAGGAGACCCTCACCTCGCGCGACAAGGTCAGCTCCGCGCTGCGGGTGGTTCTGGACGAGGCCACCGGCCGATGGGGCATCCGGGTCAACCGCGTCGAGCTCAAGGCTGTCGACCCGCCCCCCTCGATCCAGGAGGCGATGGAGAAGCAGATGCGCGCCGAGCGCGACCGCCGTGCCGCGATCCTCACCGCCGAGGGCGTGAAGCAGTCCCAGATCCTCACCGCGGAAGGCGAGAAGCAGAGCTCGATCCTGCGAGCCGAGGGCCAGCGTGAATCGCAGATCCTCAGCGCCGAGGGCCAGTCCAAGGCGATCGAGACCGTGTTCGAGGCCATCCACAAGGGTGACGCCGACCCCAAGCTGCTGGCCTACCAATACCTCCAGACCCTGCCCCAGATCGCCCAGGGCGACGCCAACAAGGTGTGGATCATCCCGAGCGAGTTCAACCAGGCCATGGGCAGCATCGGCGCGATGTTCAACAGGTCGGAGGAGGACGAGGACCCCACGCCGCCGCCGGCTCCGCCCGCGCCTCCGCGCTGAGCGCTCAGTCGCCGAGGCTCGTGAACTCGATGCCGTCGATTAGCCACCGGTGGTGGCGCTCGACGAGGTGGACGGTGCCCGTGCTCTTGTCGGCGGCCACGATCTTCGCTGTGGCGGTTTTTCCGTCGACCTTCACGTCATCGGTGCTCGTGAGCCCGTGGGGTCCCTGCGTGTGGCCCAGATAGGTCGTGCACTGGGCCACGGTTCCCGAGATCTAGTGTCGCCGCGATCCGCCGGTCGCGCTGGCGCTAGCCTGGGTCGGCGTGTTCGACTCCCTCTCAGACCGCCTCCAGGAGGCCCTCGGCGACGTCCGCTCGCGCGGCAAGCTGACCGAGGACGACGTCAACAAGGCCATGCGTCAGGTCCGCTTGGCGCTGCTCGAGGCCGACGTGAACTTCAAGGTGGTCAAGGAGTTCACCTCGGCGGTCAAGGAGCGTGCCACCGGCTCTGAGGTGATGGACTCGCTCAATCCGGGTCAGCAGGTGGTCAAGATCGTCTCGGACGAGCTGACCACGCTGATGGGCGGCTCGGGCCGCGACCTGGTGTTCGCCGGCTCCGGCGGCCCGACGGTGATCCTGATGGCAGGCCTACAGGGCTCGGGCAAGACCACCGCCTGCGGCAAGCTGGCGCGCCACCTCAAGGAGGAGAAGAAGCTCGACGTGGCCATCGCCGCGTGCGACCTCCAGCGCCCGGCCGCCGTCGAGCAGCTCAAGACGGTAGGCGAGCGCGCGGGCGCCACTGTGTACGAGCAGGGCACCTCGCGCAACGCGGTCGACGTGGCCGAGTGGGCGCTGGGCCAGGCCAAGGCCGACCGCCGCGACGTGCTGATCGTCGATACCGCCGGGCGGCTGCACGTGGACGCCGAGCTCATGGACGAGCTGGTCCGCGTCAAGAAGGCCGTCAAGCCCCACGACGTGCTGCTGGTCGTCGATGCGATGACCGGCCAGGACGCGGTCAATGTGGCCGAGTCGTTCGCCGGCGCGACCGAGTTCGACGGCGTGATCCTCTCCAAGCTCGACGGCGACGCCCGCGGCGGCGCCGCGCTCTCGGTCAAGGCGCTCACGGGCAAGCCGATCCTCTACGCCTCGACCGGCGAGAAGCTCGACGCGTTCGAGCGCTTCCATCCCGACCGGATGGCCCAACGCATCCTCGGGATGGGCGACGTGATGACGCTCATCGAGAAGGCCGAGGGCCAGATGGACGAGCGCAAGGCCCAGGAGCTCGAGAAGAAGATCCGCAAGAACCAGTTCACCCTGGACGACTTCCTCGACCAGATGAAGCAGGTGCGCAGCATGGGCCCGCTACAGGGACTGCTGAAGATGATTCCCGGGATGGGCGCCCAGATGGGCAACATGAACATCGACGACAAGGAGCTCGATCGCCTCGAGGCGATCATCACATCGATGACCACTGCCGAGCGGACAAACCCCAAGATCATCGACGGCTCCCGGCGCCGGCGGATCGCAGAGGGCTCTGGCACCAACGTCCAGGCGGTCTCTCGGCTGATCAAGCAGTTCAGCCAGATGCAGAAGATGATGCGCCAGTTGAGCAAGGGCAAGATGCCGGACCTGCAGCAGCTGGCCGGGGGCCGCTAGGAGCGGAGGAGCGGAGCCGGATCGGTGATGTACCCCATCGGGGCACAGGCGGCGAGCACCGCACGACCGTCACCGTCTAACCTGCGCTGCTTATGTCCGTACGAGTCAGGCTCACCCGAGTGGGCAGCAAGAAGAATCCCGTGTGGCGCGTCGTCGTCGCCGACCAGCGCGCACCCCGCGACGGCCGGTCGATCGAGACCCTCGGCCACTACAACCCACAGACGCAGCCCTCGACGATCGTCGTGGACCGCGAGCGGCTCGACTACTGGCTGCAGCGCGGCGCCCAGGCTTCCGGCAGCGTCAAGAAGCTGATGCGCGCACCCAACACCGAGGCCCCGGTCTCGAAGTCCGCCGCGCCCGCGGTGGTGGAAGAGGCCACGGCCGATGCGGCGACCGAGCAGGCCGAGGCGCCCTCAGACGTCGCTGGCGCCGTCGAGCCCGAGGTCGAGCCGACCCCGGAGCCGGCCGAGCCCGAGGCTGCCGCCGAGTCCGAGCCTGCCGCCGAGTCGGCGGGCGATGCTGAGCAGCCGGCCGCCGGCGATGCCGACAGCGCCTGAGGGCACCGACCCGCTCGAGGACCTGCTGGAGTTCCTGGCGCGGTCCCTGGTCGATGAGCCGGAGGCCGTGACGGTCGAGTCCTTCGAGGAGGACGACGGCACCGTCGTGCTCGAGCTGCAGGTAGCCGCCGACGACACCGGCAAGGTGATCGGCCGCGGCGGGCGCACCGTCTCGGCCCTGCGCACCGTGGTCAAGGCCGCCTCGGTCAAGGAGCACAAGCGCGTGCTCATCGACGTCCTCGACGCCGACTGACGGCCGCTCCGTGCGCGAGGGGCAGCAGCCCGCACGACTCGTGACCGCCGGGAGGGTGGGACGCACCCATGGGCTCGACGGGAGCTTCCGAGTGAACGTCCCCGTCCACGGATTCGCCGTCGGAACGGAGGTCACCGTCGCGGGCGCCTCGCACCGCGTGACCGCCCGGCGTGGCAGCGACGATCAGCCGATCATCCGGCTCGCGGGCGTCACCAGCCGGGAGGCGGCAGGGGAGCTGGGTCGCGAGCTGCTGTTGGTGCCCGAGGCGGATCTCCCGCTGGCCGATGACGAGTACCTGGCCGCCGATCTCGTCGGGTGCGATGTGCCCGGGCTCGGGAGGATCGTCCGCGTGATGGACGGTCCGTCCTGCGATGTGCTCGAGCTATCGGACGGCACCCTGGTGCCGCTGATCGCCGACGCCGTCGAGGCCGTCGACCTCGAGTCGGCCACCGTGTCGGTCAACCGGCTCTTCCTCGGCCTGGAGGCCGAGTCACCGTGAGAATCGATGTGTTCACGCTTTTCCCGGACTGGCTCGGCTGGTTTCGCGGCCAGCGTCATGTGGCCAACGCCCTGGCGCTGGGCCACGAGCTCGAGGGGGTTGACATGCGCGCCACCACACCGCTGCGCGGCGGCCGCGTGGACGACACCCCCTACGGCGGAGGGGCCGGCATGGTGATCCGCGTGGACGTGGTCGAGGCCGCGCTGCAGGCGCGCTGGGGAGCCGATCCCGTAGGCGGGCGGGGCGCGCGGCGCGTCGTGGCCCTCGCACCGGGCGGCCGCCAGCTCGACGACGCCCTCGCCTCCGAGTTGGCGGAGGAGACCGAACTGGCGTTGCTGTGCGGGCGCTACGAGGGCTTCGACGAGCGCGTGCACGACCACCTGGCCACCGATGTCGTCTCGATCGGGCCCTACGTGCTGGCCGGAGGTGAGCTGGCTGCCATGGTGGTGGCCGACGCTGTGCTGCGGAAGCTGCCCGGCGCGCTAGGAGACGACTTCAGCGCAACCGAGGAGTCGTTCAGCCCGACGCTCGGCGGGGCCCCCGAGTACCCCCATTACACCCGGCCCGCGGAGTGGCGCGGCGCCAGCGTGCCCGACGTGCTGCTCTCCGGCGATCACGGCCGGGTGCGCGAGTGGCGGCTGCAGGAAAGTCGCGACCGCGGAGACCGTCGTAGGTGAGCGCACCGCACCGGTGGTCGGGCCGGGACTTCACGCCGCCCTTCGCTACCATTTGCGCCCGCGCCGCTGGCCGCCCGCCAGAGCGCCCCTCTCAAGCATGAGCAGTGTCATCGACAAAATCGAGCGCGCGCAGCTGCGCCGTGTGCCCGCCTTCGAGGCCGGGGACCGTTTGCGCGTGCACTTCCAGGTCGTCGAGGGCACGCGCCGCCGCACACAGGTGTTCGAGGGCATCGTGATCAAGCGCCAGGGAAGCGGCGTACGCGAGACCTTCACAGTGCGCAAGCAGTCCTTCGGCGTTGGCGTAGAGCGCACGTTCCCGCTGCATTCGCCGAAGATCGAGCAGATCGAGGTCGCCGCCCGCGGCGACGTGCGGCGAGCCAAGCTCTACTACCTGCGCGACCGCGTCGGCCGCGGCGCCCGGGTCCGCGAGCGCCGATTCACCGCGGAGTCGCGCAACGAGTTCGTCGAGATCCCCACCCTCGAGGGCGACGGCGTCATGCCGCCCCCCGAGGACGACGCCGTTGTCGCAGAGACGGCGCCGGCGGAGGATCCGCGCGACGAGGGCGTCGAAGAGGTCGTGGAGGCAGAGGGCACAGCGACTGACGAGGCGGAGTCCGCCGAAGCACCCGCGGCCGGCTCTGACGCCGAAGCCGCGGCCGAAAGCCCCGAGACAGAGTCACCGCGCGAAGCCTGACGGCTGCCGCGCGAGGAAGTCTGCACACGGGCGTGGCTCGCCACGGGAAGTCTTCCGGGGGCGGCGGCTCGCTGATCGAGCTCGTCACGATCGTGGCCGTGGCACTGGGCCTCGCGCTCGGCATCCAGGCGTTCCTGGTCAAGCCATTTCGAATTCCCAGCGAGTCGATGGTGCCGACGCTCGCGATCGGCCAGCGCGTGCTCGTCGATCGTGTCAGCCTCCGTTTCAGCGATCCCGACCGCGGCGACGTGATGGTCTTCAAGCCGCCCGCGGGGGCCGATGCCGGCGAGTGCGGCGTCGACCACCCCGAGGACTCGCCCTGCCCGCGCCACACCCCGACGAAGTCAAAGACGAACTTCATCAAGCGTGTCGTGGGGCTGCCTGGGGACCGGCTGGCCGTCAAGCGCGGCCGCGTCTACATCAACGGCAAGCTCCGGAAGGAGTCGTCGTTCATCCGGCCAAGCAGCGACTGCAGCATCTGCAACGAGCCACGCGCCATCACGATCCCCAAGGGTGAGTACTACATGATGGGTGACAACCGCGGAGAGAGCGCGGACAGCCGCGAATGGGGCCCCGTCCCAAAGAGCTGGTTCATCGGCAAGGCCTTCTTCACCTACTGGCCGCCGAAGCGCATCGGCACCTTGTAGCGGGCCGCTCGGGCCGGTCCAGCCACCGTTCCGCCCGCGGTCGTGCCTATGATCGCTCCCGCAGTGGGAGAGCCGATCACAGCCGCCGAGAACCTGCCCCCCGCGACCCCGAAGAAGCTGACGCGATCCGCGCGCAAGGCCAGGGCGCGCAAGCAGAGCGGCAGGCGTCTGTTTGCCTTCGACCGCGAGATCGGCAGCCGCTGGGTTGCGGGAGCCGACGAGGCCGGAAGGGGATCGCTCGCCGGACCGATCACCGCCGCCGCGGTGCTGTTCGACCTCGAGCGCCTGACGCTCTCGGATCGGCGCACCCTGTCCAGGCTGAACGACTCCAAGCAACACAACGAGGAATCCCGCGAGGAGCTCTTTCCCCTCGTGATGCGGGCCGCAGCCTGCACGTCGATCGTGTCGCGGTCGGTGCGGGCGATCGACGGCCGCGGGCTGCATGTCAGCAACCTCGACGCGCTGCGTTCGGCGCTGCTCCAGGTGGCGCGCCCAGGGACCATCTGCCTCGTCGACGGCTTCGGGGTGCCCGCGATGGAGCACGAGCAGCGCGCGGTGGTCGACGGCGACTGTCGCAGCGCGGCGATCGCTGCCGCATCGGTGCTCGCCAAGGTCACCCGCGATCGGTACATGCGCAGGGTCGCTCTCCAATATCCCCAGTGGGATTTCGCCGGCAACGTCGGGTACTCGACGCCCGAGCACCGGGCCGCAATAGCTGCCCACGGTGTCTCGCCGCTGCACCGGATGTCGTTCCAGTCGATCGCATACAACCAGCTCAAGCTCGCCTAGCCGCTGCGGGACTGGGAGCGCGCCTGGCAGGGAAGAGCCCCGCGATGACAACACCGCCAGGCGCGCTCCCAGTCATCGCAGAGGCACACGTGGTGCGATGAGTGGTGGATCGGCTGTCGCGTTGGTCAAATAGCCCGCTTTCAGAACGCGTCCTCGACGTGCTCGAGTCTCACCAAGGCACCGCGTGCGTCGAGCGTGATGCCGATGGCGTCGAAACGCAGGAGAGCCAGAGCGGGGCGTTCAGAGGTCGAGCGCCGATGTAGCCATTCGCGCGCGAGCAGGCGTAGCCGGCGCTGCTTGGCTGGACCGATCGCCTCGAGCGGACCGACTGGTCCGGTGCGTCCGCCCGCGATGCGGGTCTTGACCTCGCAGAACACAAGCGCACGCGAGTCGGCCGCAACGATGTCCAACTCGCCTATGCGGCAGCGAAAGTTGCACTCGACGAGGCTGTAGCCCGCCCTCAGCAGGTGCTCGCGGGCCAACTGCTCGCCGCGCGCACCGAGGCGACGGCGGGGGTCGTTGGTGGTCTCCGTTGACATGCCTACGACGCTAGGTCGGACCAGCGCCGCGGTGGGTTGCACACGTGACGAACCGGCACCGGTGGGACCCGCCAGACGGTGCAGAATCGTCACCGGCGCGTGCTCACGCGTCGGTCGCGGCGTTCTAGCGTCTTGGTCGTGCTCGCAAGTGTCACCACGTTCGCCTTGGAGGGGATCGACAGCCGGGAGGTCACCGTCGAGGTCGACGTCCGCCGCGGCCTTCCCGCCTTTGCGCTTGTCGGACTTCCCGACGCTTCGGTCAGAGAGGCGCGCGAGCGCGTGCGAGCCGCGCTACTGAACTCCGGACTCGAGTTTCCCCTCCAGAGGATTACCGCCAACCTGGCCCCGACGTCGGTCCGAAAGGCGGGACCGGGATTCGATCTCGCGATCGCCGTTGGTCTCCTGGCGGCGAACGGACAGGTGCCGAGCATCGAGGCGGGCGTTATGGCCCTGTGCGGGGAGCTTTCCCTTAGCGGCACGCTGCGTCCGGTACGTGGAGTGCTCGCGGCGGCGATGGGCGCCCGGGCCGGGGGTTTCGATCAGCTGGTGGTGCCCGAGGCCAACGCCCACGAGGCAGCTCTCGTCCACGGCCTCGATGTCCTCCCCGTCGGGTCGCTCGAGCAGCTCGTCGAGTTGATGCATGGCCGCTGGGCGCCCGAGCCGACTGCCTTCGGGCCCACCGACGCGACGGAGGCGCCGGTTCAACCCGACATGGCCGAGGTGCGTGGGCAGGCAGACGCCAAACGCGCGCTCGAGATCGCGGCTGCCGGTGGCCACAACCTCCTGATGGTCGGTCCGCCGGGGGCGGGCAAGACGATGGTGGCCCGGCGGATGCCCGGCATCCTGCCGCCGCCCTCCTTCGAGGAGGCGCTCGAGATCACACGCGTGCACAGCGTGGCCGGGATCGGACGAGGGATCCTGGCCGAGGAGCGGCCGTTTCGCGCGCCGCACCACACCGTCTCCGCGCAGGGGCTGGTCGGCGGCGGCTCCCACCCGCGGCCGGGGGAGGTCACGCTTGCCCATCGGGGCGTGCTGTTCCTCGATGAGCTCGCCGAGTTCCAACGTGCCGCGCTCGAGGCTTTGCGCCAACCGCTGGAGGATGGCTGCGTGGAGATCGTGCGCGGGCAGCAGTCGCTGCGGTTCCCCGCGCAGACGATGTTGATCGCGGCCTGCAATCCGTGCCCGTGTGGGCTGCAGGCCGACCGGTGCACTTGCACCGAGGGGGATCGCCACCGCTATCAGCGGCGTCTGAGCGGCCCGCTGATCGATCGGATGGACGTCGTGTGCCAGGTCACATCGCCCTCCGCTGGGCAACTCGTCGGCGACGGCGTGCCCCAGGGAGAGGGATCGGCCGAGATCCGGGCGCGGGTCGTGGCGGCGCGGCTGCTTCAGCGCCGCCGGCTCGACGGCACCGGCGCGCTGTGCAACGCCGAGATGGGTGCCCGGCTGACGCGCCGGTACTGCGCTGTCGGAGATCGCTCCCGCCTACGTCTGGTCGAGAGCATCGAGCGGGGCGGTCTGACCGGCCGCGGTCACGACAGGGTGCTGCGGCTCGCGCGGACCATCGCCGATCTCGCCGGCCGCGAACGGGTCGGTGATTTCGACGTGGACGAGGCCCTCGGGTACCGGGTTGCGGCGGTCGAGCGGGTGGCGGCGTGAGCGGCCCCGGGCTCGTCGCGGGCGGATCGACCCCATCGGGGAGCGCGGAGGTGTGTGACTGCTGCCTGCGCCGCGGCTTGTTGCTCGGCATCCTTGCCCCACGGATCCAGGCGGTGCTCGATTCCCGCTCGCGCAACCCGCGCAGCGTGCTTGCCCTTGGTGACCGCGAATTGCTGACCGCGGTCGGCGGCGATGTCGCGGAAGCCGAGCGGTTTCTCCGCGAGTTCGATCCTGAGAGCTCGCGCGGGTCGCTGGCCGCGGCGAACGGCGCGGCGGTCTGCCGTCACTCGCGCATGTACCCGAGCCGGCTGCTCCAGCTCACCGACGCACCGGCCGTCCTGTTCATGACCGGCGACGTCGGGGGGACGCTTCCGGTGGTGTGCCGCGGGCCGGTGGTCGCTGTAGTCGGAACGCGGCGACCTTCGCCGTACGGGCTCGAAATGGCCACGGAACTGGGCAGGGGGCTCGGGGCCGCGGGCGTCACGGTGGTCAGCGGGATGGCTCTCGGTATCGATGCTGCGGCCCATGCGGGCTGTCTCGCGGGCGGGGGGACAACCGTCGCGGTCCTCGGCGGGGCCAGCGACGTTGTCTATCCGAAGTCCAATACGCGCATCTACGAGCGGATCCGGGCCGAGGGACTGCTGATGTCGGAGATGCCGCCGGGACAGCGTCCCTACCGCTGGAGCTTTCCGGCACGCAACCGAATCATGGCGGGACTCAGCGATGCGACGGTGGTGGTCGAGGCTGCTCGCAGCTCGGGGTCGCTGATCACTACCGACTTCGCTGGCGACCTCGGGCGTGCGGTGTGTGCGGTGCCCGGTCGCGCCACCGCCACCACCGCGCAGGGAAGCAACGAGCTGTTGCGCTCGGGCGCGGCCGTCATCAACCGGGTCGAGGACGTCCTCGACGAGATCTTCGGAGCGGCGAGGGATCGTCCTGATGTGCCAGAGCCGGTCGACGAGCCGCGACTCGACGAGCGCGAGCGTGACGTGCTGGTGGCCGTCGAGAACGATCTTGGAGTCGACGGAATCTGTCAATCGACCGGCCTCACGGTTCCCGAGGCCCGGACCGTCCTCTCGCACCTCGAGGCCGCCGGATACATACGACGCGGCGGGCTGGGCAGCTACACCCGGCGCCCCGCGACCCGATGACCGCGCCACCTATGCTTCGCAGCGACGACCGCCGTCGCCCGCACCGAACTTTGGACGCCGCCCGACCACCACGACTGCTATCGATCGCTGGCTCGGATTCCGGCGGCGGCGCGGGTATCCAGGCCGATCTCAAGGCGTTCGCCCGCTGCGGGGCGCACGGGATGACGGCGATCACCGCGATCACGGCGCAGAACACCCGCGAGGTCAGCGCGGTTCACGCACTCCCGCGCGGGGCGATCCTGGATCAGGTTCGCGCCGTGATGGATGACATCGGTGTCGATTCGGTGAAGGTGGGAATGCTCGCGAGCGTCGCGACGATCGAGGAGGTCGACGAGGCGCTCGCGCTAGTGGGTCCGGCGCCGGTGGTCGTGGACCCGGTGATGGTTGCCGAGAGCGGTGCTGTGCTACTGCCCGACGACGCGCTCGATGCCCTGCGCACCCGCATCCTGCCGCGTGCCGCGGTGGTCACCCCCAACCTGCGTGAGGCGCAGGTGCTCGCAGCCGCGCCCGCCGGCGCCCATATCGACGTTCGCGAGCTCGCGCGGCGGATCCTCGACCTCGGGCCGGCCGCGGTGGTCATCACGGGCGGTCACCGTGACGAAGGCTCCGACCTGTTCTTCGATGGCACCGAGTTCGTCGAGATCGCGGGTGAGCGCCATCCCGACGGCGCGGCGCACGGGTCGGGCTGTACACACTCCTCGGCGCTCGCCGCGTATCTGGCCCGTGAGCTGTCGCCGGTCGACGCCGCTCGCGAGGCGCGCACGGTCGCCTCCGAGGCCGTCCGCGACGGATTGCGCGGGATCGGCGGCGGAACCGGGCCGGTCGATGCGCTGCGAGTGTCGGACCGCGGCGCTGCCGCATCAGCCGGCACCCTTCCTCTGCCATAATCGCCCAGGGGGTAGCGAAGGCTGCCCAGTCCAAGGAGATACTGATCAAGTTCCTGCGTATGAAGCCCGGCCACGGTGAAGTCCTTCTGACGGAAGGCGATCCGCAGCTGCGAGACGACGAAGAGCGGCTGGTTGAGGAGTTTCGCCGCCAGCTCGACGAGGGCATGTGGGCGGCGGTGCCGACCCACTCGGTCACGGGCAGGCGCGAGGCGCTGATGGTGCGCGACTACTCCGATATCCCGCCGGACTCCGAGCGGGTGATCTTCTTCCCGCGTGCCGCGGGCGGCTGATCGGCCCGATGCTGCTTCTCCTATTCGTCCTGACGTTGGTGGCCGTGGCCTTGGCGCTGCCCATGCTGGTGCGTGCCGGCGCCGTGCGCAGGGAGGATGGTCTGAGGCGTCGCCGCCGGCTGCGTTCGCGGGTCGATACCGACCTCGGGTATGACCCCGGACGTGAACGGCGCGCCGAACAGCGCGCCCGGCAGCTGCTGCGGTCGTGTGTGAACGAGGAAGAGTGGGCGATGTACCGCGACCTCGGCTTTCTGAGGGTGGCGGGCCATTCCGTTGGCTCGCGCGGCTCGGCTCGCGCGGAACCCGGCTATGCCTACATCGTCTACCCGCACAAGCCGATCGTCGCGTTCGTCCCGAGTAGCGGCCGGCTGCTCAGCGAGTACTGCGTCGAGTTCCCGGACATCCACGGCGACGGCCGGACCCGCCTGCCGGCGTCCGATGACGTCCTGGCCAAGTGGATGGCGCTGACCTCGGACGAGAGCCGGGTCATCGGTTCGGCGAACATGCACCTGGTCGGCCGACAGCTCGACCCGGCGCGGGTACGGCGCGACCTGTGGCGCCTGTCGGAGTGGGAGCGCCGCCGCGGTGCAGGCAGCTCCGTCGGGGCCCACGGCGGATGACCGTCGATACCCGCCGCAACAGCCGGGTCCTGCTCGAGGGCCCGGATCGTGCCGCCGCGCGCTCTTACCTGAAGGGCGCCGGGTACAGCCACGACGAGCTGCGCCGGCCGATCATCGGCGTCGCCAACACCTGGACCGAGGTGATGCCCTGCAACATCCACCTGAGGGCGCTCGCAAAGAAGGTCAAGGAGGGCGTCAGGGCAGCTGGTGGGACCCCGATGGAGTTCAACACCGTGGCGGTGTCCGACGGCATCACCATGGGCACAGAGGGCATGCACACCTCGCTGGTCAGCCGCGAGGTGATCGCCGACTCGATCGAGCTCGTCGCGCGCGGGCACATGTTCGACGGGGTGATCGCCCTCTCGGGCTGCGACAAGACGATCCCCGGCTGTGTGATGGCCCTCGCCCGCCTCGACGTCCCGAGCCTGATGCTCTACGGCGGCTCCATCCGCCCCGGGACGTTCAAGGGCAGAGACGTGACGATCCAGGCGGTGTTCGAAGCCGTGGGCGCCCACGCGGTCGGCAAGATGTCTGACGAAGACCTCACCGAGCTGGAGGGCGCGGCTTCACCCGGACCTGGCGCCTGCGGCGGTCAGTTCACCGCGAACACGATGGCGCTCGCGTTCGAGATGATGGGCATCTCGCCGATGGGTAGCTCGATGGTGCCCGCGGAGGAGGGCAAGAAGGGCAAGGTCGCCGTGGAGTGCGGCGAGCTGATCATGGACATCCTGGAGCGCGACCTGCGCCCCAGCCAGGTCATCACCAAAGCCTCGCTTGAGAATGCGATCGCCGGGGTAGCGCTCACGGGCGGCTCGACCAACGCGGTGCTGCACCTGCTGGCCGTGGCCAACGAGATCGGCGTCGAGCTCTCGATCGACGACTTCGACCGGATCGCCTGGGCCACGCCGCTGCTGGCCGACATGCAGCCGTTCGGCACCTACGTTGCGCCCGACCTGTGGCGCGCCGGCGGCGTGCCGCTGGTGGCCGCGCGGCTTGCCGAGTTGGGATCGTTGCAGCGAGAGACGATCACCGTGACAGGCAAGACGATCGGCGAGGAGGCCGACACTGCCGAGGAGGCCGAGAACCAGCCCGTGGTACGCCCGCTGTCGGATCCGATTGCACCGAACGGCGGATTCGCAATCTTGCGCGGCAACCTGGCTCCCGACGGCTGCGTGGTCAAGCTCGCCGGCCATGGTCGCCGCGAGCACAGCGGCCCCGCGCGCGTGTTCGAGGGCGAGCAGGATGCGTTCGAGGCCGTCAAGGCCGGGTCGCTGAACGCCGGCGACGTGGTCATCATCCGCAACGAGGGGCCCGCCGGCGGACCGGGGATGCGCGAGATGCTCGCCGTGACCGCGGCGATCCAGGGCGAGGGCCTTGGAGATTCGGTGGCGCTGCTCACCGACGGACGGTTCTCGGGCGCCACCCACGGTTTCATGGCCGGCCACGTCGCGCCCGAGGCATCCCGCGGTGGTGCGATCGCCGCCGTGGCCGAGGGCGACACGGTCACCCTCGATGTCGAGAACCGCCGCCTGGATGTCGACCTCTCCGACGAGGAGATCGCAAAGCGGATCGCGGCGTATGAGTCACCGCCGCCGAAGTACACGCGCGGCGTGCTGGCGAAGTACGCACAGCTGGTCGGCTCGGCCGCCGACGGCGCCCTCACCGGCTAAGCCTCCAGGAACTCCTGGAGGTTGTCGTTGAACGTGACCGGGCGCTCGGCCATCGACACGTGGCCGGTGTCCTTCATCAAGAGCTTGCGTGAGCCGGTGATCAGCTCCTCGAACTTGTCGGCGTCGCGCACGGAGATGATCATGTCCTTCTCGCCCCACACGATCAGGGTGGGGCAGCCGATCTCGGGGAGCCGGTCGCGAAAGTCGTACTCGAGGGTCGCGCGCAGGGCGGGCTCGAAGCCGGGGCGGCCGGTGCCGCTCATGAAGCCCTCGAACGCCAGGTCGGGCTTCAGCCGTGACGGATGGCGGGTCAGGAACGCCAAGGCGGCGTGACGGGCGCGTGGCCGGCGCGCCGAGGCGCGCAGCCAGGCCACGTCCATGGTGGTGGTCAGGGCGATCACCTTGGCCGCGGCCGTCACCGGGCGCTTGTGCACGTCCATCTGGGAGACCCCCGCGGCCGAGACGAGCATCAGCCGCTCGGCCAGCTCGGGCCGCTGGATGGCCAGCTCAGCGGCAATGTAGCCGCCCATGGAGTTGCCGACCAGCACACAAGGCCCCGCCTCGAGGCGGTCGATGACCTCCGCCACCACGCGGGCGTAGTAGCCGATCGTGATCTTCTCCTCGGGCATCTCGGAGGCGCCGAAGCCGGGGAGGTCGGGCGCCACCACCCTCCGGGTTCCCGCGAACCGGGTGATGTTCTCCAGCCAGTTCTGCCACTGGCCGCCGAGGCCGTGGATGAACACGATCGGGTGGGCGTCGACGTCTGACTGTTCGCCGATGTCCATGACGTTGATCCGCACGCCGCCGACGTTCATCGACACCTGGTGGGCGGGCCAGTCGGTGTCGCGCCAGTTGGGGGAGTCGCTGACCCCGTAGTCGTCGCCAGCCTTGCGCGCGGCGGCCGGGAGTGTGGGGATCACCCGTCTGGCCATCGATGCGTACCGTACCCGGAGTGGCCCGGATAGCGCTTGACATCGACTCGACCCTGCACCACTACTGGGATCTGCTGGAGCAGATCGCCATGGACGAGTTCGGGGTGGCGATCCCGTATGCCGACCAGGCCGACTGGGGCATCACCGCGCTCGACAAGGACCAACTGGTCGAGTGCATCAGGCAGAGCCATTCCGACGAGAACATCGCCGGCTCGGCCCCGTACGAGGGTGCGGTGGCAGCCGTGAACCGCTGGCACGCGGCTGGCCACTGGATCCACGTGACCAGCCATCGCCGCGAGGCCTGCGCCCCGGCCACCGAGCGCTGGCTCTCGGAGTCCGGCTTTCGCTACGACGACCTGCACTGCAGCTTCGACAAGATCACCCGCTGCGTCGAGCTCGACGTCGACGTGCTGGTAGACGACAGCCCGGTCAACCTGCGCGGCGCGTGCGAGCACGGGATCCTGGGCGCGACGATCCTGCACCCCTGGAACGAGCAGATCGTCAGCGAGGGCGGGGTGGTCGCGGCTCCGGCCTGGGCCGATCTCGAGGCCGGGATCAATCAGGCGCTTGCCGAGCCCTGAGCCCCCGGCCGGGCGAGCCTGGCAGAATCGATCGCGCATGGCCCAGAACGCGCGAACCCCACTGAGTCCGCGCAAGCGACCGCAGCCCGGGGGCGGGTCGAGCGCGCGACTTCCCGTGGTCCAGGAGGACCTCCGCCGCCATCTGCCCGGCGTCGAGCCCGACCGGACCCTGACCGACTGGGGCCGTTCCGAGCGCATCGAGGGCGTGCTCGACAAGACCCTCGTCGACTTCTTCTACCGCTACTGGTTCCGTGCCGAGATCGAGGGGATCGAGAACATCCCATCGAGCGGCGGTGCACTGCTTGTGTCAAACCACGCGGGCGCGCTGCCGCCCGACGCCACCATGATCGGCAAGGCGATCCGGGAGGAGCATCCCCATCCGCGGCCTCTGAACATCACGGTCGAGCACTTCTTCAAGGGCTACCCCGGGTTCTCGATGCTGCTACCCAAGATCGGGGCCGTCGCGGCCCACCCGGCCAACGTGCACCGCCTGCTCTATGACGAGCAGCAGCTCGTGCTGGTCTTCCCCGAGGGCCGGAAGGGCACCGAGAAGCTCTACAAGGATCGCTACCGCCTGCGTCGCTTCGGCCGCGGCGGCTTCGTCGAGGCCGCGATGCGCGCCCGAGCGCCGATCGTGCCCGTGTGCGTGGTGGGGGCCGAGGAGGCCGCGCCGGTGTTCGCCCAGGTCAACCTGCTGAAGAAGCTCACCGGCCTCCTCTACTTCCCGATCACCCCGACCTTTCCGCAGCTCGGCCCGCTGGGGATGCTTGGGTACCTGCCGGCCAAGTTCAAGGTCCGCTTCCTCGAGCCCATCCACTTCGAGGAGGAGGGCATGGAGGCCGACGGGGCCCTCGTGCAGACCGTGGCGCACGAGATCCGCGCGAGGATTCAGGAGAACCTCTTCGACATGCTCGCCAAGCGCGAGTCGGTCTGGTTCGGCTGACGGTGCGGTCCAAGCGCATACTCATCACCGGGCTGTCGACCTACTGGGGCGGCAGGCTGGCCCAGGCGTTCGAGGCCGACCCCGAGGTCGAGACGGTCGTCGGAGTCGACAACGAGGAGCCGAGTGTCGAGCTCGAACGCACCGAGTACGTGAAGGTCGGCAGCCAGCACGCCCTGCTGCGGCGTGTTGTCGAGGCCGCCGAGATCGACACCGTCGTCGACACCCGGCTGGTGGTCGATTCGGTGTTCACCTCTGCGCGGCTGGCCCACGAGAACAACGTGATCGGCACGATGAACATGCTCGCGGCCTGCGGCGGCACGGGGGTGCGCAAGTTCGTCTTCAAGTCCTCGACGCACTTCTACGGCGCCAATCAGGACGACCCGGCGTTCTTCGACGAGACGATGGGCCGACCCCACCCGCCCAAGACGGCGATCGAGCGCGACGTGCTCGAAGCCGAGGCGTCGGTAACGGAGTTCGCCGACCGCAACCCAGACAAGGACGTCACGATCCTGCGCTTCGCCAACGTGCTGGGTCCCGACGTGCCGACGTCGCACATCGATCTCTTCTCGCTGCCGGCCATCCCGATGATTCTGGGCTTCGACCCGCGCTACCAGTTCGTTCACGAGGACGACGTGGTCCACGCGCTCGAGCACGTTGTGCTCGCCGACCACCCGGGCATCTTCAACGTGGCCGCCGACGGCGTGCTCGCGCTGTCGGAGGTTGCCGGCCTGCTCGGCAAGCCCTACGCGCCGCTGATCCCGCCGTGGGGTACCGGCCTAGCGGCTGCGGTCGCGAAGCGCCTCGGGGTCGTGATCGCGCCCGAGATGCTGGCCCAGCTCCGCTTCGGCCGTGGCGTGGACAACCGCCGGCTCAAGGCCGCGGGCTTCAGCTACGGCTACACCAGCCGGGAGGCCGTGCTGGCCCTCGGCGAACACATGCGCCTGCACCCGCTGCTGCGATCCGATGCCGAGCCATACCGCTACGAGAGGGAGGTCGAGGAGTTCCTGCGCTGGAGCCCAAGCGTGCGCAACTCCCGCGTGCGCGACGTCGAAGGGCTCAGCCGCGAGCAGCTGCGCGACATCAGCCGGCTGCTGGAGTCGGGCACGGTCGCCCGGGAGGGCACGGCGCCTGGGCTGCCGGCACCGCCCGTGGACCACTACGACGACCTCGACGACGGTGAGGTGCTGTCGCTGCTGCCGTCGCTGGAGCGCACCGACCTCGAAGCTCTGCGTGAGTACGAGACGACGCACCGCGACCGGGTCAGCGTGATCGGTGCGATCGAGTCACTGCTGGCGCGCCAAGCTCCTGCCGAATAGAGGTTTCGTGCCGCAATAGGCGTTCATTGCGCCAGGAACGGCCAGAAATGCGCAACGGCGGTTGCAATGGGCATCCGGCGCTGGGAAAGCGGCGAACGCGTCTCTAGTATGCGTGAAAGTCCTGCTCATCGCGGGGCATCCGCCCCATGAGAAACAAATCTTTCATCTTCATCGCGACCCTGCTCATAGTGCTCGTCGGCGGGGCGGTGGCTGCGTATGCCTACGACTCGTCGAACGAGAACACGATCGCCAACGGTGTGACGGTCGCCGGCGTTCCCGTTGGAGGTCTGACCGCCGACCAGGCTCGCGCGAAGCTCCAGGGCCAGGTCGCGTCACCGCTCGAGAAGCCCGTCGTCGTGACCCACGCCGACAAGCGCTACACGCTGTCGGCCAAGGACGCGGGTGTGAAGGCCGACATCGGCGGCATGGTCGCCGAGGCCGTAGGAGCCAGCCGCGACGGCTCGATCATCACGCGGGTGTCCCGCGAGGTGTCCGGCCACAGCTTGCGCACCAAGGTGCCGGTCGAGGTCAGCTACTCCAAGCCGGCCGCCGCGAGGCTGGTCAAGCGAGTGGCCAAGAACCTGAACCAGCCCGCCAAGGACGCGTCGATCTCTTTCCCGTCCTTTGCCCAGGTCGATTCGCGCGATGGCGTGTCGGTCGACACCGCCAGGCTGACCTCCGCGGTCAACACCGCCATCACCGACCCCGACCACCGGACGGTCGCGGCGCCGACTGTGAAGACCAAGCCGAAGGTCACAAAGGATCAGCTCGCCAAGAAGTATCCGGCGGTGCTGGTGCTCAACCGCGCCAGCTTCCAGCTGAAGCTCTACAAGAACCTCAAGCTCACCAAGGCCTACACCGTTGCAGTCGGCCAGCAGGGCCTCGAGACGCCCGCCGGGCTCTACCACATCCAGAACAAGGGCGTGAACGTGCCGTGGAACGTGCCCAACAGCGCGTGGGCAGGCAGCCTGGCCGGCACGACCGTCCCGGCCGGCTCACCCGACAATCCGATCAAGGCGCGCTGGATGGGCATCTTCGACGGCGCCGGCATCCACGGCACCGATGAGGTCGCATCGCTTGGTCACGCGGCCTCGCACGGCTGCGTGCGAATGGCGATTCCCGATGT
>JBBRYL010000023.1:0-37916 GCA_038237685.1 Solirubrobacterales bacterium | reverse complement strand
GTCCCGCGCCAAGGCCGGCGCGCTTGCCCTTCTCCTGCAACTCGACCTGTGCGAGCTGCATCTCCTTGCGAACCAGAGTGGCCGTCTGTTCGGAGAGTTGCTTGACGAGATCGCCTATCGGCTGGTCTCTCGAGTCGTTGCTCTGTTCCACTGGTGTCCTAGCTGTCGAGGTCGTAAACTGCTTCGATCCGGCACTCCGCATGGCCGAATCGTTGCGGCCTACCCAGCTAGGACTGGTTCACGCATCCGCTTGTTACAGATCCTCGGGCTGGCCGTATACGGTGACCACCGAGCCCAGAAGCAGCGCGTTTGGCACGTGGATGGTCTCGCCACCCGGCCCGCGCAGGGTCGTGGTGGCGGTGTCGACCGAGACCACGCGGCCGCGGACGTCGCCGAAGCCGATGTCCTGTCCCGGCTCAAGGCCGTTGCGCAGATAGCGGCCTGCGGTGAGTTCGCGGGCGATCGCGCTTCCGCCGAGCCCGAAGCTCAGCGCGATCGTGGCAGCCACGCCGGCGAGCGCGATCCCCACGACCCCCATCAGGATCGCCGTCGACACGGCGATCTGAGCGGCGGCGGTGATCGCGAACACCCCGACGACCGTCGCCTGCGCAACAGCGCCCACCGGCAGCGGCAGGTCCATCTCGCGTGTGAGCCTGTCGGCGCGCTCGCGGGCCAGTCCGCCGAGCACGACGCCTGCCAGGACCAGCACGCCTGCCACCGCGAGGTTTGGCAGGAGCAGCACGGCGGCGTTCAAGGAGTCGCTCAGGAACTGCAGGCCCAGCAGGGAGAGAGCGGCGAACACCACTACCGCCGTCAGGCCGAGCCGTAGCGCCCGTCCGATCAGACGGCTGAGAGAGCGACCAAGCTTTGCCTTCTCCAGCACGTCGGCCACGCCGAAGCGCTCGGAGAGGTCGTCGGTGCCGACGCGGTGCAGCGCGCGTTCCATCAGCCGGCCCACGATGCGCGCGAGCACGGTCCCCACGACCAGCAGGACAAGGGCGCCCCCGAGACGCGGGAGAAAGCCTCCGAGCGACTCGGCCGCGCGCCCGAGCAGCGTTGCCGGCCCGATCATCGGCGACCCGTCCGCCGAATGCCGAGCAGGCCACCGACTCCTTCGATGACCGCGGCTGCAATCGTGCCGATCAGCCGGAGTGGCTCACGCAGCGCTCGGTGGCGGCGGGCGGAACGAACGACACGGCGCGTCAGTGACTGACCGCCGCTGGGCGGAGAGGCGCGCACGATCTCCAGGTGCTCGATCAGACGACGCTCGGCGGGTGAAACCTGCTCGCCAGAGCCGCCGGGCGAGCTCATCGAGGAAGATCCCAGTCGTAGGTGTTGTGGCGAAGGAGGTCGATCAACTCGCCTCGGGCACGGTGCAGGCGGCCCTTGACGCTCCCGAGCGGGGTGCTGGTGGCCTCGGCGATGTCCTCATAGGGCAGGCCCTCGAGATCGCGCAGCACCAGCACCGCGCGGTGCTCGGGTCGAAGCAGCTTGAGCTTTCCCTCGAGCCGCTCGCGCCGCTCGCGCCCTTCGAGCTGCATCGCCGGCTCGCGCTCCGACGACGCGAGCCGGTCATCCTCCAGCTGCGCTGCCGGTCGGGGCTCCGGCGGCCGGCGGTTGGCGGCGTCGATCGCGGTGTTATAGGTGATCTGCAGCAGCCAGGCGCGAAACGGGCTGTCCCCGCGAAACCGATCGAGCCGGTGGAATGCGCGCAGGAACGCCTCTTGGGCGACGTCATCGGCCTCTTCGACGCCGATCACGCGCGCCGCCACGCGGCGCACCACCTCCTGGTGGCGCTCGACCAGCTCACCGAAGGCTGCGGTGTCTCCGCCAAGGGTTCGCTCGACTGACTCTAGATCGGTCGCCACGCAGGGCCGCGACTCTACCGCCTGCGGGGGGCGGGGGCTAGCGCAGACAGAGGTCACCTGGTCCTTGGACCGGCCGTCGGGCGCGAAAGTTACGCCGTCTCCTCGTCGCGACCGGTCTAGAGGCCGGGGATCTTGCCGCCGCCGAGCTTGCCGAGCAGCTCCGCGGGCTCGATCCCGAGCTTCGACAGCAGTCCGGAATCCCGCTCGGGGTCCACGTTGTCCGGCAGCTCCTGGTCCGCCTGATCCGCCTTTTCATCGTCGCCGCGGCTACGCAGCAGCTCCAGCACCTTCTGCTTGGGAATCTCCATGTCGTCTCTCCTCTGTGTGGTTGACCGGCTAGGACGGCGGGGGCCAGCCCGCCGCAGCCCTAGACCGAGTCGCTCTTGCGAATGCGAGAGAACTCGCCCTCGTCGCGGTGTACCCGCACCTCACCGCCGCCGTTGCTCGAAGCCCAATCCTTGCCTGCCTGCTCGGCATCAGCCTGGCTGTCGTGCGACGAGATCACGGCGCCACCCTCCTCCTTGACGGTCCACTTCTCGCCGTCGGGCACCACATGGGCATTCGGCATCACTACCTCCTTGGTCGAGAGGACTAGGACCGGGTTTCCGGCGTCTGGGTTACACCGCCGCACCCGGTCGCGCCTCGCCCGAGAGCGGGTTTGTAACTTCCCGCGACCCGCGTCGGTCCTACCACCGCCGGATCGCCGTTCAGGTGGCCGGGAACTCTTACGAAAGGACCCCTCGCATGCCGCTAGCGGCAATCAAGATCTCGGACTCCCTGCAGACGGGATTCGATGCATTCTTTGCCTTCATACCGAACCTGATCGCCTTCTTGGTGATCCTGGTCATCGGCTACTTCATCGCCAAGCTCGTTGGGGGCATCGTCCGCAAGGCGCTGCAGAAGCTCGGTCTCGACAAGGCGCTGCACGAGTCCGATGCCAAGCAGTACGTGGACCGGGTGATGCCAGACGCGAGCCCATCGGCGGGCATCGGCAAGGTGGCTTTCTACATCATCTTCGTGTTCGTCCTCACCGCAGCGATCGGCGCGCTGAAGATCCCCGCGGTCACCGCGTTCATGAACCAGGTGCTCGCCTACCTGCCGAACGTGATCGCAGCAATTGCCATCTTCGTGGTGGCTGCAGCAGTTGCCGGTGCGGTCGCCGGTGGCGTCGCCAAGCTGCTCGGCGACACGCCCACGGGCAAGGTCGTCGCAACCGCAGTGCCGTCGCTGGTGATGCTGATCGCGGTCTTCATGATCCTCAACCAGCTGAAGATCGCTCCGGAGATCGTCCAGATCACCTACACGGCGCTGCTGTTCACCGTCGCACTCGCCTCAGCACTCGCGTTCGGCCTCGGTGGGCGCGAAGTCGCCGGTCAGATGCTCGGCGACGCCTACCGCAAGGGCAAGGAGCAGCAGGACCAGGTCAAGCGCGACATCGATAAGGGCAAGGAGCGCGGCCAGGAGCAGGCCGAGCGCGGCAAGGACCGCGCCCAGCGTGAGGTCGGAGAAGGCGGTGGCGGCTCGGACCGTCCCTCCGGCGGCTCATACCGAGCCTAGCTCCAACGACGACGGGAGGTAGACCTATGACCAGAGATCATGCTGACAGCTTCGAGGGCCGGATGGTGCTCGACCGCGACGGCAACAAGATCGGCAAGGTCAGAGAGGTCTACCTCGACGATCAAAGCGACCGTCCCAAGTGGGGCGTGGTCAAGGCGGGGAGGATCGCCAAGCGGCGGTTCTTCCCCCTGACCGATGTGGACTCGAGCGGGGAGGACCTGAAGCTCTCCATCACAAAGGACCGGATCGACGCTGCGCCCGAGGTGGCCGAGGGCGAGCACCTCTCCCCGGAGCTCGAGTCGCGTCTTCACCGCCATTACGACGGGGGCGGCGGCGACGGCCCTCGGCGTGGGAGCCAATCGGACACCGACCGCGACGACAACCGCTCGGGCGGCGTCGGGCAGGGCACCATGGCCGCCGCGCGAGCGAGCCAGCGGGACCAGTTCGGCGGCTTCAACCTCGGTGCGGCGCTGCTGGGATGGCTCGTCGCGGGCGGCATCGCCGCGATCCTCACAGCCATCATCAGCGGTGCCGGGGCAGCGATCGGCCTGACGAAGGTCTCTGACTCGACGGCTCAGTCCAATGCCGGCACCATCTCCATCATCGGAGCGGTAGTGCTCCTGCTCGTCCTGGCGATCGCCTACTACGTCGGTGGGTACAACGCGGGCCGACTCTCGCGCTTCGACGGCGGCCGCCAGGGCCTCGGCGTGTGGCTGGTGGGGCTGGTGATCACGCTCGTGCTCGGCGCGGCCGGAGCGCTCTTCGGCAGCCAGTACAACGTGCTGCAGAAGCTCGACGTGCAGCCGCGGGTGCCGGTCCACGAGGGGTCCTTTGCCACCGGCGGCCTGATCGCCCTGGCAGCGGTGATCGTGATCACGATCCTGGCCGCGATCCTCGGAGGCAAGGCGGGCGAGCGCTACCACAAGAAGGTGGACCGGGCGGCGTACGGGGGTTGAGCCGCGGTTACGCCGCAAGCGTCCTGGGCAGAGCCACCCGATGGCAAAGACCTTCAAGAAGGGCGACAAGGTCGAGTGGGAGACCCCGCAGGGCACGACCTCGGGCACCGTCGAGCAGAAGGTCACCAGCGAGAAGCGGGTGGGCAACGACGGCCAGAAGGGCACCAAGGTCAAGGGGTCAAAGGACGACCCCCGCTACGTGGTCGAGTCGGAGAAGTCGGGAAAGCAGGCGGCGCACAAGCCCGACGCACTGGATGCCGCGGACTGATCGGGCATCCCTGCCCAATCAGTAGTGGTGCCGCGGACTGATCGGGCATCCCTGCCCAATCAGTAGTGGTGCCGCGGACTGATCGGGCAAGGTTGCCCGATCAGCGGCCGGCGCGCCTCAGGTCTCGCGCTCGAGCTTGGCCGCGCGCTCGGATTCGGCGTCGGCCTTCTCCTGCTGGCGCGCCGCGTTCTCCTTGGCGTCGCCCTTCTGCTCTTCCTTACGGCCCTGCTGACGCAGCGATGCGTCGTCGGTGACGTCTCCGGCGGCCTTCTTCGCGCGGCCGGTGATCTTGTCCATCATTCCCATTTGGGTGCGACTCCTTAGTTCGAGACCTCTCAGGGCCCTACCCGGCCCCAGATTGGCTAACCGCAAGCGCTCACGCCTTGCGGGGCATACCGTAGGACACTTGAACGCCCACGAACGCCGAATCGAGGAGCTCGAGCACGAGCTGGCGGACGCCAGGCGGCGGGTGGAGAGCCAGCGTCAGCGGGTCTACGGCGGTAGACGCCCCTACGACCCGGTCCGCGAGGCCGAGCTGCAGCGCAAGCTCGACAACGCCGGGGAACGTGTGCGGCGCGAACGGGAGCGCGACTAGCCGGGCATGCCGCATACCCCCTAGCGCCCAGCCGCTTCCTCCTCCAGGTCGGCCACCACTCCCGCCACCAGATGGTGGTCGCCGCTTCCGATCAGGTCGAGTGGGGTCGCCCAGCGCAGCGCGGGGATCGATGTCCGCAGCCACACCGCTACGAGGTCGCGGTCGATCAGCCGCTCAAGCCGGCCTGCGGTGGCGGCCAGCTGGGCCACGCGCTCCGCCCGGTCGTCGGCCGCGGCGGTGGCGCGCGCGAGATCAACCTCGGAAAGACCGAGCGCTCTCAGATAGGTCAGGCCCCGGGGCGTCGGCATCGTCACACATCGTTCCTGATTCCGGGGTGGGGAGCGTGAGCGTGAACGCGCTTCCCCGCGGCCCCACGGTCGCGGTCAGGCGGCCGCCCTCCGCGGTGGCCAGAGACCGTGCCAGCGCCAGTCCTATGCCGTGTCCGTCCTGGCGGCCGCCGTCGCGGCGGGTGAATAGCGGTTCGAGCTCGCGATCGACCAAACCGTCCCCCTCGTCGCGCACCGTCACGCTAGCCCAGGCGGGCGACGGCGCCGCCGCGGCGATCGTCACGGCGCCGGAGCCGTGACGACGGGCGTTGTCGATCAACACATCGAGGATCTGCTCGATCACCTCCGGCGAGCCGGATACCCGCGGCGTCGGCGCACCCACGGCCACCCGTAGTGGGCGGTGTTCCTCCACGAGCAGCGCCTGCCAGCGTCGCTGCGCCTCGTCGGCCAGGGCCCCCAGGTCGGCCTCGCGTCCGGCTACCGCAACGTCGCGCGCTGCGGCCAGCAGCGTGCCGATCGTTGCCTGTAGTCGATCGACCTGGGCGATCGAGGCCGCGATCTCGGCATCCTCGCCTGGCCGGCGCAGCTGCAAAGCCTCGAGCTCGAGGCGCAGCGCCGCCAGGGGCGTGCGCAGCTGGTGGGACGCGTCGGCGCTGAAGGCGCGCTCCCGTGAGACGAGGTCGTCCAACCGGCGCGCCGTGACGTCGAGCGCCTCGGCGATCTCGTCGAGCTCAACGATCCGCGCCCGCGGCGCGCGAGCCGAGAAGTCCCCCTGTCCCAGTCGATGGGCCGCCGTTGCCAGCCGCTGAAAGGGCGCGGCCAAGCGCCGCGCTACGAGGATCGCGGCGCCCGAGGCGGCGGCCACGACGGCGACCCCCACAGCCAGCAGGCCAAGCCAGGCCCTCCGCACGTCTCCGGCGACGGCGGCGTCGCTGCGCTGGGCCCGGACGGCTCCGGTCAGGCGCTCGCCGCTCAGCAGCGGCACCGCCACCGTGAGCTGGCCGTCTTCGGAGCGACTGGCAGCCCTGGCGTCGCCCAGCGCGGTGCGCACAAGGGCGTCCGCTGTAGCGGCCCCCGGTCCGGCGACCCGGCGTCCGCCGCGGTCATAGACGGCCAGCCGATCGCGGTTGGGGGGCAACTCGACCGGGTCGCGGCTTCCCGCACCCAGGTCGATCAGGCGTGTAGCCGCCGCCGTGTCGCGCTGCAGCCGCAGCAGCTCCGCGTCGCGCTGATTGCGCTGGATGGCGATCGCGAGGGGGATCGCAAACAGCACGACCGATGCCGTGGCCACTCCCGCGATGGCCAGGACGAGCCTCCGCCTCACCGTTCCTCGAATCGGTAGCCGACACCGCGGAGGGTCGCGATCGACTCCGCGCCCAGCTTGTGACGTAGCGCGAGCACGTGGGTGTCGAGCGTCTTGGTCGAGCCGAGCCAGTCGGTGTCCCACACTTCCCGCATCAACCGCTCGCGAGTCACGACCCGGCCGCTCTCGGCCACCAGCAGTGCCAGCAGATCGAACTCCTTGGGCCTCAGCGCGATCTCCTCGGCGCCCGACCACGCGCGACGCGACGCGCGGTCGACCACCACGCCGCCGCTGCGCAGAGGCTCCTCGCGCTCGGCTGCGTCGGGGTGCTCTGCTCGCCGGACGTGCGCCCGCACCCGGGCCAGCATCTCGGAGAGGCGGAACGGCTTGACCAGATAGTCGTCGGCGCCCGCATCTAGCCCCGACACCACGTCGAGCTCCTGGTCGCGTGCCGACAGGATCAGGATCGCCAGTTCCGAACGAGCGGCCCGCAGCTCCCGGCACAGCTCGATGCCGTCGATGTCGGGCAGACCCAGATCGAGGATCACGAGCGCAAGGTCTCCGGCCGCGACGCGGCGCAGCGCGGGTCGGCCAAGCGCCAGCCGCTCAACGGCATAGCCCTGGCTGTCGAGCACGCGCACGAGCCCCGCCGCGATTGCGTCGTCGTCCTCGACCACCAGCAGGTTCGGTAGAGCCATCGTCTGTAGGGAGTATCGGACGTGCGCCTTAACGCCACTCTCATCCGTACGGCCTAATGTCAGGAGCCCAGCTCGAGGAGGATTCCGTGAAGTCGATCCGTCAAGTACCCACGCGGCACCTCATCGGAGTGGTTGCGGGCTCCGCGGTCGCCGTGACGGCTGGAGGCGCGATAGCCATCGCCGCCGCCTCGGGCGGCTCCACCCCGCCGCCCAAGCACCTCGACCGGGCCGTGCACGACGCGCTCACCGCCAAGAAGGTGGCCGGTGTGAGCGCCAGGGTCCATTTCACCAATCACCTGGTCGACAGCTCGGGTCTAGGAGCCGGAGGGCCCCTCCTGAGCGGTGCCGACGGCCGGCTGTGGGTGGCTTCCGACGGCCGGATGCGGCTCGAGCTGCAGTCAGCCGATGGTTCCGGCGGCGATGCCCAGGCGGTCATCGACGGCCGCCGTGCCGAGCTGTACGACCCGAGCTCGAACACGATCTACCGGGCCACGCTGCCGCCCGACCGCCCCCACAAGGAGGCCGCGCACGCGCCGCCCGGCATCGCGCGGATCGACGCGGCGCTCAGGCGCCTGTCCGCCTACGCCGGCCTCTCGGCCCCGCAGCCGGGCAATACGGCCGGACGGCCGAGCTATTCGGTCCGGGCGACACCGAAGTCGAGCGCCGGCCTGCTCGGGGCGGTCTCGGTCACCTGGGACGCCTCAACCGGGGTGCCGCTGAAGGGATCGGTCGACGCCCGCGGGAGCTCGAGTCCCGTGCTCGAGCTGGAGGCCACACACATCACCTACGGGCCCGTCGCCGACTCGGTGTTCTCCATCGCCACGCCGAAGGGCGCCAAGGTCATGGACACCGGCACCCGCAGCACCAGCAAGCGCCCGAGACGCGATTCGAAGCGAAGCCCCGAGGTCACGGGCGTGTCGTCTGTGAGCCAGGCGGTTGGCTTCTCCGTCGCGGCACCCGACCGCCTGGCCGGGCTCCGGCGTAGTGCAGTGCGGCTGGTGGGCGGAAGTGGCCACGCCGCCGCGCTTGTGACCTACGGCCGTGGGGTCGGTGCGATCGCTGTGCTCCAATCTCGCGGGAGCGGCGCCGCCGGTTCCTCTGCCCACAAGGAGGGTCAGCCCAGCCTCCCGAAGGTCACCGTCGACGGGATGCCCGCGCAGGAGCTGCGGACTGCGCTGGGGACGGTGATCCGCTTCCGCAAGGGCGCGGTCGCCTACACCGTGGTGGGATCGGTGGCGCCCTCCACCGCCGCGGCGGCAGCCGGCGGCCTTTGAGCGCCGAGGGCGCCGCGCCGCCCATCGAGCTGCGCGGGCTGGTCAAGCGCTACGGCGACCTCACGGCAGTCGACCACGTCGACCTGACCGTCGAGACCGGCGACGTGTTCGGCTACCTGGGCCCGAACGGGGCGGGAAAGACCACCTCGCTGCGGATGATGCTCGGATTGATCCGGCCGACCGAAGGGTCGGTTCGGATCTTTGGCCGTGACCCGCAGCTCGGGATAGAGGCGCTCGAGGGCGTTGCCGGCTTCGTAGAGGGCCCGCAGTTCTACCCCTACCTGCCCGGCCGCGTGAACCTCGAGCTGCTCGCCGCCCTCGACGGCGGCGACGCCCCCTCGCGCGTCGACGAGGTGCTGGAGATCGTGGAGCTGGGCGCGCGCGGCAAGGACCGCGTAGGCGGCTACTCCCACGGCATGCGCCAGCGCCTCGGAATCGCCGCCTCGCTGCTGCGCGCACCGCGCCTGCTGCTCCTCGACGAGCCAGCCACCGGTCTCGATCCCGGCGGGATGCGCGACATGCGCCGGCTGGTCAGGAACCTGGCCTCCGAGGGCATGACGGTGCTCCTGTCCAGCCACCTCCTGGCCGAGGTGGAGGAGCTGTGCAACCGCGTGGCGATCGTCCAGACGGGCCGGGTGGCCTACGAGGGGTCGCTCGAAGACCTGAGGGCCACGGCCGGGCTCCGGTACCGGCTGCGCACCACCGACGATGGGCGCGCGCGCAAAATCTGCGACGCCCAGCCCGGGATCGACGTGGCCGCGGAGAGCCCCGGTTGGCTGACCATCCATGCCGAGCACGACGACTCCATCGCCGAGCTGTCTCAAGCCCTCGTGGAGGCGTCGGTGCTGGTACGCGAGCTGAGCCCGCAGCTGGCCACGCTCGAGGACCTCTTCTTCCGGCTCACCGAGGGGCCCGGTCGGGCTTCGCAGTCAGAGCCCGCGGCCATCGGGGAAACCTCAGCGTGAGACCGGGGCTCTTTACGGTCTACCGCTGGGAGCTGCGCAAGCTTCGCTCGCAGAAGCGCACCTACCTCGGCCTCGGCGCGGCCGCGATCGTCCCGGTGATCTTCGTGGTGGCGCTCGTGCTCCAGAACGGCAGCGGCCCCGAGGACGTGGCCTTCGGGCGCTACCTCCACGACACGGGCCTCGCCGTTCCGCTCGTGCTGCTCCTGTTCGGATCGATCTGGATGTTTCCGCTGATCACCGCCCTGGTGGCCGGAGACATCGTGGCCGCGGAGGACAACAACGGCACGCTCAAGACGATCCTCACGCGATCGGTGCAGCGCGCCCAGATCTTCGCCGCCAAGGCGCTGGCCACCCTGACCTATGCCGTCGCGGCCATCCTGCTGACCGGCCTCGTCGCCCTTGGAGCGGGCATCCTCGCGTCGGGCTTTCACCCGATCACGAGCCTGTCCGGCACCCAGGTCTCGGCAGGGAGGGGCCTCGGGCTCGTGTTCGCGAGCCTCGGCGTGTACCTGCTTCCGATCACGGCGATCGCCGCCATCGGGATGCTGCTGTCCACGGTCTTTCGAAACAGCGCCGCCGCCGTGGTCGGAACGTTGATGGTCTCGCTCCTGCTGCAGCTCGTCGGGATCCTGCCCGGCCTCGAGGTCGTGCGCCCCTACCTGCTCAGCACCCAGTTCAACGCATGGCAGGGCTTCCTCCGCACGCCCACCGATTGGGCGCCGATCATCCGTGCCGCCTGGGTCTGCGCGTTGTACGGCGTGCCGGCAATCGCCGCTGCGTGGGTGGTCTTCGAGCGACGCGACGTCGCCGGGGGCTAGCCCGCCACCTGACCCGAGCCATTCTTACCTGGCGCTGACCCGGCGCCGACCGGGCGCCCAACCGAGCCTCCTAGCTTCGGCGCCGTGATGTCCAACCATCTCCCCATAGGAGGCCTCGTGCGATCGCGCAAGACCCTGGCAATCGGTGTCGCCGTGCTCGCCGGCATCGGCGCGGCCGGCTGCGGCGGCTCCTCGTCCGGATCGGGCAGCGCTTCAAAGCCCGTCAACCCGAACAAGGCCGAGGTCAGCCCCGCCGGCGACATCCCCGACAGCCAGGCCTTCGTCGCCTACTCACCCCCGGGCGGCGGATACTCGGTCAAGGTGCCCGAGGGCTGGGCCCGCAAGAGCAGCGGCGCGGCGACCGTCTTCACCGACAAGCTCAACAGCGTCACGATGCAGACGCAACCCGCGAAGGCGGCGCTTACCCCCGGCGAAGCCAAGCGCACCGAGCTCCCGCGGCTGTCACGCAGCGTCAAGGGGTTCTCAAACGCCAAGGTCAGCTCCGTCGCTCGTACCGCCGGCCCCGCGGTGCGGATCACCTACCTGGCCTCCGGCGCGCCGGGTCCCGTGACGGGCAAGTCATCGACGCGCGCGGTGGAGCGCTACGTGTTCTTCCACAAGGGCAAGGACGTCGTGCTCACGCTCGAGGGCGCGAAGGGGGCCGACAACGTCGACCCGTGGAAGATCGTCACCGACTCCCTGCGCTACACCGGATGACCGCCGCGCTGCGGGCCACCAGCCTGTATCGGTTCTTTCATTCCGGCGACGAGGAGACGCTGGCCCTGCAGGGTGTGTCGCTCGAAGCGCAGCGAGGCGAGGTCATCGCCGTCACCGGCCCATCGGGATCGGGGAAGTCCACGCTGCTGGCCTGCCTCGCCGGACTCGATGAGCCCGACGGCGGCATGGTCGAGGTCGACGGCGAACGCCTCTCTAGGCGCCCCGAAGAGGAACGGGCCAGGGTCCGCGCACGGCGGGTGGGGATGCTCTTCCAGCAGGCCAACCTCGTGGGACATCTGTCGGTCAGAGACAACGTGGCGGTGGCCCAGGAGCTCGGCGACGGGGCCACCGACCGCGCCTGGCGAGCCGAGGTGCTGGAGCGCTGCGCGATCGCCGCGCGCGCCGACGCCCGGCCGGCCACCCTGTCGGGCGGTGAGCTGGCCCGCGCGGGCCTGGCAGTCGCGCTGGCAAACAACCCCGATGTGATCCTGGCCGACGAGCCGACCGGCGAGCTCGACGACACCACCGCCGCCCGGCTGCTCGATCTGCTGCGTGAGCGGGCACGCGACGGCGCGGCGGTACTCGTGGTCACCCACGATCCATCCGTGGCGCGGGTGGCCGACCGTCAGGTCGAGCTGCGCGACGGCCGGGTGGTGGCATGAGCGGCGACGATGCCTCCCTCGTGCGCTGCAGCGGGGTGGCTCGCGCCTACGGCAGCGGCTCCGCGGCCACCGTCGCGCTGCAGCCGACCGACTGCGTCATCGCCCCCGGCGCCCAGATCGCGCTGACCGGGCCGTCGGGCTCGGGCAAGTCGACGCTGCTGCATCTGATGGCGGGTCTCGACGAGCCAAGCGCCGGCACGATCGAGTGGCCGGCCATCGGCGGGGCCCAGCGGCTGCGCCCCGGGCCGGTGGCCACGGTGTTCCAGGGGCCAAGCCTGCTGCCACCGCTGACGATCGAGGAGAACGTGGCCCTGCCGCTCATCCTGGGCGGCACCACCGACGCCGAGGCCCACCAGCTGGCCCGTGAGGCGCTCGACCGCCTCGAGCTCGGCGACCTGGCCGCCAAGCTGCCCGAGGAGATCTCGGGCGGCCAGGCCCAGCGCGCGGCCGTCGCCCGAGCACTCGCCGGCCGGCCGCAGCTGATCCTCGCCGACGAGCCGACCGGCCAGCTCGATCACCGCAACGGCATGGCAGTTGTCGATGTGTTGCTGGCCGCCGCCGACCACAGCGGTGCCGCGCTCGTGGTGTCAACCCACGACCTCGGCGTCGCCGAGCGGCTCGCGGTGCGCTGGCAGATGCACGACGGCAAGCTGACCTCCCCCGCCACGTTTCCCAAGGAGCACGCATGGTCTCGGTGACCTGGATCAAGGGCCTGCTGGCCCACCGTCGCGGACGGCTGCTGGCCACGGCGCTCGGCGTCGCGGTCGGTGTGGCGCTACTCGCCTCGATCGGAGCATTTCTCTCTTCGACGAACTCGAAGATGACCGCTCGGGCAGTCACACGCGTTCCCGTGGACTGGCAGGTGCAGACACAGTCGACCGGCAACCCGGCACAGACGCTGGCCACGGTCAAGGGGTTCCCGCACGTGAAGCGGGCGCTGCCCGTAGGCCTGGCCGACACCACCGGCCTGCGCGCCAGCGCCGGCGGCTCCGTACAGCGGACTGGGCCCGGCAAGGTGGTCGGCCTGCCACCCGGCTACGCGAAGGCGTTTCCCGGGGAGGTGCGCACGCTGTCGGGAAGTGGCAACGGCGTGCTGCTGGCCCAGCAGACGGCCGCCAACCTCCGCGCCAAGCCGGGCGACTCGATAGCGATCGGCCGCGCGGGGATGGCGCCGGCACGGGTGACCGTGGCCGGGGTGGTTGACCTGCCGGCCGCCGACTCCCTGTTCCAGAAGGTCGGCGCACCCGTGGGTGCCCAGGCCCAGGCTCCGCCCGACAACGTGATCCTGCTGCCCCAGCGCGACTTTCAGCGCGTGGAGGCACCGCTTGCGGCGGCCCGTCCCGACCTCGTGCGCTCCCAGGTGCACGTGGGCCTCGACCGCGCGCTGCCCGGTAGCCCCAGCGCGGCCTACACACAGGTGTCCGGGCAGGCCCGCAACCTCGAGACCAAGCTCGCGGGCGGCGGCCTGGTGGGAGACAACCTGGGCTCGGCACTCGACCAAGCCCGCAAGGACGCCCTGTACTCGGTGCTCCTGTTCCTCTTCCTCGGGGTGCCGGGAGCGGTGCTCGCGGGGCTGATCACCTCCTCGATCGCCTCCGCGGGAGCGGAACGCCGGCGCCGCGACGCGGCGCTGCTGCGGACCCGGGGCGCATCCACGCGTCAGCTGGTGCTCGTCGCGATCGGCGAGACGGCACTGGCGGGCGGAGTCGGGGTGGCCGCCGGTCTCGGCGCGGCTCTGGCGATCGGATCGACGACGTTCGGCACCGCCAGCTTCGGCGCCTCGACGGTGTCTGCGGTGCTCTGGGGCGGTGGCGCGGCAGTCGCGGGCCTGGCCATCGCGGCCGGGTCGATCGCGCTGCCCGCGTGGCGCGACGCCCGCACGCTCACCGTCGCCGGCCAACGGCGCCAGGTCGGCCGCACCGACCGCGCGCCCTGGTGGGCCCGCTACGGCCTGGACTTCGCGGCCCTGGTGGGCTCCGGGCTGGTCTACTGGCAAGCCTCCAAGAACGGCTACAACCTGGTGCTGGCCCCCGAGGGGGTGCCCCAGGTATCTGTGAACTGGTACGCGCTGCTGGCGCCGCTGCTCGCCTGGGTCGGCGCCGGGCTGCTCACCTACCGCCTCGTCGACCTGGTGCTCGTCCGCGGCCGCACGCCGCTGGCACGCCTCCTGCGTCCGCTGGCGGGCGAGCTGTCGCCCACGGTCGCGTCGACCATGGGCCGTCAGCGCAGGCTTCTGGCCAAAGCCGTGGCTCTGGTGGCGTTGACCGCCGCGTTCGCCGGATCGACGGCCATCTTCAACTCGACCTACAACCAGCAGGCCGAGGCCGACGCGCGGCTGTCCAACGGGGCAGACGTGACGGTCGTCGAATCCCCCGGCAGCTCACTCGGGCCGTCCGGGGCCGCTTCGCTCAAGCGCGTCGGCGGCGTCAAGAGCGTGGAGCCGCTCCAGCACCGGTTCGCCTATGTGGGAGCCGACCTGCAGGATCTCTACGGCGTCCGGGCCTCGACGATCGCAGCCGCTGGCAAGCTCCAGAATGGGTGGTTCCAGGGGGGCAGCACCAAGCAGTTGATCGGGGGGCTGGCCAAGCACCCCGACGGCGTGCTCGTCTCCGCCGAGACCGTCAAGGACTTCCAGCTGCATCCGGGAGACCTGGTCCGTCTGCGCCTTCAGAACGGGAGGACCAAGAAATTCACGACCGTGCCGTTTCACTACATCGGCGTGGCCAAGGAGTTCCCGACGGCGCCGGTGGACAGCTTCCTGGTGGCAAACGCGGGCTACGTGGCAAAGACCACTGGCAGCAATGCCGTCGGGTCCTTCCTCGTGCAGACCGACGGCACGGGGCCGGCCACGGTCGGCGCCAATGTGCGCAAAGTGGTGGGGACGAGCGCCCAGGTCACAGACATCGCCACCTCGCGCAAGGTCGTGGGCTCGAACCTGACCGCCGTCGAGCTGTCCGGGCTCACCAAGGTGGAGCTCGGGTTCGCGCTCGTGCTGGCCGCCGCCGCCACCGGCCTCACGCTCGGCCTCGGGTTCCAGCAGCGCCGCCGCACGTTCGCCATCGCCACCGCGCTCGGCGCCCGGCCCCGCCAACTCGGTGGATTCGTCTGGAGCGAATCAGTGTTCGTGACCGCGAGCGGGCTGGTGCTCGGCACCGGGATCGCCGCCGGAATCACCAGCATGCTGATCAAGGTGCTGACCGGGGTCTTCGACCCTCCGCCCGACGTATTGTCCATTCCATGGACCTACCTGGGGGCTGCCATGCTGCTGGCGTGCGCCTCGGTCGCGGGTGCCGGTGTGGTGACCCTCCGGGCGCTGCGGCGACCCTCGATCGAGGACCTCCGAGAGCTCTGAGCACCCGGGCGAACGCGCTCATGTTCCTCTCATCGGCCGTTGCTTCAGTTCGCGCGGTGCGTGGACCGGGAACCAGGATCGTCGGTCTCGGGATGGTGAGCACCTGCGTCGCGCTCGCGGTCGGTGGATGCCAGTCCGGCAGCGCCAAGAGCGGCTCTCAGACCTCTTCCACCCGGACCGCGGCCTCCACATCCAGGCCGCGGATTCGCCGGGTGGGCGTAGCCACGATCGGCAAGCTGCCCGCGCCGATCCAGCTACCGGCCACCGCGGCGCTGCCCGACGGGTCGGTCCTGCTGATGGGAGGCCTCGACGCCCGCGACACGTCCAGCGCGAACATCGTCCGGGTCAAAGCGGACGGGTCGGCAGCGCAGGTCGGATCGCTCCCAAATCCCCTCCACGATGCCGCTGGGGCTTCGGCGGGCCGAGACGCCACGTTCATCGGAGGAGGGAACCTCGGCTCCAGTGACGCCATCCTGCGCGTGGCGTCCGGCGGCGCCACGATGCAGATCGGGCGGCTGCCCAGGGCGGCCTCGGATGTGTCCGCAGCAGTCGTGGCCGGCACTACCTACGTGATCGGAGGCTACGACGGCGCCACCGGCCTGAGCTCGATCGTGGCGGTCGACCGCCGCGGTCGCAGCCGGGTGGTCGCGAGCCTGCCCCGGCCCCTGCGCTACGCCGCGGTGGCCGCGGTCGGTGGCAAGGTGCTGATCGTCGGGGGCACCTCCGGCACCGCGGCGCAGCGCTCCGTGCTGCGCTTCGATCCGGCCACACACGAGGTGCGCCAGATCGCCAAGCTGCCCACGCCGCTCACCCACGCGGGGGCGGCGGCGCTCGACGGGCAGCTGGTCCTGGCCGGGGGGCGCGGCGACGCCCTTGCCTCCCAGGTCCGGTCGGTCACGTCGATCGATCCCACCAGCGGGACCCAGCGTAGGGTCGCGACCCTGCCGGTCGCGCTCTCAGACGTCGGCGTGGCCACCACCCGCCACGGCGTGATCGTGGCCGGCGGCCGTGACACCCGCGGCACGGTCCACGACTCGATCCTGCGGATCTCGGCCCGACCGTGAGGCGGCGGGGCGCTGGCGCCATCCTCGCCTTGGTGGTGGCGGTCACCGTCGCCGTCCTGGCCCTCGGGAACGACAAGCACAACGGCGGTGGCCATCGGACGACGCCGCCTTCGCCGACCGCCGCCCCGGCCGCCGCGCCACGGGCAGCCGGTCCCCCTCAGCCCGGCACGATTCCCGCAGTGGCATCTCGTACCGACGTCTACGCCGCCGGCCGCCCCGGGGCGATGAGCCCAAGGGTGCGGGGCCAGCGTGCGCTGGTCTATGTGCCCAACTCAAAGTCCGACAGCGTCGACGTGATCGATCAGCGGACGTTCCGGGTGGTGCGGCACTTCGCGACCGGCGCGCTGCCCCAGCACGTGACGCCGTCATGGGACCTCAAGCGCCTGTGGGTGGACAACGACCAGGGCAACAGCCTCACCCCGATCGACCCGCGCACCGGACGCCCCGGGCAGCCGGTGCCTGTGACCGACCCCTACAACCTCTACTTCACCGCCGACGGCCGTCGCGCCATCGTCGTGGCCGAGGCCCGTCGCGAGCTGGACTTCCGCGACCCCCAGAGCATGCGCCTGCGCCACGCCCTCAAGGTCCCGGCGTGCGCCGGCATCGATCACATGGACTTCACCGCCGACGGTCGGCGGGCCGTGGCGTCGTGCGAGTTCTCGGGGCGGATGGTGGTGATCGATCTCGTCCACGAGCGCGTGATCAAGCAGATCGACCTGAAGCCCGGTGCGATGCCCCAGGACGTCAAGCTCGCACCCGCCGGGGACCGCTTCTACGTGGCCGACATGGCTTCGGGCGGGGTCTGGGTGATCAACGCGACGAGCATGAGCAAGTCGGGATTCACGCCGACGGGCAAAGGCGCCCACGGCCTCTACATGAGCCGCGACAGCAGGCGGATGTTCGTGACCAACCGCGACGAGGGGTCCGTGTCCGTGGTCTCCATGAGCACAGGCAAGCCGGTCGCCCGCTGGCAGATACCCGGCGGCGGCAGTCCCGACATGGGCGGGCTGTCGGCGGACGGCCGCACGCTGTGGCTCTCGGGCCGCTACAACGGCGTGGTCTACGTGATGTCAACCACCACCGGCGAGGTGCTGCACCGCATCACGGTGGGATCGGGCCCTCACGGGCTCTGCGTATGGCCACAGCCGGGGCGCTACTCGATCGGCCACACCGGAATCCTGCGGTGAGCCCTCAGGCCGCAGGAAGACCCTCTCGAAGCCGGTAACCCACGCCGCGGACCGTCTCGATCGTCTCGACGCCGAAGGGCCGATCGATCTTGTGGCGCAGGTACCGCACATACACAGCGACGATGTTCGACCGGTTCTCGTAGTCGTAGGGCCACGCGTGCTCCAGGAGGGAGAGAGCACCTCGCCGGGACGCCGCATGAACGTCTCCAGGAGGGCGAACTCCTTCTGGGACAGCTCGACGTCGGTGCCCGCCCGCGACACGCGGTGCGACGCCGGGTCGAGGCGCAGGTCGTCGACCTCGAGCATGACCGGGCGGCCCGTCGTGTTTCTGCGTGCCAAGGCACGTAGGCGCGCAAGCAGCTCTGCGAAGCTGAACGGCTTCTGCATGTAGTCGTCAGCGCCCCCGTCGAGCCCCGCCACTCGGTCGGCGATGCCATCCCTGGCGGTCAACATCAGAACCGGGGACCAGACGCCCTCCGCGCGCAGCCGGCGGCAGGTCTCGAACCCGTCGATGCCCGGCAGCATCACGTCCAGCACGATCGAGTCGTACGCCGTGGCGCCCGCCATCCAGACGGCCTCCTCGCCGTTGTCGACGATGTCGACCGCGAGGCCGGCCGCCATGAGACCACGTCGCAGGACGCTTGCCATCTTTATCTCGTCCTCGACGACCATCACCCGCATGCCCTCATTCTGGCCACTCCAGATGAGGCGGATGTGAATGCCAGGTGAGGACCGGGTCGGGCCTCACCGCCATCTCATGGCGCCCACCTAGCGTGCCCGCTGTTCGCAAACGACCAAGGAGTACTTCGTGAACAGACTGACCAAGCTGGTCGCGGCGCTCGCCGCGTTCGCCGCCCTCGCCGTCGGGGGCGCGGCGCTTGCCGGTGCCTCGAACACCACACCGCCCGTGAAGCCGGCGCAGACCACCGAGGCGCCGGACAAGGGCGAGATGGCCGACACGCCGGACAAGGGCGAGAAGGCCGACGCTCCCGACAAGGGTGAGAAGGCCGACAAGGCCGACGCCCAGGACAAGGCCGACGGCTCCGACAAGGGTGAGCCCCAGAAAGCCGGGGACCCCCGCGACTGAGCCCGACGAGGGGACGGCAGGGCCCACCACCCCGGGGCTCTGCCACCCCTCGATCTTTGATGCCTACAGACGGATTTAGGCATCCATGCCCTATCCGTACCAGACTCCAAGCATGCTAGGCCGCCTCCCCGTACGAGCGCGCGTGACGCTCGTCTTCGTCGCAGTGATGGCGATCGTCCTCGGGGCGCTCGGGATCTTCATCTATGGGCGTCAGGGCCAGGAGCTCCAGCGCACCGTCGACCAGGGACTCCGCTCACGCGGAGCCGACATCTCCACGCTGGTCAGGGCGGCCGGCCCCGGCCTCGCCCGTTCCGGGCGCAGCGCGCTGACAGACCGTGGCGAGAACGTCGCCCAGATCGTCGACACGACGGGCCGGGTGGTCGACGCTACGCCCCCGCTGCGCGCGAGGTCGATCGTGGACCAGTCAACCATTCGGCGCGCGGCACGGGAAACCGTGCTCGTCAATCGCGACGGCATCCCGGCGACCGAGGGACCTACCCGGCTCCTGGCGACACCCATCCACGCGCGCGGGCGCACCCTGGTGGTGGTGGTGGGTGCCAGCCTCGACGACACCCGGGAGGCCCAGCACAGCCTCGCCGCGCTGCTGCTGCTCGGCCTCCCGATCGCCTTGCTGCTGGCCGCGGGAGCGGCGTTCGCCGTCGTGGGAGCCGCACTCGCACCGATCGAGGCCATGCGCCGGCGCGCGGCGGAGATCCAGGCCCGGGACCCGATCGAGCGCCTCCCGGTGTCGGAGGCCGACGACGAGGTGCGGCGCCTCGGCCTGACACTCAACTCCATGCTCGATCGGCTGCAGGCCGCCCTCGCCCACGAGCGCCGGTTTGTGAGCGACGCAAGCCACGAGCTGCGCACTCCCCTGGCGATCCTCAAGGCCGAGCTCGAAGTCGCGCTCATGTCCGATCAGAGTGGCCCCGAGCTCCGCGCGGCCGTTGCCTCGGCAGCCGAGGAAACCGACCGCCTGAGCCAGCTGGCCCAGGACCTGCTGGTGGTAGCCAGCTCCGCCCGGGGCCGGCTCGCGCTGCAACGCGTCCCGCTCGCGGCGGCCGACGTCCTGGAGAGCACGCGGACACGCTTCGCAGGCCGAGCCCAGAGCGACGGGGTTGAACTCTCCGTCCAAGCGCCTGACGGCCTCGCGCTCGACGCAGATCGCATCCGGCTGGAACAGGCGCTGACCAACATGGTCGAGAACGCGCTGCGCCACGGCGCCGGCGACGTGGTGCTGCGGGCCCGACCCGACCCCGACGGGGCGGTGGCGCTAAGCGTCATCGATCGGGGGCCGGGCTTTCCGGACGAGTTCGTCGGACAGGCTTTCGAGCGCTTCTCACGCGCGGACGCGTCGCGCGGAGGCGGCGGAGCCGGCCTCGGACTGGCCATCGTCGAGGCGATCGCAACCGCCCACGGCGGCCACGCCTCGATCGAGAACCTCCGGCCGGGCACGGAGGTCACCGTCGTGATACCCGCGCCCGTACCGGCGGTCACACCCGTCAGCGCTGCTTCTTGAACGGTCCTTGGATCGCGAACACGTAGCCGGGCACCTGGATGTTGGCGAACAGGGTCTTCTTGTCGCGCGCGAAGTTCGGTCCGGTGAACTCCGAGTTCTCGATTGCGTCGTCGTTTCGGGCGAAGAAGAACGCCTCGCCTCGATCGGTCGCCCCGACCAGGTGGTTGACCCCTTCGCCGTCCTCGGCCACGATCACGCCGCCGTAGGGCGACACGGTGATGTTGTCGGGTCCATCCGGGTCGTTGTCCTGGTCGCTCGGCGTGTAGGCGAAGTACAGCTTCAGCTCGATCGTGCCCGCATCGGGGTCGATGAACCACACCTGGCCATCGTGCTGAGCCGCGCTGCCGTCACTGCTGCGCGCGAACGACGCCACGAAGTACGCGCCGCCATCGCCCCACCACATGCCCTCGAGCTTGCGGCTACGGGTGACCTCGCCCACTCCGAACTGCTTGCGGGTGGACACCGTTGACGCGTCGCGCTCGGGTACCTTGACCCACTCGACGCGGTACTTGGTGCCCGGCCGCGTCGCTACCGACAGGTCGGGCACGAACGTGCCCCGCCTGGTGAACGCGTTCATCGCGTCGAGCTTTCCCGCGTCGTCGGCCAGCGCCCGCAGCGAGCCGTGCCGCAATGGCAGCGCGCTCCGCGGCGGCGTGAAGCGGTAGAGCAGCCCGTTGGGGTTGGTGGCGTCCTCGGTCTGGTAGATCCGGCCGGTGCCGGGATCGACGACCACCGACTCGTGGCTGTAGCGCCCGAGCGCCTTGATCGGCTTGGGGTTGAGATTGGCGCGCTGGTCGTAGGGGTCGACCTCGAACACGTAGCCGTGACGCTTGCCGAGGGTCTTCTCGGACTCCTCGCAGCTGAGCCACGTCTCCCATGGCGTGCGGCCGCCCGCGCAGTTGTTCTGGGTGCCGGCGAGGCTGACGTACTCGCGGACCCGGTTGCCACGACGATCGACCTCGATGGTCGTCGTGCCGCCACCTGCCTTGTCGTCGTAGACGAACCCCGGAGTCCTGGGGACCGGGTAGGGCTCGCTGCCACTGACCTCGTGGTTGTTGACCAGCACGCTGCCGTTGCCGCCGCGGCGCACGAAGCTGGCGGTGCCGTCCGGGTCAGACGGAGTCGGTTCCCCGCTCTCGAGCTTGGTCACGCCCGACTGCGCGACGATCGTGTAGCTGAAGCCCTCCGGGAGCGACAGCACGCCCGCCGGGTCGTCGACGAGCGGCCCGTACCCGACGCCGTGGCGCCCGTGGCCCTTGGCCATCGCATCGGCACCGAACAAACCGCTCACGTTGCCGGCGAGCACGATGCCGAGGCCGGTGGCCGAGCGGCCCAGCAGAGATCTCCGTGACAACCCGGAGTTGGCGTCGGTTTCACTACCGGTCGGAACGTCACTCATGCTGCCTCCAGGCTTCGAGAACGAGGGACCCAGACGATCGCCACGTGAGCCGCATCCGTGTGACACCCTTGTGAACCACCGAAGCATTGGGCACGTGACCGCTCGCGATCTGTCACCTTTCCGCGGCGTGAAGCTCAGTGCACTCCTTTGCATCGGCGCGCTCTGGATGCTCACGCTGGTGGGCTGCGGCGGTGACCAGCCACCCGCGGCAGCGCACCGGCCCGAGCGGCACCCCCCGGTGATCGTCGTCTCCTTCGACGAATTGTCCACGACGTCACTCGTCGGAGCCGACGGCAAGATCGACTCGGCGCGCTATCCGAACTTTGCCGCCCTGGCCCGCCACGCGGATTGGTTTCCCTACGCGACGGCGCCCGCAGACGAGACCCCCCGCGCGATGGGAGCGCTGCTCACGGGCAGCCTGCCGGGCCGCGGCTTGAAGCCCACCTCCCGGCAGATGCCGCGCAATCTCTTCACGCTGCTTGGCGACAAGCGCTACCGAATCGATTCGTCCGAAGAGGTCACGAGCTTATGCCCGCGGCGTCTGTGTCCACACGTAGAGGCACAGAACCAGCGCTCGGTCCTGCACGAGCTCGGCACCGGGCGGCCCCAGCGCTTCCAGCGGTGGGTCAGATCGATCCGCGCCACGCGCAAGCCGACGCTGTACTTCAAGCACGTCCTCATGCCACACGCGCCCTGGATCTACCTGCCATCGGGCCAGCGGACCTTCAGGGGGCCGGAGCCGATCCCGGAATGGGGACACGCCTTCGGCGTCGGGTGGGTCTCCACCCTGAAGTACCAGCGCCACCTGCTCCAGCTCGGCTACGTCGACCGGCTGCTGGGCTCGGCCATCGCCCGGCTGAAGTCCCAGGGCCTGTATGACCGGTCGATCATCGTCGTGACCGCCGACAACGGCGAGAGCTTCGGCCGCGTGGACAACGGGCACGAGATTTCCGCGAAGAACTTCGGCGACCTCGCCCTGACCCCGCTGTTCATCAAGCGACCGTTCCAACAGCGCGGAGCGGCGCCGACGCGCCACGTGCGAACTGCCGATGTGGTGCCCACGATCGCGAGCCTGACCCATCTGAAGATTCCCTACCGCGTCGGCGGGCACTCGATCTACGGCCCCGGTTCTCGCCTGATCCCGTCCCGGACCGTGGTGTACCAGCGCTCCGGGCGCGGGTACACCCTCACCGCCGTCGGCCTGCGGCGCTGGGCGAAGGGGGCGCAACGGTTGAAGCTCGGCCTCTTCGGGTCGGGCAGCGCGGCGCCGGGGATCTACGGCGTCGGGCCCTACCGGCGGCTGGTTGGCACCCCGGCGGCGCGGTGGAACCCCGCTCCGGCCGGGCTGACGCGTGCGACGCTCAACGACCCGGGCGCCTACCGTTCGGTCCGCCCCTCCTCGTCGTTTGTGCCCGCCTATGTCACAGGACGTCTACGTCAGCCGGGGGGCGCTCCGCCGCGGGCGGTGGCGATCGCGATCAACGGCCAGATCGTCGCCACCTCCCCCACCTTTAAGACACCGGCGGGCGAAGACCTCTACTACGCCGCGCTCGTACCGCCCAGCGCGCTCCGGGCCGGAGCGAACACGGTCTCGTTGTTCGCGGTCAGCGGGAGCGCGAACGCCCCCGGTCTCAGAAAGCTCTGACGAAACTCGCGCGCCGCTAGTGGGCGTGGTCGTGACCGCGGACGGTGGCCCACGACCGCCACGAGATGCGCAGGATGACAAGCGTGATGGCCAGGCCTATGAGCGGGTCGGCGATGGGAACGGAAGACGGGGGGATGAACATGGGCACGTCGCGACGCAGAGGAGCAGTAGCGTCAGCCGCCGCCGTAGACGACGACGAGATCGGTGAGCACGCCGGCCGCAAAGCCGGCGGCAAGCAACGCGAGGCCCAGTTCGCGGTGTCCGTGGCGGCGCATGCCGTGCCAGATCTCGCCTATGACATAGAGGATGGCGCCTCCGGCGACCGCGTAGAAGACGAGCTCGAGCAGAGGCGACGTGACGCTGTAGCCGACCATCGAGCCCAGGAAGGTGGGGCCCCCACCGATGATGCCGGCCAGCGCCAGCCAGCGCCACGAGGGCCTGACGTCGCCGAGCGGGCCGACGATGCCAAACCCCTCTGTGGCGTTGTGCAGCGCGAAGCCGACGAGCAGCACCGTGGCCAGGCCAACCTCGCCGTTGCTCGCGGAGACTCCGATTGCGAGGCCCTCGGCAAAATTGTGCAGCCCGATCGCGGCCGCGATGATCAGGCCGGTCTGGAGCGCACGCGTACGCGCCGCGTCGGCGTGCGCGCTCGCGATGCGGTGGTCCTCGACGTCCATGACGTCGGTGGCGCCGCCGGCGATCGGGGGCAGCGGTGCACTCGGTCGAACACGGCGCTCGAGTATTCCCAGGCCGGCGCTGCCGACCGCGAACCCGCCGACCAGCAGCAGCGCGTAAGCCGCGGCATGCCCAAAGCTCGCGGTGCCGTCCTTGAACGCCGACACCGCGCCTTCGGAGAGCTCGAAGCCGTGGACGAGCACGTCGACGAGCAGGAACACGAGGATCCCGACCGAGAACATCGCCAGTCCCACGCGCGCGCGGGTACCGAGCAACTCCAACCGCCCCACGGGCAGCCCGAGGAAGATCGTGGAACCAGCCAACCCCCCGAGCAATACGGTCTCAGCGAAAGACACAACAGCCTCCATATCCCGTTATTAGGACTCCCTAACCGACTTCAGGTCCGGAAAGTATCACTTAGGCAGCCCTAATGGGTGATCATCGACCTGCGCAGTGGCGAGACCGTGCAAGAGGAGCTGCTGGTGCGGATGCAGCGTGGTGAGAATCCGGACGAAGTGGTTATGCCTGCCGATTTTCTGCCCCAAGCAGAACGCTTCGGCCTCATCGGGCAGATTGATCGCTACATGGTGCACCGCGTAGCGTCAGCTGGCGGTGCAATACCTCGAGATCGACATCTCGTTCGTGCGCGCGACGGCTGCCAGCCCAGACGATCAGAGGGTCGTCAAGAGCATCGTCAAGTTGGCCCGCGACTATGGCCAACACTGCGGCCGAAGGGGTGGAGGACGAGCAGACCCTGCAACTACTCCGCAAATTCGGCGATGCCTGCGCTCAGTCCACCGTGGGACCGGGCCGGGGTTTCGACGCAAGGCGGGTCGGCATGTTGCCCCCTCGGTTGCCCCAAGCGCTTCTGGGCGGCCAGAGCGCGCGCTCGTAGAATGACGAAACCCGCTGCTGGAGCGGGCTTCGCAACAGCGGGGGCCCGCTTCGTCCCTCAGAGCGACGCTCTGATCGTCCAGCAGTACCGTCTGGCGGAATGACGCCGACCACCGATACGGCCATCCCGACCGCCGCCGGGAAGCCGCCGCAGAGCCGCGGCCAACGGGCCGAGTACGCGCTATCGAGGACATCAGTCAGGCGTTCTGAGTGTGAGCCAGAGCGCGAGGGCGGCGATAAGGACGCCCGCTGTCGAGTGCAGCGCCACGGTCCCCCAAGGCGCCTCGGGGCTCCCGCCGTCGAGCACCAGCGGCACATGGGTGGCGACCTGCCAGAGCCCGCCGAGGAAGCACAGCCCGCAGAGCGCGGCGAGCGCGAGGCCGGGGTCGCTGAGCCCAGCTCTCTGCGCCCGGCGCGCGAGCAGCGCCGCCAGCGCGGCGCCCAGCGCCACCACCGTGCCCGCCACCACATGGTCGACGACCTCGACATCGGCCGCCACCTTCAGATCCAACCCGAGCGGCGCCCCGATGTAGGGCGGCAGCACCGACAACGCCCCGAGCACCGCGAGGACGAGCTCGGGATAGGGCCAAGCACCATGGCGGCCCCCTCCGGCGGCGGATCGCGAAGCCATCGCGGCCTACGATAAACGGAGGAGCGCAGCTAGGCGCCAGAGCGCCGGAGACCGGCATCGACGGCGAATGCGTCCCAGAATCGGGCACAAAAACCCGACGGCCCCAAGGCCCGTTCCCACCGAGCGCCGCCGGCAGGGTCCTGGTGGCTACTGCTTGATCTGGTTTCTCCCAAAGCCGCCGGAGATCCGGTCCCTGCCCCGGCCACCATCGATCCGGTCATTGCCAGAGGCGCCCTTCAACACATCATTGCCAGAGCCACCCGAGATCCGGTCATTGCCCGGGTTACCGTTAATCCGGTCGTTGCCAGAGTTACCCGACAAACGGTGCTACCAGAGCTCCCAGAGATCACATCCTTGCCCGAAGAGCCCGACACCACATCGTTGCCACTCGAACCATTCAGACGATCATCACCAGAGCCGCCAAACTGACCGGCCTCGGTCGGCGTGGGATCCTTCGGCCGTACAGAACCTTGCCGCGTAGGGCGGGATTATCGACCTGGCCTTGCCGTCGAAGACCCAGACCCGCCCCTCGAAGGCCAGCCCGTCCTCACCATTCTGGGTGAAGCCGTTGGCGAAGATGTCGGCGCGACCGTCGTTGTTCACGTCGCCGGGCGCCCGTGACGCCGGCAGGCACTCACCGCCGCCAGGAAGCTCACACGGCGGCCATTCGACTCCAGGATTGGCTTTGGCAGTCCCACCGGCCTGCCCGACCTCGGCAGCCGGCTGGGGCTCATCTCCGACAACGCCGCGGCACTCGCGGTCTGGACCGACACCCGCTCAGGCACGCGGGCATCGAACAAGCAGGACCTGTATCGCGCAGTAATCACCTTCTCCCCCCGAGGCCCCGGGGGATGTCGAGCACGTCGAGCGGCTGATCGGGGAGCCTGTGGTCGCGTCCGTGCCGGTCGATCCCGATGGCCCGGTTGGCCACGAACGCGATCTGAACGCCACCGCGCATCCGCAGGATGCGCGCCACGGCGCGGGCCGTGAGCGTGGACTGCGCTCCGGGCTGACCACGACGACGTAGGAGTCGGCGTAGGGCGCCCAGTCGTATGCCACCTGACGCGGCCCCGCCGGTAAGTCGCCAACGATCGCCCAGTCGGCGAACGTTCCCGTGTCGGGCAGGCGGTGGACTACCTGATGAAAGGCATAAAGGGCCCGCGTGTAGGACTTTGAAAAGCCCCCGCCTTGCCGATCTGCAGCAGCCGGATGCCGTCGGGCCCAGCCCAAGCTGAACGACAAGCCCGGCATCGGATCGGAGTCGAGCGCCAGCACCCGCTGTCCCCCACGCGCCAGCAGCCGCGCCATCGTGCCGGCGATCACCGACTTGCCCGCGCCGTCCTTCCCCACCACCGCGACCTTCACGCTCGGTGACGTTACACGCGCTCGCGTCAAGCCGGTGACGGGACCGAAGCAAGGGTGGCGGCCCTTGCGGGCCGCCCCTCTCCGTGCCTGCTTGTCCGGCGCCGGTGGCCGCGGACCGGTCGCCTACTGCTTACTGCTTGATCCGGTCCTTGCCCGGGCCGCCGCTGATGCGGTCTCTCCCGGACCCTCCGCTGATCCGGTCACTTCCGGAGTTGCCGTTGATCCGATCGTTCCCGGAGTTGCCGCTCAGGCGATCGTTGCCAGAGCTCCCGGAGATGATGTCCTTGCCGGTCGAACCGGAGATGACGTCATTGCCACTCGCACCGGTGATCCGGTCGTTTCCAGAGTTGCCGTTGATCCGGTCGCTGCCGGAGTTGCCGTTGATCCGATCATTCCCGCTGCTGCCGGAAATCCGGTCGTTGCCCGAGCTGCCCGAGATACGGTCCTTGCCCGAGCCACCGTTGATCCGGTCGCTGCCCGAGCCACCGTTGATCCGATCGTCACCCCCGCCGCCGGTGATCACGTCCCTGCCGCCGTTGCCGGAGATCACATCACCGAGACTGGTGCCACAAATCCGATCGTTTCCGTTGCTGCCCTGAAGCACCCGGCCACCACTATTGGTCCGACCGATGACCTTGACGCGCGCCGAGTTGACGCACCCCGGCTGCAGCAGGATCAGCCGATCGAGCCTGCGACTCAGTCTGTTCGCCCGCGCGGTGCGCGCCGCGGTCGACCTGAGGGGCGCAGGCGAGAGCATCAGTAGGCCGGTGACACGGCCCACCGTGGAGCCCAGGAGGGCACCGTCGATCGGCTTGGAGCCATCGGCCACGTAGGCCATGTTGTCCGGCAGCCCACGCCTGAGCGACTCGGCTACCACGGCACGGGAGGTGGCGTACTGATCGGCCCCCCCGAGGCGCGTCTTAGCCGTGACGGCGCCGGGAAGCTGGCCCACGGCCGCGTCGCTGACTACCCCGGGCCCTCCCACGATCAGCGCCTCGTTGACGCCGAGCGCGGTTATCGCGTCCTTGGTCTCCTGCGGAATCGAATCCCGGTTCGCGAAGAGGACGGGGAGCCGCCGAGCGGACGCCAAGGCGGACACCGCACTCGCATCGGGACTGCCCGGATTCACGATCGCGACCGCGTTGAACGCCGGGGTGCCGGCATCTTTCTGCCTCTGGGTACGGCGATCGAGGTTCCGCGCGATCGCCGCCGCTACCGCTGAGCCATTCGTCCCGTCCAACCGTTCGGGGTTGGGCACGCCGGCGGACTTCAGATCCTGGATGACCTGGTCGGACAGCGCCGCCGAATTTCCGACGAGGTAGGCGCCGGCGGGGGCCATCCGAGTGACCTCGGCCTTGACGCTCGCGGGCAGCCCGGCGGGAGGCGACAGCAGCACCTGGCTCAGGTTGGCGCGAGCGAGCACTCCCGCGGCCAAGACCGCTCCGGCGTCGTCCCGGTTGGCGATCACGACCTTGGTTCCCCTCCTGCTGGCAAAGGTTCCGGTCAGTAGGCCCTCTCCTCCGCCAGGATAGGTGTGCCTCGACAGGCGCACCGAGGTATCGGCCAGATCTTTCGACCGGGCGATGCTGTCCTGCGGGACGGCTGCCGGACCGGCGTGGTCCACCTTCGCCAGGTAGATGTCCTGGTTGTCATTTTCGGTATCGCCCTCGCGGGCATCCATCCAGGCGACCAGCAACCGGCTGTTGCCCATGTGGGCCATCACTGGCCCGAAGGCCCAGCCGGTGCCATAGCGATAGTCGTAGCCGACATCGTTGTTGTGCGACCGGTCGCTGATGCGCTTGTTCTTGGAGAAGGTCTTGCCATGGTCGTTCGAGTAGGCGTAGTAGGTGTCTCCGAGGCGCGCCTCGTTACAGGGAAGGTGCGTGTGGACACAGCCCCGGTACCAATGACGGCGATCCTCCCAAACGATGTCCACCCGTCCGTTGGGCGCGACCGAGACATCCGGGTGCCGGGTCTGGGTGACCACCCCGGCTGCCGGGGGCTGGTACGGCGACTCGTGCCCCGGCTTCTTCCCCGCGTTGTTGATCAGCCTAGGTTGCGACCACTGGGCTCCTGTAGCCGAACTCTGAAGGTAGACGTCGCTGTCCGGGGAGATGAAGTGGTCAGCGCCCGCGAATCCTCCGGGCGGAGCCGTGGGAGCGGCGGCTCCCTGGTTGTAGACGAGATACAGCCTGCCGCTGCCCTTATCCACCGCCATGCGGGGAAAGCTCGAGCCGGTGCTGGGGAATGGGCCTGGGCCATCGAAAGGATTCGGAGAGGCGGCGGTGGAAGTGGAGCCGGTGTTGGTGACGCGCGCGGCCGTGGCGGCGGGCGCGAACGTCACTGTCTGACCGGCAACTGTTCCCGTTGCGACCTTGATCAGCCCGGCCGAGCCTTTCGTGCGATACGCAACTGCGATCGAGTGGTCGGGGCGGACGACCGGCGGGGAGGGGGCGTCGGCGGTGTCCTCGCCCGCGGTCTCGGCCCGTACCGGAGTGGGGGAGAAGCTCCTCGCCCCATTGTCCGATACGGCGACCGCGGCGTCGCCGCCCGGCTCGGGGCCGACATCGGTGGTCTCGTGGGCAGCAACGATGACCCGGTCGGTCCCGGCGGACCCCCGGCGGGGGTCGACGCCGACCGAAGGCAGCTCGTAGGAAGCCGAGCTGGGAGAGGACTGAGCGGAGCCGCCGGCGATGGCGACGACGGCGGGAGCGAACGTTCTTCCCCCGTTCGCCGACTTGGCTACCAGCACGGACATCCCGGATTCGCGCTCAGGCGCGCCTGCTATAGCCCGTGGCACGGCGAATGCGGTATAGACATTTTGACCGCTGCCGAACGCCACGGACTGGAACGCGTGGTCGGACAGGTGATTGCCCCGCCCGCATGTCGAGAGGAAGGGCTGCTCGCCCGCCGCCGGGGCCGGGGTCTTGAAGGTGATGGCCGCGCTCCACGTGCTCCCGCCGTTCCGGCTCACGGTGTACTCGCACTCTTGGGAGAGGTAGTTGGCGTCGACCTCGACGATGTGCTGTGGGTTGCCGGGGTCGACCGCAAGCGCAGCCGCATCCTTACCGCGGAAGGGCGAGCTGTCCGAAGCCAGCCGGTAGTTCTCGCCGACTCGCAGTGCAGCCTGGGCAGCGGGCACGAGCCCCGCCAGCGAGACAGCTGCGAAAGCTGCGACAACGATGGACGCGCGCTTGATCATCAACGAGTTGCTCCGCATCTGGTGGGGGGAAAGGTGGCCGCTGCTCGGGCTCTAGGCCCCAAGCAGTGGCCGGCGGCGACCGCCCCGGGCGACCTTGTCACGGCTCACCAGAGTCAGGCCGATGCTGAGCAGTGTGAGAGAGAGGGCGACGGCCAGGAGTGGCGACCCATCCAAGCCGCCCACGTCAGCCGAGACCGCGGAACCGCCCGGCGCCCCCGGCTTCGGGGTGCCCCACGGTGAGGCGGCGGGAGCGCTGGAGCCCGCGGCGGCTCCCTTGACGCGCACCACCGTGCGGCCCGGAGTGCCGGCCTTGGGCGTTCCGTCGCTGATCTTGGCCTGGGTGGCCAGGAGCACGTGGTCCCCGGCGCGCGTGTTGGACGGGAGAGCAACAGTGGTGCCCGCGGGGAGCTTGCCACTCGGGGTCGGAGTGACCTCCTTGAGCACCCTCCCGCCACGCCGATCCAACCGGATCTGCACCGGCGTGAAAGTAGGCGCAGGGGCAGGGCCGCCCGCAGCGGGAGGCGCGGGGGGAGCGGCGTAGTTCCCGCCGGCCACACCCACGGTCTGGCCGGGAGCGACCCTCGAGGGGGCCGCCTTCAGCGTGGCCAGGATCCCACAGGCCCACGCGGCTGAAACCAGGATCATAAGCGGGGCGATAGCCCCGAAGATGAACAAAAAGCCTACGCGTCGCCTCATGCGTGATTCGCTCCCTCGCCGTTTGTGTCTTTGCCGGATCACCGGACGCTTGCTGCGCGGATGAATGTATCAGCGATCCGTCTCGGTAGTCACCCTTAGCGCAAAGTTTTTGCCAAAGCGGGCGCCGGACACTCGGTCCAGCCGCTTAATGAGCCAGGCTCGCCCGTCCCCGCCGGCGCGCTGACACGAGCATGAGCAGGCCCACCAGTGCGAGTGCCCCGCCGCCGAAGCCCAGGGCGTACCCGGCGGTCTTCCGAAGCCCGCTGTGTTCCGGGATCGCAACCTTGGCCAGGCCGAGGTCCTGCTTGTTCGAGTCTACGCTGCCGGCGCGTGTGTCGGTCCAGACGGCGTAGGCCGACGAGTCGTCGGTCACCAGACCGAGCCGGCTGCCGAGGTCGGGAAGGCCGCGCTCGCTGCCGTATCCGATCCGCGAGTCGAAGGGCCGGCTCGAGAGGGTGGTCCTGCTCGAGAAGGTCTTGCCGTGGTCGAAGGAAGACTGCAGCGCCACCTCGTTCATCACGTCCTTTGGGTCCGAGCGGCGGTCGTAGTAGACGACGTCCACGCGGCCGCCGGGAGCGACCGCGATCTTGGGCAGGTACTGCGAGCTTCCATCCCGCTTCGGGGTGTCGTTCACGCGCGTGGGGCCCTCCCACGCGGTGCCGTCCGCGGCCCGCGACCACACCAGCACGTCCGGCGTTCCGAAGCGCCGATCGTGAAAGCTCGCATAGACGCGGCCGTCCTTCGGGTCCACCGCCACCGACGGGAAGGACGGCAGGAACGCGATGAACCGCTCGATCGGGACGACCCTGTCGTCGACCACCGACTCGGCCCACGTGGCGCCGTGGTCGAGCGATCGGCCAAGGACGAGCTTGAAGCGCCCGGCATACGGGGGTCCCCCGAGGCCCTGATGGGCCCCCTCGTAGTCCAGGCGGTCCCCTCCGAGGTCCAGGTAGAGCAGGTAGACCTCCCCCTTCGGCCCCACCGTCACAGACGGCGCGAGCGCGCGCACGCGGGAGGCGGCGTTGACCTGCACCGGACGCCCCCAGGTCGACCCGCCGTCCGCGGAGCGGGCGATCAGGATCGGGTTGCCGGCCTGCGCGAACTTGTACAGGCCCACATCCCGGGCCTGGACCCAGCTCAGGTAGAGCAGGCGGGGGTCGTTGGGGTCCGCGGCGAGCCGGACCTGGAAGGCTCGCGGGCCGATCACCTTGCGCGGCTTGGAGAGGGTGCGCCCGCCGTCCCGCGACGTGACGAGCCACGCGGCGGAGGGAACGTTTCCGGGCCCCTTCAAGGTGACGTAGGACATATGGAGCCTGCCGTCGGAGGTGAAGGTGACGTCTGGCGCGTAGCACTTGCCGCCCTGCCCCTTGGGAATCTCGATCGGGACACGCGACCAGCGGGAGCCCCCATCGGAGGAAACGTGCAGAGCGCAGGAGAATCTCGGGGTGTCGATGCGGTCGACCACAGCCAGGTTCTGGCGCTTGCGCGGGTCGCGGGCCAGCGTGGGCGAGTTGTTGGCGCTTATGTCCCCCGCGTCGCGGGCCCCCTGGTTGACCGGGGCGTCCAGACCGCGGACTTCGGCGGCCGGCTCGCTGGCGACAAGCCGCGAGGCCGCCGCGAGGCCGGCGCCGAGCAGGACGAGCGCAAGACCGACGCCGGCGCCCGACCGCCACTGGCGCCACCGCTTCAAGGTCTGTCGTGTCCCGAGCACGGCAGGACGGTGGATCCAGGCACCGGACCGCATGGGGCCTACGGCCTGCCCTGGTCCTTGCCGGGGCCACCGGACAGCTTGTCCCTACCCGGGCCGCCCGACAGCCTGTCCCTGCCCGGGCCGCCGAGCAGGCGATCGTTCCCCGACGCGCCCTTCCGCGCGTCGTTCCCGGAGCCGCCTGAGACGATGTCATCGCCCCGGCCCGAGTCGATCCTGTCGGCACCTGCCCCGCAGCGGATGTCATCGTCGCCGGCGGCGGTCGTGACCCTGTCCGCGCCGTCTGCGCAGCGGACGACATCCCGGCCCCGCGTACCTACGATGGTGTCGCTCCTTCGAGTTTCCGTGATGAGCGTGACGCTCCCGGCTCGGCGACAACTGACCCCCGCCAAGTTTCCCGCCGGACACGTGACCGGTTGAGGCGGAACCCCGGACCGGGGCGCCTCGATCGAGAGCGTCCAGCTGCTCAGGGTGCCGTCGTCGCCTGACCCGAGGTCAGCCACGTACAGCTTCCAGGTCCCGTTCGGGTCGATGCCGTCGAAGGCGGCCATCGCCGCGCCGTAGGGCGGCGGCGGGGCCGGGGAGGGCAGCACGTCCATGTCGCCCGGAAAGCGCTCGCAGTTGGTGGGCCGGTAGGTACCGGAGGGAGACTGGGGTGCGGCGTCGCCGCACCCCAGCCCGCCGGCCGCCGCATCGTCGAAGGTCCATTTCACAGGGGCGCGGGCGGTCTCGGCGGCGTCGGACATGACAAGCACCTTTTGACCCTCCGGTGCCACCAGCAGCATCTCGATGTCGGACTTGGCGTAACGGGCGAGATCGATCGTGAGCGTGACCTTGGTCGCCTGAGGTCCGACCCCCGACACGCCGAGCTTTGACGGGTACGGCGTGGTCCTGCCCAGGTCGGCGACCGCGATCGGCTGGTTGTTGGTGAAGTCGGCCGCGTGGGCGGCGGAGTCCCCGGCGGCGGACAGGAAGGTGGCCGCGAGGCAGGCAGGCGCGATGCGGATGGTCCGACCGACGGCACTCGAAGCGGGGGGTGCCACTGCGAGAGCAGGCTACCCTAGGATGAACCCGAATGACGCTCCTCCGGCTGGCTGTCTTCGCCTCGCTGCTCTGCCTGGCGGCGGCCGTACCCGCGAGCGCGGTACCTCGGGTTCACGCGCTAGCCGCGCGTTGGGACTGAGACTCGCGTGGTGGCGGTCGGTCATCGAATCGCCGCCGGCGTCCTGCTGACCGGCGCGTGCTGGCTCGCGCCGGCTGCCGGCATGGCCGTGGGCTCGGCAGACAAGACGCCAAACGACCCTCTCTTCAAGTACCAGTGGCAGCTCCGGGCCATCCAGGCACCGAGGGCTTGGGCGGTCTCCCGAGGCGCGGGCGCCACCGTCGCCGTTCTGGACACCGGGGTCGCCTACGAGAACAGAGGGAAATACCGGCGCGCTCCTGATCTCGCCGGCACGCGGTTCGTGCCGGGGTGGGACTTCGTCGACGGTGATGCCCACCCCGACGACGAGCCGCCCCCTGAGGGTCAGAGCCACGGCACCCACATCGCAGGCGTCGTCGCCCAGACCACGGGCAACGGGGTCGGCGCGGCCGGGGCGGCGCCCGAGGCGACGATCATGCCGATTCGGGTGCTCAGGCCGGACACGACCGGCTCGCCGAGGAACATCGCCAAGGGACTGCGCTTCGCGGCCGACCACGGCGCCGACATCGCCAACCTCAGCATCGCGGGAGCGTCGGGATCTCCTGTCCTCGAGGATGCCGTCGCCTACGCCACGTCGAAGGGCGTGACCATCGTGGCCTCGGCCGGGAACGACGGACACTCCTCGGTCAGCTTCCCGGCTGCTTACCCGAAGGTGATCTCCGTGGGCGCCGTCAGCCGCGACGGGACCCGGGCGAGCTACTCGAACTACGGCAGTGCGCTGGATCTCGTCGCACCCGGCGGCGACGACCAGCTCGATCCGAGCGGCGAGCGCGCCGGGGACGGGGTGATGCAGCAGACGCTGATGGGAGGCCCCTCGACGTTCTGCTACTGCCTCATGGCCTCGACCTCGGCGGCCGCCGCCGAAGTCTCGGCCGTTTCCGCGCTCCTCGTAGGGTCGGGTAGGGCCACCGCTCCAGTCGAGGTCCGCTCCGCCCTGCTCTCGAGCGCCAAGGACCTCGGACCGCGCGGACGGGATTCCGAGTACGGGGCCGGGCAGGTTCAGGCGGCCGCCGCCCTCGCCACCGCCGCCCACGTGCCTGGACAGGGTCCCGTCACGAAGCGCGGGCGATCATCACCCGCGACGTGGCTGGGCACTCTGGCGCTGTCGGTGGCTGGCGTGGTTCTCGCGGGAGGCCTGGCAGTCGGCCTTTCGCTCGCTAGACGTGTAAGGCGGACTCGGGAGGGCTGAATTCCCTGGGGCGACATGGACGCCAGCATCAGGGATATCGAAGCCGCGCTCGGAAGAGCGGTCCAAGCGACCGCCCAGCACGCGAAGCGCTGGGACGAGAAAGTGGAGAACAGTGACCCGACGAATTCAGCGTCAGCGCCGAGCAGGTTGCCGCTATGGACACCCTTGACCTACTCGCGTACGTTGGTCGCCTAATCGAAGATGTCACGCTCCGCTACGGTGCGACAAGAGACTCGGGCCATGCGACGCTCGGCCAAGAGGACCCCGGCTCTCCAAGCGCACTACTGCGCGGCTTGAACGACATCCTCTGGATCCCGCTGAAGGACTAGTCCGAGTGCGCGGCCAGGTGGCCGACAGCTCAACGCGGGGCACCGGAGGCGGGCTTGGCATCGCGCGACGCGCGCACGACCTCTTGGCCGGAAGCCGAGTGCGGATGGCCGAGGCCAGAGGAGCCCGCGAAGAATCATATCGCGGAGCCTAACGCGCCGGGCCGGCGCGTGAAGAAGGCGCGCGTCTCGCTCAGGCCGCCGCCCACAATGCCTGGTGGACATCGGTGGCACTCACGAACCTCGGCTTGTCCGTAGCGCGCAGCACCTGCATCACATCCTCGGGGGCGCCGTTGCGCTCGACCGCGGTGAGGACCTCCTCCTTGCTCGCGGGCCATCCGATTCCGACTACATACTTGCGGGTCGCTTCGAGCGGGGTCTCCTGCACCGGTTCTCCTTTGTCGACTGACGGCCCGGGGCCACTGCCGAGGCAACGGACCGTAACCGATCCGGCCGGCAAGGCCAGGGGTAGGCGAGGTGAGCCCGAGCAGATCGCCAAGACCCTCACCAACGTGAAGAGCCTCCCGCAGGAGGCCCTTGATCAATCCCTTGTCGCTCCAAGGGACATAGCGGGGGCAGGATTCGGACCTGCGACCTTCGGGTTATGAGGCCGCTGGATCGGGTTCGCCCTGGGCCTGAACGTGCATGCTAGAGCGGTTCAGGTGCTCTCAGATTGGCCCTGTTTCTCTCAGAATGGAACCACGAATGGCACCACGGGGCAAGGCGTCCGCCCGTGTCACAGGGCGGTCAAGCTTCGAAGAGGTGGACCGGCAGTCCGCGCGAGCCGGCGTTTCGCGCAAGAGGACCGTCGAACGTCCAAAGATCGGCACCGAGCCGATTGGCGAGGGCGAGGTACGCAGCGTCATAGGCGCTCTTGCGCTCGAGGCGCTCGGCCATAGCCACGACGTCAGGGCCCTCCTCCAGTCGGTGCAGGGTCATCGGAACTCCGGTGATGACCTCCCAAGCGGCCGTCACCTCAGAAGCAGGAAGCTGTCCGGCCGCCACCGAGCGCACTAACGCGTTTGCGGCCTCGTACCGCTGGAGCTCCGGCGCGTGCAACTCAACGCCCGCGTCCCACCACTCGTGCAGTCGGGCCTTCACCGCCGTCGCTCGGCGGCGATCGAGCGCGAGAACAACCAACGCATTGGCGTCAAGGACGACGGTCAAGCGGGCCGATCGTCCAGCTCCTCGCGTGCCTCACGAGCGAGAGCGACGCCATCGATCTCGGGCAGCCGGGCCCGCAGCTCATCAGAGCTTGCGAGTACCGCATCGAGGTCCTCGCCCGACTGGGCCGCTAGGTCGCTCCGCAACAACTCGTCCGCTAGCGCGTCAGGGTCGATCCCGCGCTTCCTGGCCGCCTCTTCGAGGAGCTCGTAGGAATCGGACGTCAGACGGACTGTCCTGTCGCGCGTGGCCACATGAGCAGTGTAGGCCCGGAAACCGGGTCTATCGACAGCAGCCCGGCCGCTTGTGCACACCAGACGAACCTGCCGACGCACTCGAGCGGCGCTCGGTCAACCAAGGATGAATGGTGGCCCCGCCGACGAAGACGACCTCCTCCAGGATTGGGCCCAACACTGCGGCCGCGACCTCCAGCTGGATTGCGCTCATCGGCGGCCGGTCAGGACTCGCTGACGGAGCGTGCCGTAGAGGAGCTCTTCGGCGACCTGGCGCACGCGGGGATCGCCTGCCCTGAGGCTGTCGAGAACGGCCAGCCACTCGGCGAGGTCGGGCCATTGCTCGACCGCCTCCGGTGCTGCGGAGTGCAGCGGCTCGATCGCCTGGCCCCGCACCCGCCCGACGGCGTAGGGCCAAACGGGAGGCAGATCCTCACCGGCGGAGCGGATCGCGCTGGCCACCGGCTCCGCTGCCCAAGCGGCGGGCACGCCCGGGACGAGTGCGCCGAGCTCGGCCGGCGCCACGAAACGCAGCGCGTGGACGGCGAACTCCTCGAAATGAGGCAGGTGGACCTCACGTCGCTCGGGGTCGTACAGGCCGGCGGCGTCAGCGCGCGCCAATGCCCGCTGAACGACCGCATGCGAAACGCACAGATCGCCCGCGAGAGACCGGTACGTCCAATCTCCGGCGTGCGCGAGTAGACCGGCAAGAACGAACACGTCCGAGCCCTTCATCGCTCCGACCGTATCATGTATCGATACACGATACACTCCTGGATGGGTTCCGGCTCGAGCGCATCCACCGCGCCGGACCGGCGCATAGTCGGGCCCGACGAGTTGAACCTTTTGCCCGATGCGCGCGTCTTTTCCGGACCTACGCATCGCCGAGAGCTGGGATGAAAGGCTGGACGCATGACGACAACTGTGTGGCGGACCAAGCTGAACAGCATGCGCGACGACATGGCGGGGCGCTGGGATGACGCCAGGACGTATTGCCGGCGGGAGGGGGTTGTCGGCCTCGGTTGGGGCGGGCTAACCGGACTCTCGCGGGACATGACCCTGGACGAAATCATCGACGCAGTGCGAGGGATAGACGATTGGATGCCCGCCGGGGCGCGCATGATCGACCGGCTGGCAAACAAGATGCAGGACGGGGACTTGGTCTGGACGCGTGACCGTGGCGGCGCGTATTGGCTCGGGCGAATCACGGGCCCCTGGTTCTACGACGACACACCGAAGGCCGCCGAGTTATGAGGCCGCTGGATCGAGGTCGCCCTGGGCCTGAACGCGCATGCTAGAGCGGTTCAGGTGCTCTCAGATCAGCCCTGTTTCTCTCAGAATGGAACCACGAATGGCACCACGGGGCAAGGCGGCAGCCGACTATCGCTCGACCTCGAAGCCCCGTTCGCGC
>JBBRYL010000022.1:0-38857 GCA_038237685.1 Solirubrobacterales bacterium | reverse complement strand
GCGGTCCTGGTCGGTGACCATGTAGGGCGAGATGTAGCCCTTGTCGAACTGCATGCCCTCGGTGAACTCGAGGTCCATGCCGAACGTCTGGCCCTCCTCGACGTTCACGACGCCGTCCTTGCCGACCTTGTCGATGGCGTCGGCGATGATGTCGCCGATCTCGTCATCGGCGGCGGAGATGGCGGCCACACGGGCGATCTGATCCTTGCCCGAGATCTCGTTGGAGGCCTTGCCGATGGCCTCGACGACCTGGTCGACGGCCTTCTCGATGCCGCGCTTCAGGCCGAGCGGGTTGGCGCCGGCCGCGACGTTCTGGAGACCCGAGCGCACGATCTGCTGGGCCAGCACGGTTGCGGTGGTGGTGCCGTCGCCGGCGACGTCGTTGGTGGCGGTTGCCACCTCACGCACGAGCTGGGCGCCCTGGTTCTGGAAGACGTCCTCGACCTCGATCTCGCGAGCGATGGTCACGCCGTCATTGGTGATCGTCGGTGCGCCGAACTTCTTGTCGAGCACGACGTAGCGGCCCTTGGGGCCGAGGGTGACCTTGACCGCGTTGGCCACGGCGTCGACGCCCTCTTGAAGCGCCTGGCGCGCGTCCTGTGCGTACTTCAGCTCTTTGTGAGCCATGAAAAGTTCCTTCCTTCTAGGGGGAGTCGGCTAGGCGACCTTGGCGAGGACGTCTGACTCGCGCAGAACGAGCAGATCATCGCCCTCGACCTGAATCTCTGTGCCGCCGTACTTGGAGTAGAGGACCTCGTCGCCCTCTGACACGTCGACGGGCTTGCGCTCGCCATCGTCGTTGAGAGCGCCGTCACCCACTGCCAGGACCTTGCCGCGCTGCGGCTTCTCCTTGGCGGTGTCGGGGAGAACGATGCCGCTGGCAGTCGTCTCCTCCTCTTCGATTGCCTTGACGATCAGACGATCGCCGAGAGGCTTGAGCTTCATAAAAGACCTCCGTCGGTAAGACGTTTCGGGGCTTGTTGGCACTCTAGCGAAGAGAGTGCCAATGCGCGGAGAGGTCCGAGAAATTCTCAGTTCTGCACGGGGCCTGGCTGCATCCGCTCGGCCAGGGCCGGCGGACGATCCGAGATCTGGGAGAAGCGGACCACGGTGACCAGGTCATCCTGCTCCACCTTGCGGCCATAGATCTGCTCGAGGAAATGGGTGGTCTCGTCCAGGCGCCGGAACTCCGGGTTGTCGTGCTCGATGTCGCGCGGTGACAGCTCGGACACCTTCTTGACGTCCACCCCATCGATGACGGCCTCGAAGATCCGCTCGCGCGGCGAGTGCTGAAAGCCGACGGTCACGAGGATGACCTCGCCCTTGCGGTATTTGCTGCCCTTGTCGCCCAGTCGGATGGTGGCCGTCTTACGACCCCGCTTGAGCTGATCGACGAAGACGGGCGAGTAGAAATTGAGGACGAACACGGGGGCAGAGACTACTTGCCGCCCCGCTCGATCGCCTTCTCGGCCATCGAGCGTTCGCCCTTATACGAGAGGCGCCGGGGCGCGTCCGCCAGCGGGATCCAGCCCGCGGCCACCACCTCGTCGTCGTGATCATCGGTGCTGCCAGAGCGGTATTCGAACAGGAAGAAGGTCACGGACTTGAGCACGCGCTGGCCCTTCAGCGTGTACCAGTACTTGACCTCGCCAAGGCGCTCGACGGGGTCGGCCTCGAGCCCGGCCTCTTCCCTGACCTCGCGTGTGGCCGCCTGCTCGAGTGTCTCGTCGCCGTCGGGGTGGCCTTTGGGCAGCGCGGTGACCCCATTGCGCGGATGCACGACAACCACCTCGCGCTCGTCCGGCGGACCGCGCAGGACCACTCCGCCCGCCGAGAACTCGCGCTTCACGCGAGCGGCTCAATGGATGTAGTTGCGCAGCCGGGACGGCTCATGAACGATCACCTTCCCGCGCCCGAGCCGAACGACCCCTTCGCGCTCGAGGCTCGCGAGAAAGCGGCTCGCGCTCTCCCGGGAGGTTCCCGCCAGCTGGGCGATCTCTGCCTGCGTGGCCCGGACGAGCACCTCGCTGTCGCCCGCGCCCTCTTCCTGGCGTGCCATCACCTGGCCGAGCAGCGCGCCGGCAACCCGCCCCGAGACCGTCTGGAAGGACTGCAGCAGCAGCCGTTCGTTCGCCCGTCGCAGCCGATCGGCCAGCCCGCGCAGCATCTTCAGGGCGATGCCGGGGTCGGCGCGCATGACCCGCTGCATGTCGCCGCTGAGCAGGGCCAGCAGGGTCGTGTCCTCGACCACCTCGGCCGTGGCGGAGCGCACCTCGCCGCCGAACATGGCCAGCTCGCCGAAGAACGCCCCGGAGCGGAACTCCGCGAGCGTGATCGTGCGCGTGCCGCTGCCGTGGTCGCGGCGGATCAGCACCGAGCCGCTGCGCACGACGTAACAGGTGTCGCCGCTGTCGCCCTCGCGGAACACGATCTCGCCGCGCTCGAAGTTGCGCGGAACGGCGACTCTGGCGATCTCTTCGAGCTCGCGTTCCTCGAGATCGGCGAACACCTCCACGCTGGCGAAGAGGGCGGCTGTGTCCTCCCCCGGCTGCATGCGCGCAGGATAGGGGTCAGGACAGGGCCGAGTCGCGGTAGCGGCGGCGTATGGCCGCGGCGGCGATCCATGCCAGTCCGGCCAGAAGCGCGACCGGAATGGCGACCCCGAGCGCCCGCACACCGAGCTCGAGAGCGCCCCGAGCGCACACAGAGCTAGGTGCCGAACAACCTCGGGTCGTTGGTGATCACGGCATCGACTCCCATTCGCTCGAGCCGGGCGATCTCGGCGGCGTCGTCGACCGTCCACACATAGACCTGCCCGCCGGCGCGGTGTACCGCCTGCACCAGCCGGGGCGAGACCAGCAGGCGAAAAGCCATGAGCGCCTCGTACTCGCCGGCCCGGATCGCGCGCTCGGTACGACCGGGCAGCACCGCGCGCATCCAGCTGAGCACGCCGTATGCCGGCACGACCAGCAACGGGTTCTTGGTGTAGTCGCGCCGCGCACGCGGCACCGAGAGCCCGCGGCGCAGGCCGGGGGCCAGCTCGCCGATCAGCCGGAGGCTCTCGGGGTAGGTGGAGCTGACGAGCGCGCGCGACTCGAGGTCGTGGGCGCGAAGGGCGCCAACCACGGCGGCCTCGTAGCCGGGCAGCTTCAGGTCCACGTCGAGCTGGATGTCCTCGTAGGCCTCGCCGGCCAGATGGTCGAGTCCCTGCTCGAGCGTCAGCGGGGTGCGCGCCGCCGCGTCCCCGTAGTCGTGGGCCAACACGAGCCGGCCGTCATCGAGCGGCAGGACATCGAACTCGATCATGTGGACCCCGCACCGCAGGGCCGCTTCGAAGCTGGCCGCGGTGTTGCCGGGGGCCACGTGGTCGGCACCCTTGTGGCCGACGCGTATCAGGGTCCTGGCCATAGGTTTACCCAAGCCTAGGGAGGGGGAGGTCAGCAGCGGTGACCGACTCCGCAGTGACCGTTCGGGGACTGCGCAAGGCGTACGGTCCCGTCGACGCCGTGGCCGGCATCGACCTGGACGTCCGGCCCGGCGAGGTGTTCGCCTTCCTCGGCCCCAACGGCGCGGGCAAGACGACCACCACGGAGATCCTCGAGGGCTACCGGACGCGCACCGAGGGTGAGGTCTCGGTACTCGGCGTGGATCCCGCGCGCCCGACCCGTGAGTGGCGCTCGCGCATCGGCATCGTGCTGCAGGCGTCAAAGCCCGATACCTACCTGACCGTGCACGAGACGGTGAGCGAGTACGCCGACTTCTACCCGGCGCCACGCCCGATCGACGAGACGATCGAGCAGGTGGGCCTGACCGAGTCTGCGGACAAGCGCGCCGGCACGCTGTCCGGCGGCCAGCAGCGCCGCCTCGACGTGGCCCTGGCCCTGGTAGGGGACCCCGACCTGATCTTTCTCGACGAGCCGACCACCGGCTTCGATCCCTCGGCGCGACGCAACTCGTGGCAGATGATCGGCGCGCTGCGCGACCTCGGCAAGACGATCTTTCTCACCACCCACTTCATGGACGAGGCCCAGGCGCTGGCGGACCGCGTGGCCATCATCCGCAAGGGCGTGATCGTGGCCGAGGGCGCTCCCGACGAGCTCGGTGGTCGCGACGACCGCAGCTTCATCCGCTTCCGGATGCCCGCGGGCGTGGGCGTGGCCGACCTGCCGGTGCAGGGCGGTCGCATGGAGGAGTCGCGCGTGGTGATCCAGGTCGACAAGCCGGTCGAGCCGCTGGCGCGCCTGACCGCCTGGGCGCTCGAGCGCGGGCACGAGCTGCCCGACCTCGAGGTCGAGCGGCCGTCGCTCGAGGACGTGTACCTGGAGCTGACCGAGAGCCAGGAAGAGGAGCCGGCGTGAGCGCGTTCAAGCTCGCCGTGCGCCAGATGCGTTACGCGACGGTGGCGTACCTGCGCAATCCGCCGGCGGTGTTCTTCGGCTTGATGCTGCCGGTCCTGTTCCTGCTGATCTTCGCCACGGTGTTCGGCAACTCCACCATCAGCTCGCGCGGCGGCATCAAGCAATCGACCTACTACGTGCCGGGGCTGATCGCACTTGGCATCGTCTCCACGACGTTCGTGTCCCTTTCGATGAGCCTGGTGGTGCTGCGCGAGAACCGTGTGCTCAAGCGGCTGCGGGGCACCCCCCTTCCCGCGCCGGCGTTCATCGCGGGGCGCGTGTCGACCGCTGCCGGCATGGCCCTGGCGCTCACGGTCATCCTGCTGGTGATCGGGCGGGTGGCCTACGGCGTGCACATCCCGGGATCGACGCTGCCCGGCGTCGTGCTGGCCCTGGTGGTGGGCGCCGCCGCGTTCTGCTGCCTCGGCTTCGCCTTCTCCACGGTGGTGCCCAACGAAGACGCTGCCCCCGCCGTCGTCAACGCCCTCGTGCTGCCGCTCTACTTCATCTCGGGGTTGTTCTTCCCAACCGACAGCGCACCCGCGTGGCTCAACGATGTGGCCAAGGTGTTCCCGATCAAGCACCTGTCCGAGGCGCTGTTGCAGCCGTTCGAGCCCGGCACCGCCGCGCCGGGGATCGCGTGGGGGCATCTGGGCATCGTCGCCCTCTGGGGCGTGGCCGGCCTGCTCGTGGCCGCGCGCAGCTTCCGCTGGACGCCCAAGGGCGAATGAGCGGCCTCAACCACGTGGCCCTCACGGTGAGCGACCGCGAACGGTCGGCGGCGTTCTACGCAGAGTACTTCGGCTTTCGCGATCGCGTTCACGAGGACGACCACCTGTTGATCCTTGGCGACTCGTCCGGCGGCCTGCTCGCCCTCAGTCCCGGTGACCCGCCCACGCCGCTTCCCCGCACCAACACTTCGGCATCCTGGTCGAGGACTCGGCCGAGGTGCACGATGCGCGCGCCCGTTTCGCGGCCGCCGGCCTCGAGGAGACCGAGTGGCAGGAGGCCGGCCCGGTGCGGGTGCAGGTGCTCGATCCGGACGGCTATCGGGTCGAGGTCTATGCCTACTGAAGCGTTCGGGTCTGAGTGCTTACGGCGCACGTCGTGTGACGGTGTCGACCCTGTCGATCGATCGATCGAAGGACACGATCTGCCCAACGCCGCTGGCTTCGGCATGGGCGATGAGGTATGCCTCAGCGAAGTCGAGGCGGTCAACCTCGTAGACGGCGAGCGCTCGAACCAGAAGATCGGCGTCGACCGTTTCGATGCTCGGGAGCGCGATGGCTGCGCGCATGAGCTCTGCGACTCGGGTGCGCTGCACCTCGTAGAACGATTCGAGGACATACACGCATTCCGCGACGATGAGATCGGCTAGGAGCAGCGGCCCGTCCTCAGCGAGGATCGCCGTCGCACGCGCGGCCATGTCCGGCGGATCGCCGGTCAGGTGTCGGATGACGACGTTCGTGTCGAGGAACGCCGTCAGTGCCGACTCACGGCGCGCTGGCGACGAGTCCGGCGCAAGACCTCGTCCCACGCCGTCCCGCGCTTGCTCGCGGGCACCGTCACCGCGCCCGCCAGCTCGAGGAAGTCGGGCGTCTTGGCAACCACCGCACGGGTCCGTTCCACGCGGAAGATCACCTCATCGCCAGCCCGCAGGTCCAAGGCATCTCGCACCCGCTTGGGAACCGTGACCTGACCCTTCGACGTCAGCCGCGCTCGCTCATCCACTTCTCGCTCCTTACACTAGGCCGAAGGTAAGGATAGCGGGCCCCTCAACGCTGACAGGCCGGGCACCAGTACGTGGTGCGGTTGTCGTCGCCCTGGCCGTAGGCCCTGACGATCGTCTTGCAGCGCCGGCACGGCAGCCCGTCGCGGCCGTAGACCCAGGTCGCGCCGGGGCGGTCGCCGGGGAAGGTGGTGATGCGCCCGGCGCGCTCGGCCGACGCCGCCATCAGCGGCCGGATGTCGCGCACGAGCTGGGCAAGTGTGGCGTCGGGCACCTCGCTGGTGGGCTTCCATGGATCGAGACGCGCCATGAAGCACGCCTCGGCCTTCCAGATGTTTCCGATGCCCGCCAGGTTGCGCTGGTCGAGCAGGGCGTCGCCGATCCCGCGCGTCTGGTCGTCCTCGCGGATGCGGCGCAGGAACAGCTCCTCGTCGAACTCCGAGGCGAGCACGTCGGGGCCCAGGCCGGTCAGGCGCTGGTCGAAGCGGGTTCGAGAGTCGGTGGTCAGCTCCAGCACCGGTCCGTCGAACTGCACGACCTCGTGGGTCGCGGTGCGGATGATCAGCCACGCCCGCCGCCGCGCGCGCCGCCAACGCTCGCCGTTGCGGTAGACACCCCACTTCCCCGTCATGCGCAGGTGCGAGTGCAACGTGAGGTCGCCTTCGAAGCGCACGAACAGGTGCTTTCCGTGGGCGTCAACCTGCCTGACCGCTCGTCCCGCGAGCTTGTCGGGCCAGCGGTCGCCACGGTGGCGCGGGTGCGGGGTCTCGATCGACTCGATCGGATGGCCCACCAGCGCGGCACCGACCCGCTTGGCGGCGTGGTGGATCGTGTCGCCCTCGGGCATGCTCAAAGCGTACGGGCGGCCTCTAGTGTCGGCTCTCGTGGACGATGCCGTCACCATCCGAACCGCCTCGGCCGCAGACGTGGACGGCGTGCTCGCGGTCTGGGAGGTGGCGCGCAGCGCGGCGGCGGATCAGGCCGACGGACGCGAAGACGTGCTCGCGTTGCTGGAGCGTTCGCCCGACGGGCTTCTGGTCGCGGAGAACGAGGGGCGCCTGGTTGGCACCCTCGTGGCCGTGTGGGACGGCTGGCGCGGCAGCATGGCGCGCCTGGCGGTGCTGCCCGAGCACCGGCGCCGGGGCATCGCCCAGAAGTTGGTCGACGCCGGGCACGAGCGGCTGCGCGCGGCGGGCGCCAAGCGCGTAAACGTCCTGATCGCCGATACGGACGCTGGGGCAGCCGACCTGTGGGTCGGCCTCGGCTATGAGTACCAGCCCTGGATCAAGCGCTACAAGCGCGACCTCTGAGAGCGACCTTGGGCCCGCTTGCTGGTCCAAGCACCGAGGAAGGCTTGTCGGCCGATGGTCCTGCCCAGCACATCGGACGTTCGGCCAGACGTCAGAGGTGGGTGGTCGAGCGCGTCAGCGGTGAAGCGCGACGCGCACGTTCTTGCGGTGGCTGGTGCCGACCGCGTCCGTGGCCACCGCGCTTACGTACAGCTTGCCGCGTCGTGCGCGGTGGACGAGCTTTCGCCCGGTTCGCGAGAGTCGAACCACCATGTGGCGGCTCTTCGAGAGTGAGATCTTGACCTTCCCAACGACCCGCGTGGTCATCCGGGCCGTTCGGGCCCCTCTGGTCGATCGAGACCTCAGACGCACTTGGAGGGTCACCCGGCATCTCCTCGAGCACCGGGTCGTGAGCGTCAGCCCGCGAGCCATGATCGTGCTCAGGCGCTGGCGCCCACGCACCTTGAGGAACACCTTGAGGGGCGTTGGCTTTGCCGGACGTGCGGGAGCCGGAGCGGGCGCAGCTGCCGTGGGTGATGGGGGGCGCGCGTACTGCTGACGAACCGAGCGGTTGGCATTGAGCCTGCCCCCGCTAACGGTGATGCCGGCAAAGGCCGGCGCGGGATCCGCACCGCCGAGAAGATCTGCCTTGATCCCGGCCGTGCTCTCGGAGGGGCGAACGGAAAGGATCAGGGAGGCGACGCCCGTGACCTGGGGTGTGGCCATCGAGGTGCCGTCGTAGAACGCGTACCCACCGGGCACGGTGCTCAGGATGTGGGTCCCGGGCGCGGCGAGGTCGACCGATCCCGCACCGTAGTTGGAAAAGCGCGCGCGATTGTCGCTCTGGTCGCTGGCAGCCACGCATACGACGTTGGGCAGTGGATACGAGCAGGGATATTGGGGCGTGACGTCGTTGTCGTCACCGGACTCGTCGCTGCCTCCGTTGCCGGCGGCGACCACGAACAGGGTGTTGGGGGCCGCGGCGATGGCATCGCGCTCGGCACTCGAGAAGTCCGACCCGGTCACGCTCAGGTTGACCACGCGCACGCCCGTGGCGGCCGCGTAGTGGTACGCCTGGAGGAGTCCGGCGACCGACCCGTTGCCGTTCGCGTCCAGCACCCGGAGAGGCATGACGCGCGAGTTCCAACTGACGCCTGCGACGCCTTGACCATTGTTACCCGCTGCTGCGATCGTGCCCGAGACGTGGGTGCCGTGGCCGTTCTCGTCGTTGGGGTCGTTGTCGCCCTGGACGAAGTCCCACCCGTGGGTGTCATCGACCAGGCCATCGCCGTCGTCATCCACGCCGTTTGATTCGCGGCCGCCTCCGGTCTCGCCGGGGTTGGTCCAGATCTGAGAGGAGAGGTCCGGGTGGGTCGTGTCGATGCCGCTGTCGATTACCGCCGCGGTGACCGCGGGGCTGCCGGTCGTCACGTCCCAGGCATCGCCAGCCTCGATGTCGGCTCCGGCAGTGCCACCGTTTAAGTCCTGGCCGCTGTTGGAGTCGCCCCAGAGGTATCCGAAATACGGGTCGTTGGGGGTGGTGGCGGCCGTGCGGTAGCGGTTGGGCTCCGCGTAGGCGACGTCAGGCGAGCGCTCGAGCTGCGTGGCTGCCTCTGAGGGGGATTGGCCGGGCTGGACCTTCACGAGCTGCACGCCCGGCACCGGCAGCGCCCGCTCGAGATTCACATCCGCCTCGTTGCGTGCGGCCGCGCGGTCTTCGCCGTCGGCGGCGCCCGAGAACTTGACGATGAGCTCGCCGGGCACGGCGCCCGGGTCAGCGGCGGCCTGGGCGCTCCCAGGCGCGAGCAGGACTGCCGCGACGAGGACGGCGGCGAACTTCAGGCAGGCACTGGGGCGGGGGGATGCCACACATCGTGCGTCGGGTCCCCGCCCGCCGGAGGCGAGCGAACTGCGTCAGAGCCGGACAATCGTCTGATGGCAAGCTGGAGTCTGTGCAGGCGTCGGTTCAGGCGCTCAGCGTCAGCTTCCGCGGCCCGAGGCGAAAGCCCACGCCGATCAGCGACTCCTCGAAGACCGACCCCACGACGGGCTCGCCGTCGAAACGCTCGATGCCGAGCTTCTTCAGGCGCCCCTTGCGCACATGGCTCGCCAGCGCCTCGAGTGCTTCGGTCAGCCACGGCGCCGGCGCGCCGTCCTCCAAGGGATCACGAAGGGGGAGCAGCCCCTTGCCGCCCTTCTCGATGTAGAGGCTGGGCTGAGCATCGAGTGAGACGACGTAGGCGCCCGGTACCCGGCTCGGCCGTCGGGGCTCGTTCTCACGCTTCGGCCACGCGAGGGTCGCACCCCATGGCGACGCCGGGTCGGTCGCCGCCAGCACCAGCGGTCCGGCGGGCTCGTCGGCTCGCAGCCCACGTAGCCGCTCGATGGCAGCCGGCAGCGCGAACTGCGCCCCCCCGAGGCCTTCGACGAAGTAGCCGCGCCGGGCTGTGCCCAGCGTCTCGAGGTTGGTCAGCTCGCCATAGAGAGTGGAGAATCCACCGGGGACGCCCTCGGCTAACACGGTCTCACGCGTGACGATGCCGTAGCGCTCGAGCATGATCTCCGAGGTCGCCCGCATGCGCGACGCGTGATCGGGGGCATCGGTGAACAGCCGCTCGGTGAGTGACCAGCGGCCCTGCACCTGGGGCGCCCCGGGACGCCGGCGGCGCCCGAAGCGCCGCCCCGCCTCGCGCCGCTCACGGGCCAGGGACAGCTTGGGCGCGCGCAGCGGGGCGAAGGCGTCGTTGCTCACCTCACCAGCCCAGATCAGATCCCACAGCGCCTCCTGCAACTCGACCGGATCGTGGGGGAGGTCGGCCAGCAGATCGGTCCAAAAGCACGCCCCGCTGCGCAGGCGTTCACGGATGGTCTCGTGCAGGGGATCGGCGGGCGCTTCGCCCTTGATCTTCGGCGGACCGATCCACGCCGCGTCGTCACGGAAGTAGAGCGCCACCTTGCCACTGTTGCGCCCCACCGAGCCTGCGCCCACCCACACGAGCTCGCCGGACGCGCACAGCTGATCGATCCACGCCGGCGAGTAGGCGCCGGCGCGCCGTGGCAGCACGTCCTGCTCCCACACCTGAGGCGCGAGCGCCACGCCCTGGAGCGCGACGATCACCTCGCGCAGCCGATCGACTCCGGCGCCTCCCGGGGGTGAGACGTCCACGCCCTGCCACGCCGGGAGGAAGCGCGCCAGCGCCCGCTGCTCGGCCGGCTCGACCTCCTTGCGCAGCACAGCGAGGGATGCGCGGCGCAGCCGGCGCAGCACATCGGTGTCGCACCATTCGCGCTCCGAGCCGCCCGGCCGCAGCTCGCCCTGCACCAGCGTGCCGGCAGCCTCGAGCTCGCGCAGCACCGCGGTCGGATCGACCAGGTAGCGGTCAGACACCTCGCGCGTGGTGAACGGCCCGTGCGTGTGGGCGTGGCGGCGCACGAGTCGCAGGAACGGATCGGACTGCTCCTCGAGAAAGGCGGCCGGCAGGCCGCCTGGCGGCACGGCACCGAAGGCGTCGCGGTAGAGGCCGGCGTCCTCGGCGGCGATGAAGCGATCCTCGCCGCCGAGGCGCATGGACACCGCGCGGCGCTCGCCCTCCAGCGCTTCGAGCATCGCGTCTACCGACACCCCGGGCAGGACCCGGTCGGCCAGCTGGGAGCGAGTCAGGTCGCCAACGGCGCGCAGCACGTCGTGCAGCGAGTCGGCGTTGGCGGCGCGGGTGCGCTCGGAACGGCGCTGAAGGTCGTCCTCGACCTCGGCCAGCGCGGCCGGGTCGATCAGCTCGCGCAGCTCCTCCTGGCCGAGCAGCTCGCGCAGCAGGTCGCGGTCGAGCGAGAGGGCCGCCGCGCGCCGCTCGGCATTGGGCGTGTCGCCCTCGTACATGTAGTTGGCCACGTAGTCGAACAACAGCGAGGAGGCAAACGGCGAGGCGTGCTGGGTCTCGGCCTCGACCAGCGAAAGCTCGCGGGTGTGCAGCCCGCGCAGCAGCTCCTGCAGCGCGGGCAGGTCGAACACGTCGCGCAGGCACTCGCGATAGGTCTCGAGCACGATCGGAAACTGGCCGTAGCGCTTGGCCACCTCCAACAGCGACTGCGCCTTGAGCCGCTGCTGCCACAGCGGCGTGCGCTTGCCCGGGTAGGAGCGCGGCAGGAGCAGGGCGCGGGCGGCGTTCTCGCGAAAGCGCGCGCCATAGAGCGCAGAGGACCCAAGCTCTGCCACCACGAGGTCCTCGAGCTCGTCGGGCTCCACCATGACCAGATCTGCACTGGGCGGCTCATCAGCGTCGGGGAGGTGCACGACTATGCCGTCATCGGACCAGATGGCATCTGACTCCAGCCCGAAGCGGTCCCTGATGCGGGCGCTTAGGGCCAGGCCCCAGGCAGCGTGGACGCGACCACCGAAAGGCGACAGGATGCACAGTCGCCAGTCGCCAATCTCGTCGCGGAAGCGCTCGACCACAATCGTGCGGTCCGACGGCACCACGCGCGTGGCCTCGCGCTGCTCGCGCAGGTAGGCCAGCAGGTTCGACGCCGCACGCGGGTCGAGGTCGTAGTCGGCCGCCAGCTCGTCGGGCTCGCGATCGATCTGGGTGCGGACGAACTCGCCGATGGCGCGGCCGAGCTCGACCGGCCGGCCGACGCCGTCGCCACGCCAGAACGGCACGGCCCCCGGCGCGCCCGGGGCGGGGGTCACGACCACGCGGTCGCGGGTGATCTCCTCGATCCTCCACGTCGATGCCCCCAGCAGGAACGTCTGGCCCGGCCGCGCCTCATAGACCATCTCCTCGTCCAGCTCGCCGACCCTGCGGCCATCGGGCAGGTGCACGCCATACAGGCCGCGATCGGGGATAGTGCCGCCGTTGATGATGGCCAGCTGGCGTGCGCCCTTGCGTGCGCGGATGGTGTCCTCGACGCGATCCCACACGATCCGCGGGCGTAGCTCGGAGAACGCTTCTGAGGGATAGCGCCCGTCGAGCATGTCGAGCACCTGGTCCAGCAGCTCGCGCGACAGGTCGGAGTAGGGGTGGGCGTGACGGATCAGCTCGTGCAGCTCGGGCACGCGCCAGTCGTCGCCGACACCCACCATCGCCACGATCTGCTGAGCCAGCACGTCGAGCGGGTTGCGGGGCACGACGGTGGTCTCGATGTCGCCGTCGCGCATGCGCCGGGCGACCACCGCGCACTCCAGGAGGTCGGCACGGAACTTGGGGAAGATGCGGCCCTTTGAGACGTCGCCGACGTTGTGGCCGGCGCGCCCGATCCGCTGCAACCCGGCGGTCACCGACTTGGGCGACTCAACCTGAAGCACCAGGTCCACGGCACCCATGTCGATGCCAAGCTCCAGCGATGAGGTGGCCACGAGGCACGGCAGCTCGCCGGACTTGAGTAGATCCTCGACCACGAGGCGCTCCTCGCGCGCGAGGGAGCCATGATGCGCACGCGTGATCGATGCCGGCTCGCCCTCCTCGCCGGCCAGCTCGTTCAACCGCAATGCGAGGCGCTCGGCCCCGCGGCGGTTGTTCACGAAGATGATCGTCGAGCGGTGCTCCTGGACCAGCTTGAGCAGCTCGGGGTAGATCGCGGGCCAGATCGAGCGGCGAGTTGCGCCCTGGTCGCCCTGGACATCGGCCAGCTCCGTGTCGGAGTCCGGCTCGCGCATGTCCTCGACCGGCACGTGGATCTTCAGATCGAGCGGCTTGCGCACGCCGGTGTCCACCAACCGGCATTCGCGCCCCGTGCCCACAAGAAAGCGGCCGACCTCCTCGAGTGGGTTCTGGGTGGCCGAGAGGCCGATGCGCTGCACCGTGTGCTCGGAGTTGTGCTCCAGCCGCTCAAGCGTGAGCGCCATGTGGGCGCCGCGCTTGGTCCGGGCGACCGCATGGATCTCGTCCACGATCACGGCTTCGACGCCCTGGAGGATCTCTCGCGCCTTCGAGGTGAGCATCAGGTACAGCGACTCGGGCGTCGTGATGAGCACGTCGGGCGGCTTGCGCAGCATGCCCGCGCGTTCCTTCTGCGGGGTGTCGCCGGTGCGGATGCCGACGCTGATGTCGCCCCCCGAAGGATCGGCATGGATGCTCGATCCGTTTCCTTTTATCCCCTGCAAGGGGGCGCGGAGGTTCTTCTCGACGTCGTAGGACAGCGCCTTCAGCGGCGAGACATACACCAGCCTCGTACGCTTCTCGCCCTCGGGCAGCGGGTCGGCGGCCAGGCGGTCGAGGCCCCATAGGAACGCGGCCAGCGTCTTGCCCGAGCCGGTCGGGGCCGACACGAGCACGTGCTCGCCTCCTGCAATGGCGGGCCACGCCTGCTTCTGGGCCTCGGTGGGCTCCGAGAACGAGCGCGCGAACCAGTCGCGAACCGCAGGGGTGAAGGAGGAGAGCGGATCCGAGGCCATGCGGCCTTCGAGGCTACCCGGCGGCCGATTCGGGTACAGCTCGCTCCATGGACTCGTCCCCGCAAGGCCTGCTCACCATCTACCTCAACGACCACATGGCCGGATCCGTCGTGGGGGCGGAGCTGTCCAAGCGGGCCGCGAAATCCAATGAGGGAACCGAGCTGGGTGTGCTGCTCGGGCGCCTCGCCGGTGAGATCGAGGCCGACCGCGACGTGCTCGGCGAGGTGATGGACACCGTCGGTGCCGGGCGCGACAAGGCCAAGCAGGCGCTCGCGTGGGCCGGCGAGAAGGCCGGCCGGCTCAAGCCCAACGGGCAGATCACGGGCTACTCGAACCTCAGCCGGCTAGTCGAGCTCGAGGGGCTCTCGCTGGGCCTCGAGGGAAAGGCGCACCTGTGGGCGTCACTCGCGGAGGTTGCCGATCCGCGCCTGACGGCCTTCGACTTCGCCGAGCTCGAGCAGCGCGCGGAGCGTCAGCGAGACGAGATCGAGCCGTTCCGTCTGGCTGCCGCGGCATCGGCGATGGCGGTCACACCCACACGCTGAGTCGCTACCCGGCGGCGTGCGGCTCGGTATGGACCACCGCGTCGGCCAGGTGCGGCCGCTCCTCGCGGAGGTCATGCTCGATGTGGCCGGCAAGCCGATGGGCCGAGCGCAGCGACTCCTCGCCAGGGGCCTCGACGCTGACCATCGCGACGCGGCCCCGCTTGGAATCGCGGAAGGTCACGTCGAGCGGCGGTGCGTGGGTGTAGCGGCGCACGATCTGGTCGATGGCCGCGCGGTCGTCGGCCACGTCGTCGCCTGGAGGGCGCACAGCCACGGCCGGCTCCGACAGCGGCTCGATGTGGGTGTAGATGCGGGCCAGCTCCGGTACCGCCGACTTGATCTGGGCCTCGACGCGGTCAGCGGTCGCGTGGGCGTCGTTGAGTGTTCGGTCGCCCGGCACCTTGGCGTGCAGCGTGAGCTCGGGGCTGTGGCCGACCAGCATCACGCGGACGTTGTGGACCTCGCGCACCTCGGAGACCGAGAGCGCGGCCGCGGTGGCTCGCTCGCGGATGCTGCCCTCGGCATCGAGCGGCTCGACGTGCACGAGGACGTCGGTGTCGGGCAGCTCGGCCCGGACCGCGTCCTCGATGTCGTCGGCGGTTGCATGCGCCTGGGTGATGCCGGCGTCGGGCCCGACACCCACCACGAGGTCGACGAAGTGCTGGCCCGCCGCGTGCCGGGCGCGCACGCGCCGGACCTGGAAGCGGTCATCGACCGCAGCGAGCGCTCGCTCGATCGCCAGGTCGGAGGTCGTGTCGCTGCGATCCATCAGCACGTCGACTGACTGGTTGGCCAGTCGCAGGGCTGCGGCGATCACGAGCCCCGCCACCACCAGCGCGGCTACTGCGTCCGCCGAGTGGTAGCCGGCCGAGACGAACACGAGGCCGATCAGCACGGCCCCCGATCCGAGCAGGTCCGAGCCGAAGTGCAGAGCGTTGGCCGCCAGCGCGGCCGAGCCGTGCCGGCGCGAGGCGCGCAGGCTGATGACAGTGCGCGAGGCGTCGACCGCCATCACCACGACCAGCACGCTGATCGACCACCACGTGACCTGCACCTCGTGGCCGTCAGTGCCCTCGATGAGCCGTGACAGCGCCAGGAATCCGATACCCACCGAGACGAGGGTGAGAAAGGCGCTCTCACCCAGGGCCGCCAGGTGCTCGGCCTTGCCGTGGCCGTACTGGTGCTCGTGATCGGCGGGCCGCACCGCCACGCGCACCGCGAACAGCGTGAGCAGCGCGGCCACGAGGTCGGTGGCCGAATGGGCCGCCTCGGCGACGAACGCCAGTGAGCCGGTCGCCAGGCCCGTGACGAGCTTGATCGCGACCAGGAACACGGCCGCGCCGACGCTGATCAGCGCCGTACGCTGCTGGCTGGCGCCCGCGGTCGAAGCGGTGGTTGGTTCGGCGGTGGCGTCCATGGGCGCGGGCGCCTCTCAGCTGCCCGCGCCCATTCTGACCCTTAGAAGCCCCCGGGGTGGCGCGCGGTGTAGCCCGAGGTGGAGCGCGACTCGGCCGACCAGCGCGTGCCGTCCTGCTTGCGGGCGCTGGTATCGAAGCGCAGCCCCGCGATGATCATGTAGGCGTGACCGGAGTTGGCGTAGAGGGTGATCCACTGGCCCTTGCCGCTCTGGCCGAAGGTCATCATCGGACCCGACGCCAGCGCCGACTTCATCAGGCCGGCCTTGCGCAGGGCGTAGGAGATCGACCCGGAGCAGTCATAGCCGGAGTCCTTGAGCTTGGTGCCGTGACCGCCGCCGTAGAGGTAGGGGGTCTTGGCGATCTCGTTGCCGGCGGCGATCGCCTTCCTGACCTCCGCAGGTGCCGCGGCGGGGGCCACCGCCAGGCCGTCGGAGCCGAGCGTGGCCTTGGCACCGGGCGCCGTCTTGCCGGTGTCGGCGGGCGTATCGGAAGAGCCGTCGTCGCCGGGGCCGGTGGTGTTGCCGTTGTCGGGCGACGCACCGCCGCTGGGGTATGTGGCCTCGCCGGCCTTGCCGCGCTTGATGGTGCTTTTGAGCACCTTGACGTCGGCGGGGGTGACCTTGCCGTCGACCCTGAGCTGCTCGTTGCCCTCGAACGCGCGCACTCGCTTGACGGTGTTGGCGCCGAACTGGCCGTCGGTCGCGGTCTTGTAGCCCGAGCTGTTGAGCTCGCGCTGGAGAGCCCGGACGTCGGCGCCGGAGTCGCCCTTGCGCAGCGTCTTGTCGCCAAGGTCAGCCGAGGCCACGGCGGGCGCGCAGAGCGCAGCCGAGGCAAACAGTGCGGTTGTCAGCGCCGCGCGGTGCGGCAGTAGGCCAGTACGACGGGTCATTCGGGTGCGAGCCCTCTCTTCTCGTGCCTACGGGGTTAGCTGACGGGCTCGCGCTGAAAGAGTGCGCTACGCCGCGCGTGGCGGCGATTCGCCCCTGGCCTCTCGGCCGGTGGGTCCCCCGTTCCGCGACCGTGGGACGGAAGCGGATTCGGCTGGGTTATGGAAACGTCAGGCGGCAGCGTAGCAGCGGCCGGTGAGGCGCGACCGTTCAGCTCAGAAGCCTTGGCCGCCCAGGTCGCGCGGGTCGCCGGCGGTGGGATCGCGGCGGTCATAGCCCAATGCGAGCGCTCCGATGACACGCTCCACCCTCACGATGGCCACGAACCGCCCGCGGCTGTCGCAGCGCATGAACGGTACGAGCCGCTCGGCCACCGGACGCTCGATCGCCCGGCGCGCGGCGTCCGACAGCGTGATGTCGGGCTCGAGCCGGTCGATGCCCGCGAGGCGCGGCTCGCCGCCGGGGATCAGGGGACGCCCCGCCAGCGCCACCGGCTGGTTGTCCGGGTCAAGCACAGGAACCCATTCGAGCGCGGGGTCGATGTCGAAGTGGTCAAGGGCTGCGTCCGCCCAGCCGATCTCGGCCACGGCCGGGGGCCGTTCCAACAGCGAGCGCACATAGCGCGGTGAATCGTTTCCGTGGTCTCTCGTGAATCGCTGCATCAAGCGTCCCTGCTCAACTACACCCATCCTGTGTGTGATCGTGCGTATCCGCGAACGGGCATCCGGCTTTGCGCGGGTTGCGTAGGGAGAACCTGTATGACCACGACCTTCATCGCACGGGCCACCCTGCTCTGTCTGGTAGCCATGCTGGCTGCGACGGGGTGCGGGGGGAGCAGGGAAAAGTCACCGATGCGTGACGTGCAGCTCGGAGACGGTAAGGCGCCCACCCGGGGGACGCTCGTGGCCGCCCTGGGCGACTCGATCGCCGCCGGATCGCCGTTGTGGGATCCCGAGCAGGCGGTGCGCGACTCGATCGGCAGCCAGCTCGATCCCGAGAGCCAGTTCGAGTACTGGGCCCAGCTGCGGATCCCGGCCACGCGCTGGCGCAACTGCGGGGTGTTCGGAGAGCGCACCGATCAGATCGCAGCGCGCCTGCCGCAGTGCGCAAAGGACGCCGAGGTGCTCGTCGTCCAAGGCGGGATCAACGACATCGCCCAGATGCGGCGCGTAAAGACCGCGGCGCGCAACCTGCGCGGGATCGTGGAGCGGGGCAAGGCGATGCACCTGCGCGTGGCACTAGTCGAGGTGCTGCCCTGGAACAACGGCTATCCCGGTGCCGACCGCCGCATCCGGAGGCTGAACAAGGCGATTCATGCGATCGGCGCAGACGAGCATGTGCCCGTGTATCCGTGGTACCGCCAGCTCGAGGACCCACGCCGCCCGGGCAAGATGAAGGCGGCCTGGACGATCGACGGCGACCATCCATCGGTGGCCGGCTACAAGCGCCTGGCCGAGGTGGTGAAGCTGCCCTAGCTGCCCTGCCCCGCGAGCTCTTTCGCGCGGGCGAAGGCAGCGTCGATCATCGGCTCGGTCAGCTTGCCGGTAAACGTGTTCTGCTGGCTGGGGTGAAAGCAGCCAAGCAGCGCGACGCCGCCGGCGGCCACGTGTTCGCTGCCGTGCCCGAACTTGGGCTTGGGCCGCGGCAGCCCGGTCAGCCGCAGGGCGGCGTCCCAGGCGAACGCGCCGAGGCAGACGATGACCCTCGGGCCGATCAGCTCGAGCTCGCGGACGGCGTAGGGCGCACAGGTGTCGCGCTCTTCGGGGGTCGGCTTGTTCGCCGGTGGTGCGCACCGCACCGCGGCGCTCACGAATGCTCCGTGCAGCTCCAGGCCGTCGTCGCGCCACACCGACTCCGGCCGGTTGGCCAGGCCGGCCCGGTACAGCGCGGCGAACAGCCAGTCGCCCGAGCGATCGCCGGTGAACACGCGCCCCGTACGGTTGGCGCCGTGCGCCGCCGGCGCCAGGCCGAGCACGTAGATCGCGGCGGCAGGATCGCCGAAGCCGCCGACGGGCCGCCCCCAGTAGGCGTCAGTGGCAAACGAGGCACGCTTCTCTCGTGCCACCTGCTCGCGCCACCGCACCAGGCGAGGGCAGGCGCGGCACCCTTCGATCTCGGTGCCAAGGCGCTCTATGCCTTGAGCTTGCGACCGCTCGTGAACAGCCATTGCGCCCACATGTAGACGGGGATGGCCAGTGCTGTCGTGACTCCGAGCGAGAGCCAGATGTTCACGTCGGCCTCGCCGAGCAGCCCGTAGCGCATGGCCTGCACGATGTAGAAGATCGGGTTTATGTGGGTGAGCTCCTGCCACGGGCTTGGCAGCAGCGCGACCGAGTAGAAGGTGCCGCCGAGGAAGGCCAGCGGAAGAATCACCACGTTGGCGATGAAGCTGTGGGAGTCCCAGCTCTGGGCGAACACGCCGACCACGGTGCCGAACGCCGCGAACAGGATCAGGCACAGCACCACCACCGCGATCAGCGCGAATGGGTGCGCGATCGAGACGCCGGTGAGGATGACGGCGAGCACCAGTAGTGAGACGCCGATCAGGAAGCCGCGGTAGACGCCGCCGACGATGAACCCGGCCGTCATCTGCCACGGGTGCATCGGGGAGCTGAGGATGTCGTTTATATAGCGGTCGAAGCGCGCCTGGAACACCGTGGAGGAGTTGTTGGCAAACGCCGCCTGCACCATCGCCATCGCGATCAGGCCGGGCACGATGAACTGGTCATAGGGCACGCCGCTCACGTTGCGCACCCGGCCGTTCAGCGACAGCCCGAAGACGAGGATGAACAGCAGCGAGGAGACCACCGGCGCGAGGATGGTCTGGGTCCAGATCTTCGTCACGCGCAGGGTCTCGCGCCGGGCCAGCCAGAGCATGCCCTGGGTGCCCGTCATGGCGCCGCCGGATTGTGTCTCGCCCTCCCTGCGCCTTCCGGTCAGCCCGGCGGTCATCAGACGGCTCCCACTTCCGTCGCCTCGTGCATCGCCTTGACGTACACGCCCGACAGGGTGTCGGCGCCGTAGGTCTCGCGCAGGCCGTCGGCGGTGTCGCGCGCGATCAGCTTGCCCCCGCGGATCAGCGCGATCTCCTCGCACAGCTCCTCGGCCTCCTCGAGGTAGTGAGTGGTGAGCACGATCGTGGTGCCCTCGGCGTGCAGCTGGCGGATGTAGGCCCACAGCTCTTGGCGCAGCTCGAAGTCCACGCCGGCGGTGGGCTCATCGAGGATCACCAGCCGCGGGCGGTGCATCAGGGCGCGCGCGAGCAGCAGCCGGCGGCGCTGGCCGCCCGACAGCTTGGTGGTGCGCACGTCGCGCTTGGCGCGCAGGTCGAAGGCGTCGATCATCTCGTCGGCGCGTTCGCCAGCCTCGTCCGTGGGAAAGCCGAAGTAGCCGCCGTGGTAGATCAGCGTCTCGCGCGCGGTCAGGAAACGGTCGAGGTTGATGTCCTGCTCGGCCAGCCCGATCCAGCTGCGGGCGCGCAGGGACGTGATCGACTCGCCGAACACCAGCACCTCGCCCTCGGTGATCCGGATCAGGTTGCAGATGGCGCTGATCGCGGTGGTCTTGCCGGCGCCGTTGGGGCCGAGCAAGCCAAAGAACGCGCCGTCGTGCACCTCGAGGTTGAGGTCCTCGACGGCTAGGGTGCCGTCGTCGTAGCGCTTGGTTAGGCCGTTGATCTGAAGGGCCGGCGGCCCTGGTGAGTCACTGCTGTACACGCCGGGTGACGTTACTCGCCGCGATGGGTAAGTCAGTGGGATGCGACCCTTCGCCTTCTTCGCCATGCTCGCGAGGGCACGCTCTTCAAGGGCGAAGGCTTCCAGGTGGGTGCCACGTGCCGCGAGCGGCTGGCACTTCGGCTCGCTGAAGCGGTAACCGCCTACCCGAGCGCCTTGCCGTACTGCTGCTCGTAGTAGGCGGCGTACTCGCCCGAGCGGATCGGCCCCCACCACCACTCGTTGTCGCGGTACCAGTCCACCGTCTGCTCGAGCCCCTCGGCGAAGTGCACCTGCGCCTCCCAGCCGAGCTCCTCGCGGAGCTTGTCCGATGAAAGCGAGTAGCGCCGGTCGTGGCCTTTGCGGTCGGTCACGTACTCGATCAGCGCCTCGTCGTTGCCGGTCAGCTCGAGTATCCGCCTGACCACCTCGATGTTGGGGCACTCGTCGGGTCCGCCGACGTTGTAGGCCTCTCCGGGTCGGCCCTTGTGCAGAACCAGTCCGATCGCGCGGGCGAAGTCCTCGACGTAGAGCCAGTTGCGCACCTGCAGGCCATCGCCATAGACCGGCAGGGAGTCGCCGTGCAGGGCGTTGAGCACGCACAGCGGGATCAGCTTCTCCGGATACTGGCGTGGCCCGTAGTTGTTCGAGCCGCGGCAGATCACGGCCTCGATCCCGTGGGTGTGGGCGTGGGCGGACACCAGCAGGTCGCCACCGGCCTTGGTGGCCGAGTAGGGCGAGGACGGATCGAGCGGCGAGGTCTCGGTAAACGAGCCCGAGTCGATCGAGCCGTAGACCTCGTCGGTCGAGACCTGCAGATAGCGCGAGATGCCGAGCTCGCGGGCGGCGTCCAGCAGCGTGCCGGTGCCGATCACGTGGGTCATGGCGAACGGATCCTGGCCCTCTATGGAGCGGTCGACGTGTGACTCGGCGGCGAAGTTGACCACGGCGTCGGCGCCCTCCATTGCATCGCGCACCTTGACCGGATCCTCGATCGCGCCGTGCACGAGCGTGTGGGGCACGCCCTCGAGGTTCTCCTTGCGCCCGGCGTAGGTGAGCTTGTCGAGCACCGTGATCTCGTGCTCGTCGGCCATCTGTCGGACGAACGTGGAGCCGATGAACCCGGCCGCGCCGGTCACCAACAGCTTCACGCGCGCTCCTCCAGATACGCCTGCAGGCCGCTGCGCCAGTCGGGCAGGGCGATCGCGTCCTGCCACTGGGTGCCCAGCACCGAGAAGGCGGGGCGCGGCGCGGGACGGGCGAACTCGGCGGTGGTGGTGGACATCACGTTGCACTCCACCTGGGCTTCTTCGAAGATGGCCACGGCGAAGTCGTACCAGCTACAGCTGCCACTCGCGGACATGTGGTGCAGCCCGTAGGCGTCTGAGTCGACCATGCGGATGAGGCCCTGGGCGAGGTGACCCGTCCACGTCGGCGAGCCGACCTGATCACGGACGACCACCACCTCATGGTCGCGCTCGCCGATCTCCACCATCGTCTCCACGAAGTTGCGACCGCCCAGGCCGAACAGCCAGGAGGTGCGCACGATGAAGTGCTTCGGGTTGGCCTCGGCGGTCGCGATCTCGCCAGCCAGCTTCGACGCGCCGTAGCTGGACTGGGGGTCGACACGATCGGATTCCACATACGGCTCGCTCGAGGTGCCGTCAAAGACGTAGTCGGTCGACGGATACACCACCGCCGCCCCCGCCTGGGCAGCGGCCGCGGCCACGGTGCCGGCGGCCTCGCCGTTGAGCCGCAGCGCCGCGTCGCGCTCGGTCTCGGCGGCGTCGACATTGGTGAACGCCGCGCAGTTGATCACGGCGTCGGGCCGCTCGCGCCTGAAGGCGCGGTCCACGGCGGCCGGATCGGTGATGTCGAGGGCATCGCGGTCGAGCGCGGCCACATCGTGGTTCAGGTGCGCAGCAGCGTGCTGGACATCCTGACCCAGCATGCCGCCCGCCCCGCATACGAGCAACCTCATCGGAGAATGGATACAGGATCTATGGTGTGACCCGTGTTGCGGGCACACATCTCCAGGGCGCTGATCGGAGCCGCCGCCATATTCCCCGTTCCGGTGGTTGCCGGCGACGTCCCCGACCCCTCCGCGATCTTCGACAACGGTCAGCACGTGGCCGTCGTGACAGCCAACGGATGGGCGCCGTCGATGCGGATCTTCACGTCGCCCGATCTGAACACCTGGCGGTTGCGCGGCCAGGTGTTCGTACGACCCCCGAAGTGGGCCAAGGTCAACTTCTGGGCGCCGGAGCTGACGAAGCTGGCAAACGGCCGCTACGCCGTCTACTACAGCGCGCGCTCGCGCCGCAAGGGCGACCGCTGGTTCTGCATCGGGATGGCCACGGCACCCACGGCTACGGGTCCCTATCGCGACCTTGGCAAGCCGCTGCGCTGTGGCAAGTATGGATCGATCGACCCGTACCCCACGCGCGACGAGAACGGCAGGCCCTTCCTGCTGTTCAAGGACGACGGCAACGCGTTCAAGCGCCCGACCCATATCTACGCCCAGCCGCTCAGCGCGGACGGAAAGCGCGTATCGGGCACGCCCAAGGAGCTCTTGCGTAACCGCCCGAAGAGCTGGGAGGGCCAAGTCGTCGAGGCGCCGAACATCGTGCGGGTCGGCGACTACTTCCAGCTCGTCTACGCGGGCGGATTGTTCGGCGGCACCAAGGGGTGTGACTACGCGATCGGCGTGGCCCGCTCCAGGAAGCTGCTGGGTCCCTACGAGCGCTTCCCCGGCAATCCGATCGTCAAGGGCGGCAACGGGTGGAAGTGCCCGGGCCACGCCAGCGTGTACCCCGACGCTTCGGGCAACCTCCACGCGCTCTACCACGCCTACCGCAGCGGCAAGGGCGTGATCGCCGGGCGTCAGATGATCGCCGAGCCGGCCGCCATCGGCGCCGACGGGTGGCTTAAGATCGGGGACAATACCCTGGCCGGCCAAGGCCGGCAGGGCACACGCGGCACCCCGCCGCTCTTTGCCCCCGGCGCGGCATCGCTGGCATTCAAGGACGACTTCAGGAAGCTCGACCCCAACTGGGAGTGGCCGTTCATGCGCCGGCCCGGCATCGTCACGGGCAGCGGCCTGCAGCTGCGGGGAGCCTCGCAGGGCAAGACCCGGCTGGACGCCGGCGTGCTGGCCCGCCGGACCTCGACGCCGAACTACACCGCCACCGCGCTGCTTGACCGAAAGGCGCTGCGCGGCGCGGCGCAGGGCGGCATCGCGTCCTATCGCAACGAGTTCGAGGCTATCGGCGTGAGTGTCGGGCGCACTGAGATGACGGTCTGGCAGCGCGACAGGGGCAAGCTCAGGCTGCTGGTCACCACCAAGGCTCCGAAAGCCAACGTCGTGCACCTGCGGATGATCGGGCGCGGCGACAGCTTCCGCTTCCAGTCGAGTACCGAAGGCGTGACCTGGAAGACGGTGGGCCGCATCATCCGCGGGCCGATAGAGGAGTCAGCGCGGGTCGCGCTCACCTCGGGCGGGGCGAGCCGGTCGGTGGCCCGCTTCACCTCCGCGTCGCTCAGCGAGAACTGACAGAAACGCCGTTTGAGTTGGCGTTGCCGTAGGAGTCCTTGGCGGCTCCGGCCGGGATGCTGACCGGCGTGCCCGCCGGCGCGTTGATCGAGAAGTAGGGGCTCCCGTACCGCTTGCGCTTGACGGTCACGGTCTTCGACCCGACCTTGAAGCGCACGCTGCCACCGTGCGAGAGGTGCGGGCGGTAGCTGAGATCCACGTTGTCGCGCGCGGCGGGGTAGACCAGCGACACCGTCACCCGCCCCGGGGCAGCGGCGACCTGCTTCAGCGTGAGCGCACGGTTGCCGTACACGCGGAAGGTGCGGCTGGCGAGCCTGTACCGCTTGGCGGTCACCATCAGCCGGTACACGCCAGGGGTCTTGAAGCGCGGGATCTCCCACTGGGCGTCATATCGACCCTGCACGTCCACATGCCAGAGCGTGTTCAGCCCGCGGTCGTCGTCGGCGTCGATCCAGCGCTTGCCCTTGAGCCGCTGGGCGGTGACGAACGCCCCATCGACCGGGCGGTCGAGGCCCTTGGCCCCGCCGACCCAGGCGAAGGTTGCGCGCTGCATGCGCGCGTAGCTGCCGGCGGGCTGGCCGACGATCGTCCCCGACGCCGCGCCCGGCCCGTAGGCGGGCCCGTTCGGGATGACACCGTTCGTGGGATCGAACGCGTAGGGAGCGGGAGCAGCCTGGCCCCGGGCGAGCGTGCCCGCCAGTGCCGCGACGTTCTGCTTGATGAAGTTCGACTCCTGACGCCCGAACTGCGTGTTGCCGCCTTCGTAGTGCTGACGGTCGTACTCCTCGGGGGTGGTGATGTAGAGGATGAACTCGTTGGCGAGGCCCGAGAGGACCACGTCTTTTATGCCCGAGCCGGCTACCGCGGAGCGCACCGCCGACCGGATCCGGGTGCCAACCTCCTTGGTGGCCTCACCGGGGATCGAGGCGATCATCCGCGTGCCGAGCCTGACCGAGAGCAGCGGCAAGCCATGGGGCACGCCGGCACCGAGGCCGGGGAAGGTGATCTTGTCTCCCTGGGGGTCGCTGCTCACGGGCGCGCGCTGATCCTCGAACTCCTTGCCCGTCACGTCGAAGAGAGGTCCCCGACCCTCCTCGGATCCCGTGAGGAAGGGAATTCCCGTCTGCGAATCCGAGGACACGTGCTGACCATCCTGCACCTCCTGCCCGCAGAAGCACACCCGGGTCCAGCGTGTGTCCAGTGCCGGGGTGCGTGACGTGAACCGCTTGGCCCGGTTCCAGGCTTCGACCATGGCCTCGCCCTCGACGCGCCCGACGTAGTCCGACGCGGCCGGGCCGCTGCGGTCGAGCCCCGCGGAGGTGTCGCCCTCGTCGGAGTTGCTGAACACGTTGAGCACCTCCTGCTTGGCCGGCACCTTGAAGGACTTGCGTATGCGGTCTTCGAACACGCGCATGGCCGAGCCCTGGTGGTCCTCGGTGTAGTACTGGAACTCGGACTTGTTGACGGTGCCGTGGTTGGCGAAGCTCGACCAGCCGCCGATCGGCACGCGCACCAGCTTGGTGCGCGCCTTGCTCCCCTTGCGCTTTGCCTTGACGCGAACGCGCTTGAGCTTGTCGACCCGCAGCACATTCACGTCGGGATCGATCGTGTCGGTGTAGCCGCCGGGATCGTCGGACACGCGGCCTTGGCCGCGCGCCTTGATCACGCCGTGGTCGGCAAGGTGGGCCTCGAGGCTGCGGTTCTGGGTGAGCCCGACGATCTTCGAGGAACCCCAGCCGGCCGTTGCCTGTCCGCGATCGTCATCCGCACGCCTGATCGCGGTGCTTATCTGGCGCGTGAGGAACGTGTAGAGCATCGGGTCGGCGGCACGCGGCTGGATCAGCCGCGCGAAGCTGAGCGGGTCGTTGACGGTCTGCACGCTTGGAGCGAGGGTGTTGAGTGTTGGGAAGTTCGCGAACCCCGCGGGCCCCGAGTGGGTATGGGTGGCAGAGATGAGGATGTTGCGCTCGGAGAAGCCGCGCGAGGCCAGGATCTGGCCGATCTGCTGCAGCATCCCGCCGGGCATCATGAACAGGTCGGCCTGCACCAGAGCGACCTTGCGTCCGCCCCGCTCGAGCACCAACGCCCTGGCGAACAGGCGCCCCTTGGCGCCCTGCCCGGTCCGATCAGCCCTGGTCCAACCGCCAAGGGCGTAGCCGGTCTGGGGAGTGATGTCGGCCTTGCCGACCCCGGCCTTCAGCCTGGGAACGGCGGCCGAGGCGGCCGGGGCCGGCACCGATCCGGCGATCACGAGGACCACCGCGGACATCGCCCCCGCCAAGAGCCGCCTGCGCATCCGCCCACCCTACGTGATCAGAGGATGTTGACCTCGGAGTTGTCGCCGATCACGAACCGGTGGGCCTTGGGCACGGTCGGCGAGCGGCTGATCGTGGCGTTCTTGCCGATCAACGAGGCCTCGACCCGGGCATCGAGGTCGCGCACCGTCGCTCCTGAGAGCACGATCGAATGCTCGAGCTCGGCGTGCTCGATCGTCACGTTCTCGGCGATCGCAGTGTACGGGCCGATGTAGGCGTCACGCACCACGGCGCCGGCGCCGATCACCGCGGGCCCGCGGATAGTGGCCCGCTCGACGATCGCGCCGGCCTCGATGGCCACCCGACCCTCGACGCGCGAGTCGATGATCTCGCCGTCCAGCCGCTCCTCGATGTCGTCGAGGATCAGCCGATTGGCCTCGAGCATGTCGGCTACCTGGCCGGTGTCCTTCCACCAGCCGTGGACGACGTGGGGGTCCACGCGCAGGCCGGAGTCGACCATGTGCTGGATGGCATCGGTGATCTCGAGCTCCCCGCGCGGAGACGGTTCGATGGCCCGGGCGGCGTCGAAGATGCCCGCGGTGAACATGTAGACACCCACCAGCGCGAGGTCGGTGGCGGGGTCGCTCGGCTTTTCCACCAGGCGCGACACCTGCCCGTCGCGCAGCTCGGCGACTCCGTAGTTCTCGGGGTCGGGCACGGGGGTGAGCAGGATCAGCGCGTCAGGGGCCTCGGCCTTGAACGTCTCGACCAGCTGGGTGATGCCGTTGCGCAGCAGGTTGTCGCCGAGGTACATGACGAACGGTGAGTCCCCGATGAACGGCTCGGCGGTGAGCACCGCGTGCGCAAGGCCCAGCGGCTCGGCCTGGTCGATGTAGGTGATCGCCACGCCAAACTGGGATCCGTCGCCGGCTGAGTCGCGGATCTCCTGGCCGGTCTCGGGCGCGACGATGATCCCGACCTCGGTGATGCCCGCCTCGGCCATCGCCTCGATGCCGTAGAAGAGCACCGGCTTGTTGGCCACGGGCACGAGCTGCTTGGCCGAAGTGTGGGTGAGCGGCCGCAGGCGCGTTCCCTTGCCGCCGGAGAGGATGAGTCCTTTCATCAGTACTCGCCTCCGAGCTTTCGATGGTCCCACGAGACGACCCGTGTGGGCACGAAGCGCATCGCGATCCGCTTCTCGGCCTGCTTGAGCACGGCCGCGCGTGCCTCGTCCCCGAAGTCGCCATCCGGCGCGTAACGCTTGAACAGCGCGATGCCGTAGTCGGCCACGATCTCGGGATCGCGCTCGATCTCGACATCGCACTCGAGCATCACGCCGCGCAGCTCCGCGTACGCGACGCCGTCATCGATGCCCAGCGTGGCGCGCGGGTCGCGCTCGAGGTTCTTTGCCTTCTGCGACTTGGCGAACGTCCACCCGCGCAGGATCGGGGCCTGCTCCACCACGTACCAGAGGGGCATCAGGTGCGGGCGGCCGTGGGGGCCCGTGGTGCACACCTGGACGATGCGTTGCTCGTCGAGGAATGCGGCCAGCTCGGTGTCTGACATGGCGATCTGCTCCCGGCGCGACGGCATCGCCGGGCAGCCTATGGCTTCGGCGGCCTAGCGAGCCCGCGTACGTAGTACTTGGCGTCGAGCACAGCGGGCTCGACACGCGAGGAATGGCTGCCAGCGCACCCCTGTGGTGAACTTGAGAGGTCCTCTCAACCTCCTCTCATAGCGCCCTTCCTACCGTCGGGCCGCGTAATGTCCCAGTCACTGGAGGAAGGCATGAGGAAGAAGAAGATCGCAGCGGCGAGTGCCGCGGTAGTGGCGCTCGGATTGACCGGTGGCGGAATCGCCGTCGCAGCGGGGGGCGGCAACGGCGGTCCCTCACGCATGGATGACGGCAAGCAGCTCGCCTCCCAGGCCAAGGTCAGCGAACGGGCAGCCATCAAGGCCGCCCAGACCAAGGCCTCGGGCGCGCTCAACGAGGTCGATCTGGAGAAGGCCGGCGGAAAGCTGGTCTACAACGTCGACGTCGGCTCCCACGACGTGAAGGTCGATGCGGACTCCGGAGAGGTCGTGTCGGTCGACGCGGATGACTGAGAGCACAACGTGGTTGCCGTGCCCCCCCGGCGGGGGCACGGCGGCCGTGCTCTCACGAGAGCGGTCCCGTGAATGCGCCTGTTGATTGCCGAAGACGACGCGAAGCTCTCCGACTCCCTGGCGCGTGGGCTGCGTGGGGAGGGCTACGCCGTCGACGTGGCCGCCACGGGGGACGAGGCGCTCTTTCGCGCCCGGGTCCACGACTACGACGCGGTACTCCTCGACGTGATGTTGCCCGGCCCCGACGGCATGGACGTCTGCCGCGCGCTGCGCTCGGAGGGGCGCTGGTCGCCGGTGCTCATGCTGACCGCCCGCGACGGCGTCGGCGATCGCATCCGGGGTCTCGACGCGGGTGCGGATGACTACCTGGTCAAGCCGTTCGACTTCGGCGAGCTCGTGGCCCGCGTACGTGCCCTCTTGCGGCGTGGAGCGCCGGAGCGCCCAACCGTGCTCATCGAGGGGGACCTGGAGGTCGACCCGGCCGCTCGGACGGTGGTCCGGGCGGGGCGCCTGGTGGCCCTCACGGCCCGCGAGTTCGCCGTGCTGGAGTTCCTGGTCCGCCGGGCAGGCGAGGTGGTCACCCGCGCCGAGCTGCTCGACCACGTCTGGGATCAGAACTACGACGGGTCGGGCAACGTGGTGGACGTGTACGTTGGCTACCTGCGGAAGAAGCTGGAGGAACCGTTCGGGAGGCCGTTGATCCGGACCGTGCGTGGCACCGGCTTCCTACTCGAATCCCCGTGAGACGGGCGCCGATCCGTGTCCGACTGACGGCGTGGTACGTGCTGGTGCTAGCGGTCGTGCTGCTTGCGCTGGGCTCCTTCGTGGTCACACGCCTCCGATCGGACCTGGTCTCCGAGATCGACCGCTCGCTGACCGAGGCCTCGGATCAGATCGCCAAGGGCTACAGGGCCGAGGGCCCGGTGGAGTTCCGAGACGTCTCCCGCACGGTTCTCCCCGGACCACGCACCCGCGGATCCGGCGCCCAGATCCTCGACCCCTCCGGTGGGGTCGTGCTGTCGGTAGGTGACGAGGTCACCCGCCAACCCCTGATAGACCGGGCCGCCGCCGCTCGTGCCCAGCGTGGATCGCGCACGGAGCGCTCTGTTCGCACAGGCAACCGCGAGGAGCACCTGCGGATCATCGCGACGCCGGCGCAGCGCCACGGCCGGGCTCAGGTGCTCGTGGTGGCGGAGTCCCTTCACGACGTGGACAGCTCGGTGCACACCGTTCTGATCCTGCTCCTGATCGGCGGTGGCGCTTCCCTGGTGCTGGCGGCACTTGGGGGGTGGTGGATCGCCCGCCGGGCGTTGCGACCCGTGGAACAGATAACCACGCGCGCGGATGAGATAGGCATCGACGACCTCTCCCAGCGCATCGCCGCGCCGCGGGTACAGGACGAAGTGGGTCATCTGGCGAGCACGCTGAACGCCATGCTCGGGCGACTCGACGAGGGCGTGCAGGCCCGCGAGCGCCTGGTGGCGGATGCGTCGCACGAGCTGCGTGCGCCGCTCGCCGCGATGCGCTCGGAGCTCGAGGTCAGCCTACGCCAGGACGAGCTGAGCGAGCGGGCGCGCCAGGTGCTGACAAGCGCCCGCGACGAGGTCGTGCGCATGGCTCGAATCGTCGCGAACCTGCTGACGCTCGCGCGGCTCGACGACGGGCGGCTGGAGCTCCTCGTCAACCCGCAGGATCTCACCAAGCTCGCCGAGGAATCGGTCCTTGCCCACCACAGCGCTGCCCTCGCGGCCGGCGTCGAGGTCGTGGTGGAGGGGGAGTCAGCTGAGCTGGAGGCCGACGGCGAGCGGATCGGTCAGGTGCTGAGCAACCTGATCGACAACGCGATTCGGTTCGCGCCTCCCGGAAGTCAGGTGCGTGTGTCGGTCTGGCATAACAAGGCCGAGGCGGGCGTGACGGTGTCAGACGTCGGGCCCGGCTTGCCCGCCGAGGCGCGCGAGCGCGTGTTCGAGCGCTTCTCGCGCGAGGATCCGGCACGAGGGCGGGCCGCAGGCGCTGGGCTGGGCCTGGCGATCGCCCGTGAGGTCGTGCGCTCCCACCAGGGGCGCATCTATGTCACCAGCCCCGAGGGGGGCGGCAGCGCGTTCGTGGTGTCGCTTCCGATCGCGTCTCGATCCGGCCCGGAATCGTCAGACTGATCGGCCGCTGCCTGCCGAATCGGTGGCAGGCATCAATGCCTCGGCCGCGGCCAGGACCGCCTCGCGCGCCTCCTCGGGCTCGAGCACCGCGGCGTCGCCGGCCTCCTTGAGGATCTCCCGCGCGAGGTACTCGTGACCGCCGTAGGCCAGCTCGACGATCACGGCTCCGTCCTTGAGCTCCTCCACCACGGACCGGTCCTCGCGCGCCCAGCGGGCGCGCTCCGGTGAGATCCACACACGCGCGCGCTGAGAGGTCGGGACCTCGCCGGTGGTAGGCCAGCCGGTCACGTCGGGTGAGATGCCCTCGCGCGGCTCGTAGGTCTCGTCGAGCTCGTCGGCGGAGCGAATCCGGTCGAGCCGGAACGAGCGGGTGGCGTCCTTGGCGGGCTCGAAGGCATGCACGTACCAGCCCTCACTGCCGTTCATCAGCTGGTAAGGCTCGATCGTGCGCGTGGTGAACTCGTCCTCGTCCTCCTTGTAGTGCTCGATCTCGAGCAGCCGCCGGTCGGCGATGGCGCCCGACACCACCCGGGCGATCGCGGAGTCGTCGCCCTTGGCGGTTGTGATCTGCAGGCCGTCGGTTGCGGGGTCACGGCCCAGCGCGTCGACGATCTTGTCGCGTGCCGACAGCAGGGAGCCCTCGGGCAGGTGCTCGCCGACCAGGTCGATGGCCGCCACCAGCGCCTTGGCCTCGAGCGGCAGCAGCCGGGCGGGCCGGGCGAAGTTGTCGCCGTAGGGCTCGGGATCCACCTCGATCTGGTCGCCGGTGATCTCGGCGTAAAGCACGTAGCTGCCGCCACCGAAGTTCACGACGTTGAGCACGTCGATGTCCTGGCGCAGCTCGAGCTCTGAGATCTGCAGCGACGCGCACACCTCGCGCAGCTCGAGCTTGCTGCCGCGGCGGGCCGCCTCGATCAGGATGCCCGCCAGCGTCACCAGCCGGGCGAACCGCTCAGGGCGGATCGTGCTCTCGCGCTTGCCGTCGTCCTCGGCCTCCACGCGCGGACGTCGCGGGGCGGGGTCGGCCAGCTCGACGGGCTCGGCGTGGCGTTCGACCACCTGGGCCACGCGCTCCTCCGCCTCCTCGACGAGCTCATCGGGGCCGAGGATGCGGGCGCGCCGGCCAAGGCCGAGCACCCAGGAGACGAGCTGACGTGAGTCGCCGTAGGCGGTGCTGAACACCACCCCATCGTCGACCTGCTCGGTCGATCCGACATCCGGGGCAAGGTGGCGCCGCACGAGCCAGTCGATGCGATCCGACAGCCAGATGCGCGCCACCCCCTGCTCCTCGCCAAGCTGCCAGTCGGCGCGCGTGGCGTAGGTGCGTGGGTCGAAGTCCTCGGGCCGCTGGAAGTCATGCTCGGCCTTGGAGCTGTAGCCGACCTTGCCGCGCATCCGCGAGAGCCGGAACACCCGCACGGCGTCGCGCTCGTGCGCGTAGCCCACCAGGTAGAACTGGCCGCCGCGAAACAGCAGGTGGTAGGGGTCGACCTTGCGCTTCGCCTGGTCGTCGCGGCCCATCGTGTAGTAGTCGAAGATGATCGTCTTGCGGCGGAAGATCGCCGTCTCGACCTTCGACAGTCGCTGCGAGAGCTCTCGGCCGCCGGGGCCGGCCGTCATCGCGAGCTTGACCGACTGCTGCTCCGGGGCGGCCAGTGGCGACGGCTTGCCCCAGGACAGCTGTTGCAGCGCCAGGCGCAGTGGCTCGGCGTAGGCGAACTCGCCGTCGAGCAGCTGGAGCGCGGTGCGCAGGCCGCCGAGCTCCTGGTCGGAGAACTCGATCGAGGGCAGGTAGAAGTTGGCGGCGGGCAGGGTGTAGGTCTCCGCCTCGTAGGAGCCCTCGCTCTGCTTGTCGATCTTCAGCTCGATGCCCAGCGACGACAGCTCCGCGCGGTCGGCGTAGAAGCGGCGGTTGAACGCCTCGTCGCTGGTCATCTGGGCGTAGCCCTCGACGTCCTGGCGGATCTCCAGTGCTGAAACCGGGCGCCGCTCGGCCATCAGGAACGAGATCAGCGAGAGCTGACGGATGAGCTTTTCGGTGTCCTTTGCCACAGCGACCCAGGATACGCGGGGCCCATGGGCCCGCTAGCCGGTGATACCCGCTATTTGCGGGGTCGGAGCCCCGTTGTCACGCGGCCGCGGCGCGTGAGAAGTACGCGGAGCCCGAAAGCGCGCGGTCGAAGCCCGACCACTGCTCGCCGTCGGCTAGGCCCTTCTCGATCCGATCGAACGTGCCGAGCGTGCCGCCGAGGTTGTCGATCATGTGCACCAGCGTGGCCTCGCGCGTGCACGGCGTGACCGGGCTGCCGTGCTCGAGCTTGCCGTGATGGCTGAGGATGATGTGCCCCACCGCCTGGCACAGACCGGGCGGGAACCCGTCGATCGACTCCATCGTGCTGCGCACGCGGTAGTAGCCGAGCGGGATCTCGCCCTGGAGCTTGCCGGCGTCAGCCAGGTCGATGGCGCCGCCCGTCTGCTCGTAGGCCTCGATCTTGCCGATGTCGTGCAACAAGGCGCCGGTCACGGCCACGTCCCGGTCGATGCCCGGGAAGGTGGAGGCCATGGCGCTCACGCCCTGGGCCACCGAGAGCGAGTGCTCGAGCAGCCCGTGGCGGTAGGCCTGGTGGTAGACCTTCGCGGCCGGCGCGACGCGCCAGCGGTCACCGGACTCGCTGCCGACCGACAGCAGCCGGTCGAGCAGCTCGCGCAGGTACGGATCCTGCACCGTCGCGATCAGCGCCTCGAGGTCGCCGACCATCTGGGCGTAAGGGATCGGCGGACCCTCGACCAGCTGCTCGGGATCGAACTCCTCGGGCAGCGCCGCGCGGGTGCGGCGGATCGTGATGCAGGCGCCGTAGCGCGAATCGCACGAGTAGCGCCCGGCCACGCGCACCGCCACGCCCGGCTTGGCCTCGGCGGCCACCTCGTCCACGGCGTCCCATGCCACCGCTTCGATGGTGCCCGACACGTCACCGAGCTGCAGCTTCAGGAACGACTCGCCGTTCTTCTTCTGGCGGCGCGTGACGCCGCGGACCTCATAGACGGAGTCGACGGTCTGGCCGTCCTGCAGGTCGCGAACGAGGAGGTGGGCTGGAGTCAACGTTGGCTGGTCCATGGGGAGGCCGAAGGTAGACCCGGGATCGGACGAAAAAGGCTGCACTGGGTATGGAGTCGGGGTCCCACGGGCATACCTGACGCACATGTCAACATCGTCTGAACAGATCGACGTCCTGCTGCGCACCATCGTCTCCGTTGCGCTGAAGCGCGCGGACGAGTACGACCGCCTCGACGGCGTGGCCGCGGACGGCGACTTCGGCTCGACCCTTGCGCGCGGAGCCGGCGCGCTCGCGGCGGACGCACCCTCGGGCAGCGCCGCCGAGCAGCTGCGTGGCGCTTCGAAGATCGTTACCGATGCGATGGGCGGCAGCTCCGGCCCGCTGTGTGGCATAGCGCTCCTCCGCGCCGGCGAGGCGCTTGGCGACGAGGATCCCGATCACATCGACGGCCCGACGGCCGCGAGCCTCGTGCGGGCGGCGATCGAGGGCATGCAGGACATCGGCGATGCCGAGCGCGGTGACAAGACCGCGCTTGACGCCCTGTTTCCCGTCGGCGAGGCGCTGGCCGAAGGCGGCGATGCTGCGGCGGCGGCCCGCGAGGGCGCCGATTCGACCACCGACACCGAGGCGAGACGCGGCCGCGCCGCCTACGCCGGCGAACGCTCGAAGGGCGCAGTCGATCCGGGCGCGATAGCCGTGGCCGAGGTGTGCGAGACGCTGCGCGACGGCGACCCGCCGCCGAGCTGGGACGAGCTCGCCGCCGGTCCGGCCGTCTCTGCCGATGACGAGGCCGAGGGCCCGCGCAAGCAGGGCTTCGTCGGCGATCCGGCCGCATTCGTCAACGAGGCGCTCGACGGCTTCGTGCGCGCGCATGCCGATCTTGTCGAGCGGCTGGAGGGATTGGACGTGATCGCCCGTGCGGGGCGCGACACCGGCTCGGGGCGGGTGGCGGTGGTCTCCGGCGGAGGCGCCGGCCACGAGCCGCTGCACGCCGGCTTCGTCGGCGAGGGCATGCTCGACGCCGCATGTCCCGGCGCGGTGTTCACCTCGCCGTCCCCGAGCCAGATCCAGGCCGCCACCGAGGCGGTGCACGCGGGCGCCGGCGTGTTGCACATCGTCAAGAGCTACACGGGCGACATCCTCAACTTCCGCATGGCGGCCGAGTTCGCGGCGGCCGACGCCGGCGTCGAGGTGGCGACGGTCGTGGTCGACGACGACGTGGCCATCGCCGCCGACTCGGACACCGAGCGACGCGGCACCGGGGTCACCATCGTGGCCGAGAAGGTCGCCGGGGCGCTGGCCGCCGAGGGGGCGGCGCTCGCCGACGTGGCCGCCGGAGCGCGTAGAGCGGTCGACCGCGGCCGCAGCTTCGGCATCGCGCTGCACGGTGAGGAGATGGAGGTCGGAGTGGGGATCCACGGCGAGCCGGGCCAGCGTCGCGGCTCGCTCGAGTCCGCCGACGCGATCGCCACCGCGCTCGTCGATCCCGTGCTCGCCGAGATCGACGCCGACGCCCCCTTGCTCGTATTGCTCAGCGGGCTTGGGGGCACCCCGCCGCTGGAGCTCTCTGTGCTGTTCGAGCACATCGGTCGCCTGCTTGACGGGCGCGGGCGTCATATAGAGCGGGCGATGGTCGGCGACTTCATCACCTCGCTCGATCAGCCCGGTGCGGTGCTGTCGATCGTGGCGCTCGACGACGAGCTGACGCGCCTCTGGGACGCGCCGGCGCGGACCGTCGCGCTGACGCGCTAGAAGGGGGCAGTCAGTCCGGTCTCGGTTGTGTCTGGTCCGTGCCGCCGTAATAGGCGAGCGCCCGGCGCCCGAGGTCCTTGGTCGAGCCGCCGTTCTGCACGGCGCTGATCGGTGCGCCGAGCAGCGGGATCATGCGGCCGCCGTATCGGGTGGCGGCACGCTTGCCCACGTAGCGCAGCATGCGATTCGCGAGGGTCCGCTCGCCGGTCTTTCCCAGTCGCGACTTGACGACCGTCGCGGCCATCGAGTCGCCGACCCCGTCGAGGGACTCGCGTGCCTGGGCCGGGGTCTCGTACACGCCCCACAGGGCCAGCAGCTCGGCCGGTCGCATCGGGTCGTGGGGGTCATAGCCGTTGGCCGCGGCGATGAAGAAGACCATCCGGGCCTGGATCCAGCCAAGGCCGGCCACGTTCGCGGCGCTCGTGACCGCGCCGCCAAGCCCAAGGGCGAGGCCCTCGGCGCGGGATATGTGAACGTGCTTGCGAAACGCCTTCTTGGCCAGCGAGCCGTGGGACTCACCGCCGCCCGCGCCGGCAACCCAGCGAGCGGCCGGGTCGGCGAACCGGTCGGCGGCGGCAAGGGCGATCAGCTCGGGCGCCCGTTCGGGGTTTGCCACCAGTCGTCGCCACAACGGGTCGGGCAGGGCCCCGACGTGCTCAAGCGCGGTCTCCGAGGTCATCGGGGCAGCCTAGATGAGCGATCCGCCCAGCTCGCCGTCCGGGGCAAGGACCTGACCGCCGAGGAGCGCCGCGCCCGGGGGTACAGCTTTGCTCGCAGGCCGTCGATAGGCTGTGCATGGCCCCCCCAGCGCCCAGCGAGTTCTCGCGCGCGCCGTCTCGGAGGCCGACCGTCTTCACGCGCTGGCAGCGTCTGCCGTGTTCGGGGTCGCTGGTATCGAAGCGCTCGATGAACTCGTCGCGCTCGCTGCGCGACTGGTGGGCACGCCGGTCGCGGCGGTGAACCTCATCGGTGAAAGCCGACAATGGACGGTGGCGGGCGTCGGGTTACCGGCCGGTGACGCTGCGCGGGACACCTCGCTGTGCGATTTCGCGATCGCTCAGGATGACGTGACCGTGATCGAGGACCTTTGTGAGGACGCGAGGTTTGCCGGCCATCCGAAGGTCGCCGACGGGCTTCGGTTCTACGCCGGATTTCCGCTTCTCAGTCAGGAGGGCCTGGCAGTTGGTGCGTTCTGCGTCGCCGACGTGCGCCCCCGTGTGCTGAAAGATGATCAGCTCCTTTTACTTCGCGCGGTGGCGCGCGCGGCCGCGGTGCAGATCGACGCCCGGCGTCACGTGGCAGCCGCCCGCGACGCCGGCGAGCGGCTGCAGGCGGTGATCGACCACGCACCGGACGCATTCGTCTCGATGGACAGCGACGGGCGGATCACCGAATGGAATCGCGAGGCGCAGCGCATGCTCGGTTGGAAGCGCGAGGAGGCCTGCGGAAAGACAGTCAGCGAGCTGATCATCCCGCCGGAGTTGCGCGATGCGCATGAGCGCGGCCTCACGAGCTATCTCAGCACGCGCCAATCGGGCATGCTCAACCGACCCATCGAGGTTGCTGCGGTGACCAAGAGCGCTCACATGCTGGCGGTCGAGCTGACGATCGCGGCGACCGGCGAGGGCACCGCGGTTTCCTTTAACGCGTTCATACGTGACATCTCAGAACGCAAAGCGGCCGAGGCGGTCTCGAGCGCGAGCGAGCGTCGCCTGGCCGAGGCCCAGCATGTCGGCGGGGTCGGGTCGTTCGAGTGGGACATCGAGTCGAATGTCGTCAGCTGGTCTGATGAGCTGTGCCGGATCGCGGGGGTCGCGCCCGGCGAGCATCCAACCGACCTGGCCGGTTTCATCGCACTGGTCTATGAGGAGGACCGCGCCCGCGTCGCCGAGACGATCGGGAATAGCGGCGAGTCCGCGGCCACCGAGAGCGACTATCGCCTCGTGCGTCCCAACGGTGACGTGCGATGGGTCCATGGACGCCGCCGGCGCTTCATCACCGACGACGGCATCGCCCGATTGGCAGGAACACTGCAGGACATCACCGAGCAGCGAGCGGCGGAGTACGCGCTGCGCGACGCCGAGGAGCGCTTCCGACGCTCGTTTGACGAGTCGGCGATCGGCATGGCGCTCGTGTCACTCGAGGGCCACTGGATGAAGGTCAACGACGCGCTCTGCAAGATCACGGGGTACCCGGCCGAGCAGCTCGTCGAGCTCTCCTTCCAGGACATCACCCATCCGCACGACCTGCACGCCGACGCCGCCTCGATCCGTCAGATGATCGATGGCGACCGTGTCAGCTATCACACAGAGAAGCGCTACATCCACGCCGACGGGCAGATCATCTGGGTACAGCTCAACGCCTCCTTGGCGCGCGACGCAGCCGGCGAACCGATGTACTTCATCTCTCAGATCCAGGACATCACCGAGCGCAAGGAGCTTCAGCGCCGGCTGCAGGACGCCGCCCGCCGCGACCACCTCACCGGCCTGCTCAACCGTCGCGGCTTCGAGGAGGAACTCGAGCGCCAGCTTGCCTACGCAGCGCGCTACGAGCGCGCCGGCGCCGTCCTGGTGCTCGACCTCGACAACTTCAAGTCCGTCAACGACACGCTGGGCCACCGGGCAGGCGACGAGTTGCTGGCCGACATTGCTCGCGTGATGGGCGAACGTCTGCGCGACACCGACGTACTCGGGCGCCTGGGCGGCGACGAGTTCGCCGTCATCCTGCCCGAGGTCTCAGCTGAGCAGGCCCGACAGGTCGTCGCGTCGCTGATCGAAATTGTCGGCGTGCATGCCGAGTTGCTCCTGGGGCGCCGCGTCCGAACCGCGGCGAGCATCGGACTGGCCATGTACGACGGGCAGACCTCGATGCACGATCTGCTCGCCAACGCCGACGCCGAGATGTATGAAGCCAAGTTCGGCGCGCGCAACACACCGAACCTGTGACACGCGCAGGGCGGCATTCCGCGGGTAACGACCTGTAGGCGAACGTCTCCATGAGGTCGGCCATGAGGCGCTGGCGGACGGCCTTGGGGTGCAGCCTCACGGGGTTGGGCTCCGGCTGGCTCTCCTCGGGGGGCTGGCGCTGCCATAACGCTGCCATGGGTCGGTCTGAGAGGCGACGGCGCGGGCTCCCGGGGGCACGGAACCTCCTTGTTGCAGGTCCTTTCGGCAATGTTCGGCAATGGCGAGGGCGGGAATCGAACCCGCGACACCACGATTTTCAGTCGTGTGCTCTACCAACTGAGCTACCTCGCCGCGCAGCCACGGCATCCTAGCTCGCGGTGCCCGCGAGTCCGCTCTAGCCCAGGGCGCCAGCGGCGGCCCGTCCGGCCACCCGCCCGGAGAACAGGCAGCCGCCGAGGAAGGTGCCCTCCAGCGCGCGGTAGCCGTGCATGCCGCCACCGCCGAAGCCGGCCACCTCGCCGGCCGCATAGAGACCGGGCAGCGGCTGGCCGTCGGGCCGGAGCACCCGCGACTCGAGATCGGTCTGCAGGCCGCCAAGCGACTTGCGCGTGAGGACCGACAGGCGCACGGCGATCAGCGGGCCCGCCTGGGGGTCGAGGATGCGGTGGGGGGCCGCCACCCGCGTGACCCTGTCGGCCAGGTAG
>JBBRYL010000021.1:0-42663 GCA_038237685.1 Solirubrobacterales bacterium | reverse complement strand
TCAGCTCGGCCTGCCGCAACTTCCTGATGACCTGGTTGGGCGTGTGGCGCTTTGCCTTCACCTTGTGTTCCTCCTTGCCCATCATCGTGGGCGGAAAGAACTCTCACACGAGCCGGACCGATCTCAGGGGGTCGGGCCAGGAACGCTACGGGCAGGAACCCCAGTGCCGGCAGCAACACAACGGCGGCGGCCCAAGAAGGACGGCCAGGGCGAGAGCGTGCGCCAAGGCACGCCGGTCGCGAGCGAGGCGGGTTACGCTTCGCAGAAGGTGATTCACGGATCGCCTGCCTTTCCTCAGGGCCGATCCCCGGATGTAAAGAGGGCGCGGAAGCGGTTAGCGGTTCCTCGTTGGGACAGATCTTTATGCTTCTGGATCGCGTGCTGAGCGCGCGTGCGGAGCTTTCCGTCCCGTCGCTGGATCGCCTCGAGGAGTAGCTGCTGCACCTCGGTGCCCTCATGCCCGAGGCTCCTGGTCAACGCATACAAGTCACCTGTGACTGCTGGTGCCCCAATAGTTGCGCCTTCGTCGATGTTGCCCTTGCGTGGGTCCTTGAGATCTCCAGCAAGACACGCGAAGCGTTCATCCACAACCAACGTCCCTTCCGCCAACCGGTGTTCTAGCGTTTCGAGTCGCCACGGGGCCAGAGGATCGAAAGTTCCTTGCCGTGCTTGCTTGTTGCCCCCGTGTCGTGAGAGGGCATCCCGCCTCCACGCCGCGCCAGGGCTGGCGGCACGAGCGACGGCACGTTCGAATGCAGCCTGCGAAGTGATGGCAAAGTGAAAGATCCGCAAGGGGAATACCGGAGCGACCGGCATTGGCCGGCCAATCTCCCACCGAGTCAGGCAATCACGCGCGACATCGTGTGCGGCGCGGTGCGAGCCACGATCGAGGACCACATCGGCAGAAGCGCGAAGGGCCACCTTGTATGCGAGCGGCGACGACGACTCACGGATCGTCAGATCGTGCAGAACGCTTCGAACGGGGTCGCGTTCGAACACGAAGTCTGTGCGCGGAGCCAAGACCTGCTCGTAGGGCTCCGGGATCAGGGCCAGCGTTTCTTTCAAGTCGCCTACCACCGGCCACCAGAACTCGTCCGGATCGCCAGATATCACCCAATCTGCTCCATGCTCGGTCGCCGCGAGACGTGCCAGCCTCGTCCGCCAAACTGCTGCGCCATCGCGCTCGAAGGACTCAGACTGTCCTTTCGATACAACAACGACCCAGCCCCCTCCTACGAAGGACTCAAGCACATCGCTTGAGCCGTCAGTTGATTCATCGTCGATGGCCAGAACCACATCGACCCCTCGGTTGAGGTGATAGATCAGGTTCTCCTCGAGGATGTCGGCTGTGTTGTGGACGAGGAGCGTCTGGGCCAATTTCACTTTCCGGTCCTCCGATGTCTTGGCTCCGATATGGCGCCAGCAAGAGCTGCGGTCGCCTTCGCTGGTTGCTCCCCGGCTACCATACGCACCCACCGCCGATTCCTGCGCTCGTGCCAAGTACGCGTTGGGCCGTGAGAGTGGGGGCGAGGCCTAACGTCGCGGTCGACCAATATGCCGTGACGCGTGGGATGGCCCCCCGTGCCGCTGCCGTGGCCGCGGCGTACGGATTTCTAGTGCTGCGAGGAGCGCGGCGGTGGTGAGCAGGGCGATGATCGTGGCGAGCTGGCCGGTTCGGAGTAGGGTGGAGTTAGGGGTGGAGAATTTGATTTGGTGTATAACGCCTGGGCGCCCGTTGATGGAGAGGACCATGAAGCCTTGTTTGGTGCGACCGACCGGGCGAGCTCCGTCTACATGGACGAGGTAGCGGCCGGCGAGGATGTTTGTGGCGATCGTTCCAGGCCGGTCAACTACCACCCTGGTGGTGTAGTTGTCGATTCCGGCCCGCGCTGGGATTGCGAGGCGCGAGACGTGGGTTGCACTCTTTACCAACCGTGCGGAAGTGAGCGTCGGCTGTACGACCGGCGCCGAACGGTCCGCGTAGTCGGCTGCGATGTACCACGTCGACGGGGGCCGCGATGGTGACACAGTGGCGGCAGAGCGCGTGTTCAACTCTGACGGTGATCGCCAGGCTTGAATTCCGGCGAGGGCGATGCTGGCTGCGAGCGTGATTGTGAGGAAGGCGTGCATCGCTTGTCGCTTCTGGGTCTGGGCTGGTAGCTGGGAGAGCGCCATCAGCCCGACGAGTACAAGGCCGGCCGCTGACAGGGCGAGGTATGTGTGCAGCCGGTAGGGAAACTGGATGTAGCGCCAGAAGCGGGGAAGCGCCTCGATGACTTGGGGGACGAGCATCAGCCCGATGAACAGGATGGACATTGCGCCCAGGCCAATCATGAGCCGTCGGATCGGGCGTGAAGCAGATCGCCGGACAAGCACAGCTACGAACAGCCCCCAAACAAGCACCAGCACAGGCGCCTGTGTCTGAAACTGGGTCGTCCCCGCTTCGGCGGGGGAGTCTCGGAGCAGGGAAAACATCCGATCGGGCAACGTAAAATCAAGCTGTATCAATGAATCGGGAGCTTTACCGATTTGGACGTTGCTGCTGTAGGCCAGCTCAGGCAGCAAGAACCAGAGGTTGATCGCCGCACCCAAAGCCAGTAGCCCGGCAATCTGGGCGAGCCGGCGTGGGCTCGGAAGGGCTGAGGTCGGGACTGCCGCGGCTACGGTAGCCCCCACCAGCAACAGGAACGTGGTTCCCCACACCAGCGTAATGCCATGACTGCCTGTAAACAGTGTTGCACTAATCACGAGCGCCGCGACCGGAAGCAGTTGCAGGTGATCGGCGCGGCCGACGTTCAGCGCCGCCGCAACCAGAAGCGGAATCGTGGAGATTGCAACGAACTCGGGAAGGTCACCTCGTCCGTAGATTAAGGTGATGTAGTAGGCCGACGTGACAAATACAACCGCGGGCGCATGGCCGCGCCACCCCAAAAGACCAAGCTGACGCGCCAACCACACCAAGCCGCCATACGCCATGGCGAACGCTAAGAGCCAGAGAACTATATAGGCCGTGATCGGGCCTGTGATTACGCCAATGGCCCCGCCCAACGTGTACAGCGTGCCGCCGTAAAACGCGAACCAGGGAAAATATGCGCCAAGCCCCGACTGCACAAAATAGCTCGGGCGATGCAGCCCTTCGAGGTTGAGGGTCTGCTGATACAGCACCCACAAATGGTTGGGCCAATCGAACCCAAAGGTGCGATCGGTAAAAAGCAGGGGGCCGGCTAGGGCCGCTAGGAGGACCATCACAAAGACACCCAGCCGCGACCGGCCGCTACGCATGTCAACTCTAAAAATCGCTTGCGCCCTCGACGGGATCGAGGCAGCGCAGACCGCAAGCAGACCCCCACTAGCCAAGACGACCTTCCCACCGATCAGAACGCCTACCGCCCACCATGGCGGCTGGGCCGCCAGCAGTGTTTTTTCCAAGCCCACCTGGAGTGATACCGCCGCACCCAGGGACGCAAGGCCACCGACAGTCAACACGCGACGCGACGCGGTGATGTGCTTGAGTAGTTTCAAGAGGAAAGGCGCGACAGCATCGCGCGGCTCGCACCCTATCGGGCTAGGATCACGCTCGTGGCGCAGCCAACGTCAGGGGGTCCGACTCTGTCCTTAGTCATCCCGGCGTTCAACGAGGAAAGGCGACTGCCTGCTCTCTTTGTCGCGCTCGCCCACACTGCCGAGGGCCACATGAGGGCTGCCGGCCTGCAGATGGTAGAGGCCGTTGTCGTCGACGACGGAAGTACGGACGGGTCTGCGGCGCTAATCCGCACGGCAGCTCGTGACCATCCGTTTCTAACCGGCATCATTTACGAGGGGCCAAACCGCGGCAAGGGCCATGCCACCCGCCTCGGCGTGGCCGCGGCAGCGGGGGAGCTAACCCTTCTGACAGACGTCGACCTCGCTGCTTCGCTCGCCGACGTTGACTCGCTATACCGCGAGTTGCGGGCCGGCGCGGACGTCGCCGTCGGATCAAGAGCGCTGTCACCCTCAAGTGCCAAGACGCCTCTCCACCGCCAGTGCGTGGGCCGGATCTTCAACTTGGTCGTCCGCGCCCTCACCGGCCTGCGCATACGAGATACCCAGTGCGGCTTCAAACTTCTGCGCACCGACGTGGCCCGCGAACTCTTCAAGCATCAGCTGACCCCGGGCTATGCCTTCGACGTCGAGCTCCTCATGCGCGCGAAACGTTCCGGCCTCCAACTCTCAGAGGTCGCGGTGCGCTACCAACACGATCCGGACTCTCGGGTCAAGGTAGTCAAAGCCAGCATTCAGATGCTGGGAGCAGTCCTCAAACTCACCTACCGACTGCGGCGCCGACCGACTGACGAAACGACCGAGTGAGTCGGCACACCTCGAGGGGGCTTGCCGCCTCGCCTGTCAGGCTGTGGCTCACCCGTACGAACCCTACCCGAAGTAACCTAGTGGTGTCCGGTGTACATCGCTCTTGACATCGCCAATTCGACGCTTCCTCAGAGCGGCGTGGCTTTGGGCTGCGCAGCGGTGCTGTTCTCTGCTTCGTGCATCGCTTCGACGAAGACTCGGGGGGCGCTGGCAGTCCTGGCGCTTGTCACGCTCCTCCTGGGGATGCTGCTCCTACCGCTCACCACCCCAGCGCCGATGGGCGATTACCACGATTTTATCGAGAACGGCCGCGCCGACTTCGAGCCTCGCTTCGTTACCGCGACGCAGTTTCAATTCCACCTGGGCAGCGTCATCGTTAGAGAAATCGACGCGATCCTCGGCCACCCAAAAGCCGAGCGAACGTTCAAGGTTCTGGCCGTCGTCGCGTCGGCGCTGTCCGTTGCCGGCCTGCTTGGACTGGGCTTCTGGGCGAAGTGGGCGCCGCGGGTAACCCGTTACATCGCCCTTACCGTCGCGCTGCCAATCTTTCTTCTCTTTTTTGGTTACCACGAGTTTGGCCACCTGCCGATGGCGCTGATTGCACCTGCGATGCCACTGGTCCTTATTGGAATCGAGGAGGGTCGATGGCGGCTGGTAGCCGTGGGGTCTGGCATGTTAGGTGTCGGCGCGGCGCTTCACGGCTTCGGCCTCACGGGCCTCGGCTTTGCACTCCTCGTACTCGTGTTGGCTCTCACCCTGTTTCGCGACCCCGCCACCTCGCCGCTGAAACGCTCAGACCGCCTGTGGGCAGCAGTTCAGGCGCTCGGCGCAGGCCTCCTCGGGTGGCTCGTGTGGATCGCCTTCTACGCGGTCGGACTCGGGATCGATGTGAGCGCGGGGCACGCCGCGTTCCGAGCCTTCCGGCCAACGTTCACGGCCGTTCTCGCGGACCACCGGATCATCCAGCCGGTCTTCTCGCGACAGGTCCTGACGGTGTTGCCCTATGAGCTCGGGGCTGTCGGCGCGGCTGTGCTGCTGCTCGTGCCCTCCGGCGCGAGTCGACTTCGGGGGATAGTGGTCGTGGCGTGCATCCCGATGCTCGCGTTCCTAGTGTGGTTCTTGCCACTCCAAGGGATTGGTAATGACACGGACAATCTCACTGTTGTGTTTCCCGCCTATTTCGCAGTGGCATGGTTGATCAGCGCTTCGCGCCGACGCACGCTAGTAGCCGGGGGGGTCCTCCTCCTCGGACATTTCGCGCTCCTGCGTATCCTGACCACGGGCCAGTTCGTGTACAGCCAGCTTCCGTAGCCTCGGCCCTCTGCTTGGAAGATCAGGTCAAGGGGTCCGCTGACGGTACTCCTCGCCTCGGGGCAAGGCGACACTTACCGCGTATTATGTCCAGGTTGCGACGGACAGACGGACGGGCGTGTAAACGAATCTGCCCCCCGCCGGTCGCGTAATCCTTGTCGCGTCGGTGCGGTCCACGGTCAACGTGGGCTTGGAGCGATGGGCGTGCCGCGGTGGGCAAGCCTTGCGAGTCCGTCGAGAAGAGAAAGATCGCGCACGTCGAGGAGGATGAAGCCGGCGTTCGATGAGAGCCGAAGTTCGGCCACCGCGCGGCGCATGACATCGAGATGTACGGGGTTAAAATTGTGTTCCGAATGGAAGGCGAATGTCGGAACCCCAAGGAAGGGGCCGAGGTGAGCAAACCCGCCGTAGGTCGTATAAAGGGCGGCGGCACCACGCAGCACGGCGGTCTGCACGCCTAGGTTGTCGCGAGGCTCAACGAGACCCGAAATGTCTGTGATTCTCTCCGAAGACGCCAGATAGTCCTCGTGCCCATCTAAGTCTATTCCTGTCGACAGGAGGACGACGTGGACGGACTCTGACAAGCGCCTTAGCAGGGCGGCGAGAAAGGCGCGATTGGCTGTTGAATCCGGAAAGCAGCTACTGAAGTAAGGCTTGACCGCCACGTAGCTCGACGGGAGCGAATGTGTGGCACCTATCTGTTCGCTTGCGTCGTCAAACAGGTGGAACTGTGTGTGTTTCAGGACCCGGCTCACGGGCCGCCGCAGGGACCAGACCGCCCAGAAGAGGCTGTACATGACAGAAGGATCAAGGAGATCGAAGTCTTCCGAAAGGCCTGCGCTGGACAGCAAGGCCGATTCCTCGCGTCCGATGCTCAACTGCTTCTCGTTTCGGGTTCTGGCCACCCGCGCTGCTTGAAGCGCCTTTAGCTCCAAGGGGCTGAGGTAGTCGAAGACATCGACGTAACGGTGAGCAACCCCCGCATACCAATCGGTAGGCCCCCCGCGAGAGAAGGCAGTCACCCGCTCAATGTCGATGCCGTAGCTCTCGGTAAACCAGCGGAGCATCGGCACCCAGTAGAGGCACTCAAAGCCCACTTCGGACAAGAAAGGCCCTACGACCAAGGGCTTCTTGCTCCGTGCGATGTTGGCCAACGCGGTGCGAGAGACGGCGTACCCGCTGCGGAAACGAGCGAGCTCGGCCTCGCCGCGGGCGCGCGCCGTCAATCGAGCGAGGATTGCCCTGTCAGGTGGCATCACTGAGCGCAGGTAGCGCTGGTCGCGACCGACTGCCTCGAAGAGATAATTCGCAGTCTGCCGTCCGGCAGCCTGGCCCGGACAAAGAAGTCTAAGAGCGCGGCGATCCTCGGCTGCTTCGCCGACCAAGCCATCATCCTGCTGCGATACTTCGCCTGAAAGGGCGCGCTCTCTTTCGCCCGTCGAGCGCAGACCGGCGGGCACGCCGCAACAGGAGCCCCAATGCTGCGGCGATGACCTGCATGTCCTCGCGCGGAGTCAGGAGCGCCACCGAGACGTCGGCGGCGAAAAGCGTGAAGGATGTCTGTTTGCAGGACGGATCGAGCGCCGAGCCCAAGCCTCACCACGAGAAAAATGGTCGGGCGTTTAGACCGTCGAGGCGGACCGTCTGTCACTCCGACGCCGACATCGATATTTGAGTCAACCTTGGCCACGGCACGAGCGTTCGCGGTCGCACCGGTCCTCACCTTGCGACACCTTACCCGGCAAAGTAGTTGGCGGGGCACTGCCCTCTAAGAGATGCTTGTCGCGTACCATATACGCACGTGCCGGGACGCATTCGTCAGGAAGGTCTGAGCTACTTGTTGCGCACGCTGATAATCATCCCAAGCCGGCGGATCGTCCGCGACTTCGTCGCGAGCGGAGCGTTCCGAAGCCTAGAGGAGTCAGATACTTGGTACGTCTCGCCCGCGTTCCCGGGATCGGACGTCGCGGAGGAGGCGCTCTTTCCCGCTGGGTCCCACTACATAGGCCCCGTCCCTGTCGATCACGGGCGAAAGCGGGCCTATATAGAGATAAGAACTCTGCTTCAGACCTCCTACCGCTTTCGGTCGCGCACCGCTCGGATGAAGCTCCAGGAACTGCCCAGGGCGGCGCGGTGGCGCGCCAAGCTCGAAGCTGCGCCCGGGGTCCGCCAAGCGAAGATAGCCCGACGCCTGCGCGCCGCGGGACCGAACCCCGTGATGGACGAGGTCATCCGGCGCGTCAACCCCCAGATCGTCATTGCGGTGACACGTGGGCCGACGGGTGAGGTTTTGGTCATGGACGCGACCCGGGTCGCCCGCGAGCTTGGCATCCCGGTGCTGACGCTCACGTACAACTGGGACAATCTTTCGAGTAAAAGCGCTTTTGCTTTCAAGCCGGACTTTCTCGGGGCGATCGGCCACCAGAGCGCCGAGCACGCAACGAGCATTCATCGCATCCCGAAAGATCGTGTGCGTGTACTGGGGAGTCCCTACATCGATGATCATTTCCGTACACCCCCAGCGCGAACGAACAGCCCCTACCCCTTCCCTTACGTACTGTTCGCCGGTTGCTACCGGCCCTTTGACGAAAAACGGTCGCTTGAACTCCTGGAGCGCACGATCGAGCACCGAGGTCTCGATCTCAAGGTGGTCTACCTTCCTCACCCGGCCAGAGTAGAACGCATCCACCCGGACTTCGTCGATGACGAGCAACTCCGTCACGTCGTCGTCGAATCGACGGTGCGCGACGACTATCGGGCAAGCTGGAAGTGGGTTGACCATGGCTGGCGGGCGCGCAATAAGACTGCGCGGACAATACCTCTACCCCTTGATCATTATCCCGCGTTGCTCGAGAACGCCGAGTTTGTCATATGTCCGCTTTCCACCATGATGCTGGAGGCAGCGATATATCGGCGGCAGGTGCTCGTGATCGCCTACCACGACGGTCTTCACCGGACGTCGCCCTATTACACGATGAAGTATCTGCATTTCGAAGGCGTTGATAGGGTGAACAACTTCCATGTTTGCCGCCGCGAGAAAGACCTTCCGCATGCCTTCAGCGAACTGGCTGACTCGGATCTACCTCCCAGGCGCCCACCCAAGGAGCAGATGGACTACTGGATCTACCACGATGAGAAGCCGTTTGCTGAGCGCCTAGGCGCCTTCGCCGAGGACATTGTGCGCGAGTGGAGTAAATCGGCGGGAGCGGTGGAAGGCGTTTTGCTCGGCTCAGGAGCGGAGAGTTCAGCCGAACCCGGCCATACAGCTTCGCGCTAGCTGCCGACCGCATCGTTCCTCGGGGGAGCGACCTCTTTGGACTCGACCGGGAGTGCCGACCTCGGCTCAATCTCGAGCAAACGCATGAACGTCTTGGGATTCGGCAGCCGGGGCAGCAGCAACCAGGGCCTAGCGGCCTTGAGGTCACGTTCCGACACCGCACCTGAGGCCACGGCTACTGTACGGGCCCCGATCGCCTGGCCACAACGGATGTCGTTGGGGGTATCGCCTATCACGTAGATCCGTTCGTCGCGAAGGGCAGGCCCACTTGCTTTCTTCGCAAGCTCGTGGGCGCGCCAAGCGATCGAGACTCGGTCCTCGGGTTCGACACAAAAGGCACCTGTTTCGAAGTAGCTGTCGAGACCGTAATGGCGTAGCTTTGCCTTGGCGCCTGCCTCGGTGTTACCGGTCAGCAACAGGCTTGTCACGGTTCCGAGGTCTGCAAGAGCCTCGAGGATGGCGACCACCCCAGGAAGAACCCCGCCCTTGCGCCAGCCTAGCCTTTCCGGGAGGTGGCGCTCGTAGGCCCTCAGAAACTCGCTTACCACCGCTTTGCCATCGGGGATACCACACCCCCTGATAACCAGGGAGGCGACTTCGGCGTCTGTAAGGCCCGCAGTAGCCAGTTGAGACACGTCGGCGGACCGGCCACACACCTCCTCTGCGGCTTTGTGCAGCGCAAACACACCGGCCCTCGCCGTGCTCAGCAGCGTGCCGTCGATGTCCCAACAGAGGACGGCAGCAACCGAGGAGCTTGGTCGGACGGAAGCTATGAACGCCTTAGAGCAAACGGTGGGCCAGATGATCCCAGGACAGCTGTCCGGCAGCGTCCCTGGCTGCGGCTCCAATGCGCAACCGGAGGGCAGGATCAGTCGGCAGTTCATCGCAGCGCATCACATCAATGACCGTATGCATGTGACGAAGATAGTCGGGCGACTGCTGGTCGAGGTTTGTGAGCACTGTGGCCCCTCGCTCCATTGCCGCTACAACTGTGGAATTGTTAGCACGTGCACCGCGCGGAAAAAACGCCGCGAAGTACGTTGTTCCGGCGATGAGAGTGGAGACAGCGATGTCGGAGAGATGGCCGAGGAAGTAGAGACCGCGAGGAAAGACGGTATGCATCTCTTCGTAGATAAGCCTAGCGTCCTCGAGTCTGGCGCTCTCATGATTCGCATTGGACACGTATAGAGAGTAGCTTTTTCCTGTGTCCTCCAGCAGCTCATGCAGCCGACGATAGATGTCGGTGTGCATCTTGTGGGCCATGCCGAACGAAAAGAGCGAGATGTCTACAGGCTCGAGTTGTCGGTAGTCGAGAATTGTGGCGGGTGACCACAGCGTCTCCACCGCGGCGCCCGAGGAAGAGATTCTCTGAGCCAGCTCTTCGTTACCGGCGTAGACTTGGCTGGCTCGCTGGATGAGCTCCATCTCGATCGGAAGCTCGGTTATGTCGTGAAGGAACATCCGAAAGGGCGCATCGTGTCTCTGTCTCAAGGTCTCCAACAAGGTATCTCCCTCCCCCTCGCGAAGCTCTTGAAATTTCACGGATACCAAAGGGCAAGACGCTCCGTTCAACTGCTCATCCGTTACCCCGACGAACGGTACCCGTAAGTGCCCAGCCAGAATGCGATTGAAGCGCGCGACGCCTGAACGGAAACTATCGAACTGGTTACCAACCACCACGTCGATTAAGGGGCGCCCCGCTAGTTGTAATCTCTGCCCGTCCACGGTCGTACTGTGTGTCAGGGGCGTCGTTCGAGCACGAGCACGCGCCCCTTACGACCCCAATCCATCCGTTGCTCAAGATCACGGCGCGATTTAAAGCCCTCAAGCACGAATAGACAGCGCAGGAACTCTTTGTTCATCAGGGTGATGTGCGTCGGATCGACCTCGAATTGCGTCGTGAACGACAAGAGGCTCTGGGGGTTATCGTGGAAGCGCGTTGTCACGTATATGTACCGCGACGAGGCTCTGCAGAGTTGCTCAACGCATCGCCGCACCTGGAGAACGGTCAGGTGCTCCATTACCTCGCGGCAGACCACGAGGTCGTATGCGCACGGCGTGACATGCGGTTTGGTCACTTCCCCGACGATAATGTGGTCGCTTATTACCGGGGGCGCTAGGGACGCACTGTGGCGGCTGAAATCGATGCCGTCCACTTCGAGGCCAAGTTCGTGCAGTAGATACATCAGGGCTCCCGGCCCGCATCCGACGTCGAGCACGCGGGCGGGCTCGAACACCTCCTTGATCAACTGGGGATTCCGGCCCTCGATCCGCCGGCGGGTTTCAAGGTCGTACCTGTTTCCCTGCTCACGCCAGTCAGAGACGAAGTACTCGTCGTCGTAGTGAGCCGCCGGGACGGCGGCCTGCGCGGAGACCGCCGCTTCGAACCGCTCGATCTCAGCGTTGAAGTCTTGGCTCAACCGACTCACTTCCCAGCGTCTGCCCCTGCGGCGCGATGCATCCACCGCTCTAGGAGGGCGGTTGACGAGTCCAGTACGGTATCCGCGTAGACGATCTCCGTTCCCGCTGCCGCGCAAACAGATATCTCCTGCTCGGGAAGGCGTGACCGCCAATCTCGACCCTTAACGAAAAAGCGGGGACTTAACATTTCCAGCACCTCGTGGGTCGCAAGATTGGACACGTGGGTGTAGGCAACGTGCCGAATTGCGTCGATGAGCAGGGCGCGCCGGTCTTGGCTCAGAAGTGGCGGGTGCTTCTGCGAAACGTAGGAGTCACCCGTGACATTGCACAGCACTGGTACCCCCAAGTCTTGAGCAGCCGCGAAGTACGCAACGTGGCCCTCGTGGAGGGGATCGAAGCCGCCGCTCACCATAGCAACCGGTCCAGGGACGTTCTCGAGTTCCTTCGTGGCGACGATCATCTTTCGAGACAGTCGACAGGGGCAAGACGAGCCGCCGGGGCTCTTTTGGCTATTGAGGGGCCTTCGGACATAGGTGATGGTGCAGGTTCGATACCCGCCGCCACAAACTACAGTCTCTAGGATGGTCAGCATCGTCCGCCCGCGCGGCTCGCAAAGCCGCGTACACCGGTTCGATTTCGGTCGGCGCCTCTGTCTGGGCAGGTTTGCGGGCGGTGTGCCTCCAGACGCGCTTCCGGTGCGCCTCCAGCCTACGTCCCGTGCGGCGGTGTGCCGATAGTGGCACTGGCTCGGTATAGCCTTCAATATCTGCGCCACGCGATGTGGCCCGATTGGTACACCAAGAAAGCTGCTCCCGGACGAACGTCCGAACTCGGCGGCCAGTGCCACGACGCTGGTGTCGGGTTCGCGCCGCACGGTCACGCGGTAGTGGGCGTTATCGCCGCGCGGTACGTGCAGCATGCGCACGCGCTGGTTCGGGTCGTAGGGCGCCCCGACCCTGGTCGGGCCGCAGCGCGATGGGCGCGCGGTTGGTAGCGGCGGCCCCGCTTCTGGTCCTGGAAGTGGCACAGTGGGCACATTCCTCAGCTGGTGCGGGTTTGCATCATCTCGGGCAACCGGCAAAGGGGTGGGGCGTGCCGTTCTTCCATTGAGTTCAACTCCTCTTGAGGCGCGGGTAGTGGCGCTGTGCCGTCTTCGTGGGGGGTGCGGCAGGTAGCGCGCCCACGCGTCGGTGAACTGATCGCTTTGGAACACCTTGGCGTGCTCTCGTCGGACAACCGAAAAGACCGCGACGGGATGCCGTAGGGGTGAAGCAGACGGCCATGCGTGCGCTCCTGCTGATTGGGGCCGACAACACCGTGCGAAACTTTGTCGACCGAGGCCGTGGGGGTCAGACCGCTGAGGGGTCCAGGGCAGCGAAGGCGCCGGTGAACCGTGACTCACGTGGCCTCATGACACCCGCGTCCCCGCCGCTGATACATCCTCCCGGCTCTCGGTCTGAAGCCGGACGAAATGCGCGTAGAGACCGTTCCGCTCTATCAGCTCGTCGTGCGAACCCGTCTCGGCGATGCGCCCGTCCTCGAGGAGCAGGATCACGTCGGCGTCCCTCACGGTCATCAGGTTGTGCGAGATCATGAGCGTCGTTCTACCCGCCATCAGTCGGCGCAACGGATGGAGCACCTTGTGACTCGAATCGGCGTCCAGCCCGGTCGTGGGTTCGTCGAGGATGAGGATCGGAGCGCTCCTGATCATGGCCCGGGCGATCGCCACTCGCTGTCGCTGACCACCCGAAAGTCGGCTCCCGCGCTGACCGACCCCCGTGTCGTAGCCGTCTGAGAACCTGGTGATGAAGTCGTGGGCATCCGCAGCTCTGGCCGCCTCGATCAACTCGTCCTCACTCGCGGAGGGGTTCCCGTAAAGGATGTTCTCGCGGACGCTCCCATCGAACATGAGCGTGTCCTGGAGCAAGAGTGCGGAACTGTCGCGCACGGACGTCACTGTGAGGTCTCGCAGGTCCTTGCCATCAATCTTAACTACGCCCGAGCTCGGGTCATGAAACCGCAAAACCAGCCGTGCCAGAGTGGATTTGCCGGCGCCACTGTGGCCGACCAACGCCACCTTCTGGCCGGGTTCTAGGCTGATGGTGATGTTCCGCAGCGCGGGTTGCGCGCTGCCGGGATACGTAAAGCTGACGTCGTCAAACTCGACCGCCCCATGGGGCTTTTGTAGGTTCTCAGCCCTCGGTCGGTCGACCACCTCCGGTTGCTCGTCTAGGAACTCAATTACGCGCTCGGCCCCGGCCGAAGCGGCGTAGGTGGTCTGGTAGAGCCGCGCAAGGCCACGCATGGGCCCGTACAGTTGTTGGGTGTATGCGACGAAGAGAAGCAGCACGCCAAGCGTCAACCTGCCGTCCTTTATGCCCACCGTTCCTACGGTGATGATCCCGAGCCCTGCGATCGCCTGAACCAAGTCCGTCGTCGGCGAAAAAATAGCTCGTAAGCGGGTGACTATCACGCCCGCTCGAAGCGCCGCCATGCTTTCCGTCCGAAACTTCGCACTCTCGCGATCCTGTTGGTTGTTGGCCTGTACGAGCGCTATGTTAGAAAAGCTCTCCTCCGCGTACGCCATCATCGCTCCGCCCCGGCGGCTGCGCTCCCGTGCTGCGCCCTTCGTAAGTCGCGAGAGCATGCGGACGGTGGTCACGAACACGGGTGCTGTCAGCGAAAAGATCAACGCCAGTCGCCAGTCGATGAGGAACATCCCAACACCGAAAACAAAAATGGCGAATATCGCCGACAGCGCCGTAGCGACCCCGCTGATCACGAAGGTGCCGATCACCCCGGTGTCGCCCAACAGCCGTGCCAACACATCTCCTAAGCGTCGCTGCTGGAAAAAGGGAAGCGACAGCCCCTGTAGATGGTCGAAAAAGTGACCGCGCAGATTCGCCATGAAGCGCTCGCCAATCCAGGAAGAGAGATATGCGTTGAAGAAGCTGAGTGCGCCTACCAGGAGCGTCAGTCCAATCGTGATCGGCGCTATCCAGAGCATTGGGCGGAGGTTTGCCTTCAGGAGCACTTCGTCGACGGTGATCTTGACCATGTACAAGCGGGCCCCCTGTAGGAGGGGGGTGGCGGCCATGAGAACCACGCTCAACGTGATGTAGCGGCGGTATGGCTGGGCATATGGCCAAAAGTGGCGGAAGATGTCCCGAATCGGGACCGGCGGGGCAGGCGCAACGACCTCGCTGCCCTCACCTCCCTGCAGGTACTTCGCAAGGCGGCTACGGATCGCGCCTCCGTTCGCGCTCTTGGAACGGACGCTCACGGCGTGGCCTCCTGGCGGCTGCCGTCATCCAACGCCACGTGCCGCGCTCGCGCCCTGCCGGACGGAACGGGGGCCTCGGAGCGCTCGCCGGCTGCGGCCAACTGGGCCACCAAGTATCTGCCGATATGCAACCCACGCCTTCCGTCGAGCGGCCCGCCCTCGGCGGCGATGAGCCGCCTGCGTGCGTCTGCATCGAGTGTCGGGTCCTCGAGGTACGTGTTGACGTGAGCTATCAGCTCGTCGAAGGAGCGGGCCACCCGGGCCGCGCCGAGACTGGATTGCATGTGTGTGTCCAAGTGAAAGGGCCGGCCTTCGAGCGAGGCGTCGGCAAGTCCGGCGGCACGGTGGGCCTCGTCGCTCACCAGGACCACGGGCTTGTCTAGGAGAAACGCCTCCAATGTGGTGGTCGAAAACGCGTTGACCAGCACGTCGCAGTGAGCAATGAGGCCAGCCAGGCGGCGGTAGTCCGCAGAGGGGACGTCACACGACAAGCGCTCTGAGGAGACGGCGGGAACATCAATCACGAGGTTCTCATGGCGTTCTGACATCTCCGCATATTCCAACAGCGGGAGCCGGTGATCGGAGCGGAGGTTGATGGGATGCGGGCGGACGACCACCTGAACGGGTGCGGCTAGCCGTCCACCGTCCATTGCGTCGGCGAGCACGCCGGCCACCGTGACGTTGTGACCGTAGCTCGAAGGCGAGCGGCAGGCGAACAGGACGAGGCGCCGTGCCGGATCCAAGCCAAGCTCGGCGAAGATCTCGTCCCGCGCGGGAAGCTCGGTAGGCCGGGCATAGAGGTCGAGTTGCGGCGCTCCGCCGACCACGATGCGCTTCGGATCGAGATCGTGGTTCTCGACCAGCTGCCGGGCCATCCCCTCTGACCACGCAACCACCACGTCGGGCCTTGCCCCCAGATAGCCCTTGCTCGTTGGGTTGTCCCAGCCGAGCACCAGGGCCGCCGTGCGTACCTTTTCGCGCCTGGCCTCGCGCAGCAGAAGTGCGTCTGCCAGGAACCACCCCGGGCTGGTGGTCACTACCAAGGCGGGCTGGTAACGGCGGAACAGCTGCCGGTGGGCCCGCGGCCGCTGCAGCACCTCCTCGAGCCGCAGCAGGCTCCGACGCATGAGCCGCGAGCGTCGCAGCAGCCTGATGGCGACATCGAGTGCGCGCGCCGTGAGGGGCTTGGAACGCGCGAGGCCGCGGCGCGCGTTAGCGTGCCGGGACCGCAGCGTTTCCACATGGGCGCTGCGCCCTAAGACGCTCTGGCGCACGTACGCGAAAACGGTTTGCAGGACCCCTATCGGCACGTCCGACGCCTCGAGCTTCTCGACGACTATCCCCTGTTCTTCTAGCTCACGCCGCAGGTAGCCTTCATTCGGGTTCGGTACCAGCGCGACCGGCGTCGCCCCGCCTTCCCGCAGGGCAGTCACGATCTCCGTTCGCAGCAGATATCGCGCCGCGGCGCCGTGTGGCACCACGAGAAAAACGTGAGGTTGTCCAAGTCCAGGTTTTGCCATCGGGCAATCAAACAGGAAGCGGCGAGAAGATACGGGCCGATTCAGCTGAATCCGTCGCCCAGTATACATTGGGGCGGTTCAGGCCTTCCGCTCCGGTACGGTGTTCGCGGAATGGGGACAGGTGCTCGCCCGGAAGGCAGCCATGGGCCGGCGTTCGGTGGTTCCGACGCGGGCCCGCCCACAGTCCTGGTCTCAGAGTCCCGAGGGTTCTCGACGTCTGTGGCAGACCGGCTCAGGCAACATTGCAATCTCAGGCTGGCGGACCTCGGACCGGGCGAGTTGGTGGATGTCGCAGACGTTGATGTCCTTTGGGTGCGGCTTCGGCATCAGATAGACGACCGCGTCATGGCGGCCGCTCCGTCCCTCCGTGCGATCGTTACCGCCACGACGGGTACCGACCACATTGACCTAGTCGCGGCACGGCGACGGAACGTCAGGGTGCTGTCCTTGCGCGACCACACCGAGCGGCTGGGCGATGTGCGCGCCACAGCCGAGTTCACCGTGGCCCTGATCCTCGCCCTCTTGAGAGGATTGCCGGAAGCAGTTGGGCACAGCAGCCAGGGTGGTACTGACCGCGATCTGTTCTGGGGCCAGGAGCTTTACGGTAAGAGCGTGGGGGTGGTTGGCTACGGCCGCCTGGGAAGGCGCGTTGCGCACTATATCCGCGCCTTCGACGCGCACGTGATCGCGACCGACCCCAACGTGGCGGACGCCGATATCCGACAGGACGGCGTGGAGCCGGACTCGCTCGAGGGCGTGCTACGACGAGCTGAGATCGTCACCCTGCATGCGTGGCTTGACACCTCGACGGAGCGGCTCATCTCCCATCGGGAGCTGTCACTGATGCCGGCTTCGGCCTGGATCGTGAACACAGCGCGTGGCAAGATTCTTGACGAGGATGCGTTGCTCGAGGCGCTCAGGGAGGGCCGGCTTGCTGGCGCCGCGCTCGACGTGCTCGCGGACGAGCGGGGTGAGGGATCACGGGCGCTGGTCGACCATGCGCGAGCGCATCCGAACCTGATGCTTACCCCGCACATCGGCGGAGCCACCGTTCAGTCCCGCGAGAAGACCGAGAACCTGATGGCAGAGCTCCTCATCGGATTCCTGTCGGCGCCCGGGAAGACCGCTTGACCCTGAATGTGCTCGGGCTGGTACCAGCGCGCGGAGGCTCGCTGAGAATCCCCGACAAGAACCTCGCAGAGCTCGGGGGTCGCACTCTGGTGCAAACCGCGCTCAAGACGTGTACCGCGGCGCGCAGGTTGAGTGCCGTGGCTCTCTCCAGCGACGACAAACGCATCCTTGGGGAAGGAGCGAATGTCGATGGTGTGATCTGTCTCCGCCGCCCGGCGGAGCTCTCGACGCCGACGGCCACCAGTCACGCTGCTGTCATGCACGCGCTCGCGGAGGTCGAGCGAACAGGCCACCGCCGCTTCGACGCGGTGGCCCTTGTCCAGTGCAGCTCGCCTTTCACGCTGCCCGCAGATGTGGATGCCACGATTGAGGTACTCGAGCGAAACGATGCTGGATCGGCGTTCTCGGTAATGCGCCTGGAACACGCCTACCACCCAGAGAAGGTGCGTATTCTCGCCGGCGAGCGGCTGGTCCCGTACGCGGACGTGCTCGAGCCGCGTGCCGCACACGAAGTCGACGCACTATGGATCAACAACGGATCCGTGTACGTGACTCGCCGTGAAACCCTCGAAGCCGGCTCGCTGGCCTCACCCGACCTCTGCGGCTACGTGATGCCGCCGGAGCGCTCCCTGGACATCAACGCCCCGCGCGACCTCGAGTTTGCCCGGTTCCTGCATGACCGCCACCCGGACTCCTATCGTCGGCGCCACGATTCCAGACCTGGAAGCCCATGAGATTCCTGTTCACCACGATTCAATTCGACGAGAGCGAGTTCTACGGTCGCGTCGCGGCCGAGCTCGGCGTGCTCGGCCACTTCTCTAGCCACACGATCATCTCGCGGTTTGCGGCCCGGCGTCTCGGGCGCCGCCAGCCGGTGGTCTGCCTGCCAGCGCTCATCCACGAGGTCGGCCTGGGTGAGTCCCTGGACGTGGAGACCGCACGGATCGAGTCGCAGTACCGCCTGCCGTCGCTTCGCGATGTCTGGTACCCGGATCCGGCCTGCCAGGGGCGCCCCGAACAGTGGTGTCACGAGCGCACGGTCGCCACCTTCCGGGCCGTGGAGCGTGCCTTTGACATGGTACGCCCGGACGTGTTGGTTCCCGAGGTGGGTAGCGAGACCATGCGCACAGCCGCCTTTCTGGTTGCCCGTGAGCGCAATATCCCCGTCCTGTTCCTCTTCTTCACGATCTTCCCCGATCCGCTGATGATCTATGTCGACCGCTTCGGCGGCCCGATGCTGGCGCCCGAGGAGATCCGAGAGCTGAGTTCGCCGGAGCGCACCGAGGTGGAGCACTGGATCGAGTCGTTTACCTCTTCGGCACGACCCATCCTCACCCACCGGGTCTCGCGAGTGACGGGGGGCAAGCTGCGCGACTTCGGTCGCCACGTGGCCGTCAAAGCGCTCTTCGAGCGCGACAACGATTACCTCCGGCCGCAACGCTTCATTTCGAACACGGTTACCCAGCGCGCGAGAGCGATCGCGCTCAAGCCGCTGTACGAGGGGCTGGGGGCCGGCCGGCCATTTGTCTACTTTCCGCTCCACGTCACCGACGACTTCAAGATCAAGAAGGCGATTCCCCACTGCGTGGATCAGGGCTACCTGATCCAGCAGGTGGCCGATGCCCTTCCGCAGGGCTACGACCTGGTGCTCAAGGAGCACCCCTGGTCGATCGGGAAGAACTCGCTCAGCTGGTTGCGCCGGGTGCTCAAGCGGCCGAACGTCCGCTTGGTCGATCCGTTCGTGAGCTCGCACGACCTGATGAAGCGATCGGCCGCCGTCACGGTTATCGGTTCGACGGTCGGGCTGGAGGCCCTGCTCTACGGGAAGTCGGTGCTGACCTTGGGACAGCCCTACTATGCCGGCTACGGCATAACCGTCGACGTGGACAGCTTCCGCGAGATACGAGCCGCAGTGCCCAGGGCGCTTCGCTTCCAGCCTGACCGCGAGTCGGTCCTGCGCTTTCTCGGCGCGGGGATGCGCAGCACCGAGCCCGGCGCTCCGCAAGGCATTGACTCGTCGCAAGCCAACGCCGAGGCGGTGGCGCGCTCCCTCGACCGAGTCGCCCGGCGGCATGTCAGGGTGGAGAATGCCAACACCGGCGTGGCCGTCAACGGCTGACTCGGGCGTCATGGAGCTATCCGGTCCCGTGGTCGTGCTGGGTCTGCCGCTGTTCGGGGATCACGAGCACGTACGACCAGCGGTCGAGTCGCTTCTCGGCCAGACCCATCCCGGCGTGTTCATAGTCGTCTGCGACGACGGTGGGGGCACGCGCGAGGACCTGGGCGACCTGCTCGAGCATCCGCGAGTTGCCTACCGGCGCAACGAGAGCCACCTCGGCCTGGTCGGGAACTGGCGGCAGGTGTTCGAGCTCAGCCGCACCCTTCATCCGGATGCCCCGTACTTCGCTTGGGCCAGCGATCACGATCTCTGGCACCCCGAATGGGCAGGCTGGCTCGCTGGTGCTCTCGAGCGAACGCCGCGAGCGGTCCTCGCCTTCGCGGACGCAGGTCGAATCGGAATCGATGGTCCCCCGCCGCCGGATCGGGTGGTTGAGACCGCAGCGACTAGCCCGCTCGATCGCCTCCGTGTCTCGTACGACCACCTGGCGGCGGGCGACATGGTGTATGGGCTCTTTCGTGCGGCGGCGCTGGAGCGCTGTGGGGCCTTCCCGCGCGTGCTTGCGCCCGACCGCTTGCTGCTCGCCGAGCTCACGCTCCAGGGGCCGTTCATTCGCGTACCGAAGCTGCTGTGGAGGCGCCGCAAGGACGCCCGCTTCAGCCTGGCACGCCAGCGGGCTTCGCTCTTTGGTGTCCCCGCGCCGTGGCACGCCGCCCTGCCGTGGTGGCTGCAGCACGCGGCAGTGTTCACCCGCGATATCGCGCTGCGCGATCGAGCAGGCCTGGGGCCTGGACGGGGAGTCGCGCTGTCCGCGCTGCATGCCGCCCTGGCTTTGCGGCGGGCGATACGCCGGTCCGTGGGTCGCGCCTGGACGCGAACTCGGCTGCGTTCTGGAGCGTGGGCGGGCAGGTGGCTCCGCGCGATTTGGGGCAGGCGGTCGTCATAGCCCGGGCTAGGTACGTTGCGTCGATGATCTCTTCCGCGCTTCGCATGCTGGGACGGGCCGGCCCTTCGCGGAGGATCAAAAGACGAAGGGAGTTCTTCGAGCTGGCCGCCTCGTTCGTTCCGATGCTTGCGGTGGATACGGGGACCGGCGGGCGCTTCTTCGTTCGGACCGAAGATCTGCACATCGGCAGAAGCCTTTTCGTGAACGGCGGCCGCCAGGAGCTGGAAACGCTCGAGCTGGCAACCGAGCTCATCCGAACCTCCATAGGTAGGGACGCCCTGGTCGGCACCACGCTCATCGACGTGGGGGCCAACATCGGAACGACGACCGTGCCAGCGCTCCTGTCGGGAACATTCGAGCGAGCGCTGGCGATCGAACCGGAGGCCGACAACTTCTCTGACCTCCGTTTGAACGTGCAGCTGAATAGCCTGGAGTCGAGGGTCGTGGCTGTCCGGGCTGCGGCGTCGAATTGCGAAGGCTCGACCCGCCTTCTCGTAAGGCCGGGCCGGAGTGGCAAGCACCGGCTGCACGGTCCGCGCGAGAGTAAGCGCGACGGGGTGGAGGTTTCCACCATGACGATCGACGCTCTGCTTCAGCGGGAGGGCATCAGCCCAGCCAACGTGGGCCTCCTGTGGATAGACGCAGAAGGCAGCGAGGACCGCGTGATAGCCGGAGCGACGGCCATCTTAGAGGCACGCCGGCCGATCGTGCTCGAACTGAACCCTCTGATGGTGGAGCGCACAGGAGGCTCGCAGGACAAGCTCGAGCAGCGACTCAAGCTGCACTACTCCCATTTCGTACCTCTGCGCAGCGGTTCACCGGTCGAAGCGGTACTCCGCCCTTTGGAGATGCTCCCCGCCCTGGTCGAGGCACTTGGCAAGGGTAAGAAAGTCGACGTTCTGCTGCTCGACTTAGAGGCTCATCATGGATGAGTCCGGTGTGCAGGCGCTCCTACGGCTTCCAGGAGAGCAGCCGCGGTTCGCTCCCCGGCATGACCATCGGTGGGACCGCATTCCAGGCGCGCGATCTCGAGGCGCTGCTCCCGGTGCATCTCGGGGTGTGCGAGATAGCCCCGGACGTGACTGACAAGCGCCTCGGGGGAGCCGGCGATCTGCGCTGCGCCGCCGTCGACGAGCGGAGCAAGGTGCACGAAGCCGTCCCACAGCCGGGGGTCGGACACGCTGTTGACCTGATAGGAGCCGAACCCGCCGGCCGGAGCGGCCATGACGACGGGGCGATCTAGGAGAAAGCCCTCGAGGGTGGTGGTGGAGTACACGTTGACCAGCACGTCGCAGTGCTTCAGCAACGCTCCAAGAATTTGACCGTCCTCCCGGCTGGGCTCATCGCGCAACGCTCCCGTCTGGGGCATCGCGGGGTAGTTGATATGGACGTCGGGATGCTCTGACAGTTGGTCGTAGGGGCCTCTCGCCTGTTCGTGCTCCAGACCCATGAACTTGGGGTGTAGGCGGATCACTAGCTGAACGTCGTCGCCGAAGGCGCCCTCACTGGTCGCGGACGCGAGCGCCGAGGCGATCCGTTCGAAGGGCTTGGGATTCGTCGCGCTGGGCGCAAAGGCGGCGTAGAAGACCAGCCGCTTGTCGGGGTCGAGGTCGAGCTTGGCGCACACCTGGGCCCAATCGGGCAAAGCGTTCTCGACCATGTAGGCGTCCCAGTGCGGCACGCCGGCGACCGCAACGCGTGCCGACGGGATGTCGTGAAGGCGCGTGATCGCCTTCTTCATCTGCTCAGACCAGGCCACGACCAGGTCGAGGTCGACCGCCCGGTACCCCTTGGTCGAAGGGTTGTCCCAGCCAGACACCAGGGCTGCGGCGGGGATCCCCCGTTTGGTCGCCTCCTGATAGATCGCCTCGTCATGTGGGAAGTAGCCAAGTCCCGTCCCGACCACGAGGTCGGGCTGGTATCGGTCGAAGATCTCCGAGTGCTCGGTGTGATGGGACAGCGCCAACTCCAGACGTGACAGCGCTCGGCGCAATCCTCGCGAACGCCAAAGCACCTGGGTCACGCCGAGATGAACCGGCCGGCTTACAAACGACGGCCAACTGCCGGTGTAGGCAGCCCGGACGCGGTTGTACCTACCGGCGAATCCCGGGCTCGCGCGGGCGTTCAGGGACGCGTCCCGCATGATCCGAAGCATGCTTCGTAAGACGCTCATGTACTTGCCGCCAGGGGGTGGGGCCGGGGCATTGAGCCGCTCTACAACAAGCGCCTCCGGGTCGGCGCGCGGACTCAGCTGGGGAAACGCCGCCTCGGGCGTCAGCGCAACGACCCGCACGCCAGCCTCCTGGAGGAGGGGCAGCATCTCGGTCTGGAGCATGAAACGCGCGGCCACACCCCGGGGCACCACCAGCAGGATCGTCTTTCGTAGGTCCCGAGGGCGCGCCACCTTCCGGCCGGAAGGGTCGCGCTTGTCAACATGGAGTATCAAGAGAAAATGACCAGCGCCGCCGATGACACGCTTATAGCAAGTGTTCGAACATAGCCCGCCCCGCCCGGGCGACCTTAAAAGACTCCAGGCCGCGTTAGCCTGTTCCCGCATGCAGCCCGAAAACCATCTGCGGGTCGCCGCGACCGGGCGCCGCAAGATCTGCGTTGTTGTGGCGAGTCGCGCCAACTACGCCCGCATCAAGACGGCGCTCCAGGCAATTCGAGAGCACCCCGACCTGGAGCTCCAGCTAATCGTTGCTGCGTCGGCACTCCTGGAGCGCTTCGGCCGCTCGATCGACGTGATGGAGGCCGATGGGTTCAAGCCGGACGTCGCAATCCATCTGATAATCGAGGGCGAGAATCCCGCAACGATGGCCAAATCAACCGGCCTCGGCCTGATAGAGCTCTCGACGGCATTCGAGGCTCTGCAGCCTGACGTCGTCGTCACGGTCGCGGATCGCTTTGAGACGATGGCCACCGCCGTTGCAGCCTCCTATATGAACATCCCGGTCGCACACACCCAGGGAGGCGAGGTCTCCGGCTCCATTGACGAGAGCGTTCGTCATGCCGTGACCAAGCTGTCGCACGTCCACTTTCCCGCCACGGACCTGAGTCAGCGGCGGCTGGTTGCGATGGGCGAGGATCCGAGCATGGTGTTCAACGTCGGTTGCCCATCGATCGACCTTGTTGCCCAGACGGACCTTGGGCGCCCGGGAGAGGCTCTCGACGAGTTCGCGCGGAGCCATGGCGTGGGAGCGCCGATCGACCCGGCCGAGCCTTACGTTCTGATGATGCAGCACCCCGTCACCACAGAATTCGGGCAAGGACTCGACCAGATTAACCAGACCCTCGAGGCGGTTGCGGCGGTCGGCCGACAAGCACTGGTCTTCTGGCCGAACGTAGACGCGGGCTCCGAGCACGTGGCGAAGGGGATTCGCGTCTTCCGCGAATTGGGCCGTGCTCATAACTTCCACTTCTTCCAGAACCTTTCGGCGGAGATGTTCGCGCGGCTAATGGCCCATTGCGACTGCGTGGTCGGCAACTCGTCCTCCGCCCTGCGGGAGGGAGCATTCCTGGGCGCGCCTGCCGTCACGGTCGGCACCAGACAGCAGAACCGGGAGCGCGGACAGAACGTGATCCACGTCGGGCACGACGTCGACGAGATCTTCGAGGCCATCCGGACGCAAATCAGCCACGGACCCTACGCCCGCGATCCGCTCTTCGGCGATGGCACCGCCGGCGAGCAGATAGCCGAGACACTTGCCCAGGTTCGTCCGGTCGTGCAGAAGAAGCTGCACTACGCGCCGGATCAGCTGCGCAGCGTCAACGTCCGCGAGCCGGTCGGCTCCGATCACCTGAAGCAGTGACGGCTGCGACCCGCATGAAGGCCGCGGTGGGGGTCGCTGAGTCCGACAGCCCGTTGCGCGCGGGACCCCGATTTACCGATGCGGCCGACGCCCAAGAGCTATCGTTTCGTGAGGATATTGAGGCCTACCCGGAGCCGCTGGAGGATGTGCCGCGATTCATCGACTCCAAACGGCTCCCCGAGCTCCTCACGAGGGTTCTGCGCAGCACCGGAGTCGTTCCGAGGGGTGTCGTGGTTGAGCTGGGTGCAGGCGTCTGCTGGCTTGCCGCTTCATTGGCGACACGCCCAGAGGTAGCGCGTGTTGTGGCCGTTGAGTTCTCGCGTCGCCGGCTGAGAGATCTGGCGCCGATCGCGATTGCTCACCTTGGAGCCCCGGCTCAGAAGGTCGAGCGGCTCGTCGCGGACTTCCACTCCCCCGGTCTGCCGGACTGCTCTGCCGATCTCGTGGTCACCGATGCGGCCTTCCACCATGCGGCGGATCCACGGAGGTTGGCGCAGGTGGCCTACCGGGTGCTCAAGCCGAACGGGGTCTTCCTCCTGATGCGGGAGCCCACGACTACGCCCGCTCGCGCCCGGCGTGATCACGGCCTGGAGGGAGACCATGGCGACTTCGAGCACGAATACAAGAGGGATGAGTACCTGCAGTTTCTGCGGGCGGCCGGATTTCGAGCGGATAGTTACGCAGCCCCCGGCAACCTCGGCACCCTGCGGGGACGTCTCGCGCTGCGACCCCCATTCTCCTTATTGAATGGGACCGTGTTCAGCGAATACGTCTATGTCGGCCGCAAGCCCTTGGAGGAATCGAGATGACCCGAGAGACAGTCGAGCGTGAGACGGGCAAGCTGTTCGGAGCTCTCTGGTCGCATTACGACGATCAGCTCTTCAAGGAGTCCGTTGAGCTGTTTCCGCGTCGCTGGAAGCAGAACGGCGAGCCACCCGACCACTTCGAGGGCAAGCGGTGCCTAGACGTGGGCTGCGGTGGAGGTCGCTACTCGTTCGCGATGGCCCGGATGGGTGCCGCGGAAGTCGTGGGGGTGGATGTCGGCGAGGAGGGCTTGGCCGACGCCCGCCGGCGAGCGGAGGCCATCGGCGCGTCGAACTTGCAGTTCCGCCCGGCGTCGGCTCTCGACCTCCCGTTCGAGGATGGCGAGTTCGACTTCGTGTGTTGCTCTGGAGTGCTTCATCACACGCCCGGGGTCGAGCAGGGTCTGCGTGAGTGCTTCCGCGTCTTGCGTCCCGGAGGCTCCATGTACATCCTGCTCTACGGATCGGGGGGGCTCTACTGGCCGCTCAACCTCGTCACGCGGCCGTTTGCCACGGCGCTGGGGCACGGCGAGGTCGACCGATGCATCTCGGCCGCCGGCCTGGCCGCCAACAAGCGCCGCACGATCCTCGACGATCTCTTCGTCCCGATCCTCGAGACCTACACCGTCGACCGCGTCGAGCAGCTGCTGCGTAGCGCGGGCTTCAGCTCATGGAGACGTTGGACCACCGGCCAGAACGACCACGAGAGCGACCCGGTCACGCTTGTCGAGGAGCTGCGTATTCGGGAGCAGGTGTGGCAGGCCGGTGCGGCTTCGGCACCCGACGACACCGCCGCGCAGACGGAGCAGCGGCTCGCTGCGCTGACATCGGAGACCATCGCGGCGGCCGAGGTGGTCGTCGCCGCAGGCAGCGCGGCCGCGCTTTCTGACACCCAGGTTCGCGACGTTGTGGTCGGCACCGGGCACCACAGGATGGTCGTCGAGAAGTAGAGCCGAACTAGCGGTCCGCGGGATCCAGGTCCTCCTCGCTCAGTGGCTGGTCTGCGGTCACGGCCGCACGCAGGCGGCGCCCAGCCAGTGCGTCGATGCGCGACGGTGCCATCCCACCGCCGGGTTTCTTCGCCGTGAGATCTGTGGTTGCGAGCACAGCCCCAGTGTCGAGGTCGCGTCGTGCGACGACGCTCTTGGTGAAGAGCGCGCGCGTAGGTGCGAGCCGCTGCGCCATAGCGTCCTTGTCCACGGGAGCGGCGAGCGCGGCATCGAGCATGCCCACACCACGTACGAGCTCGCTGAGCTCCGAAGGGATCACGGAGGCGGCTACGTCGGGGCCGAACATGGTGCGAGCAAGCGCCACGTGCACCTCGACCACGCGGGCCCCGAGCGCCACGGCAGCCAGCGGTGCGTAGATGGCTCCGGAGTGATCCGACAGGCCCGCGGCGCAGCCGTAGCGCTCGCCGATTTCGGACACCACGTTGAGCCCGATCTCCTCGGCCGCGGTTGGGTAGGCGGACGTGCACTGCAGTACCGCGAGGGTGGTCGTGGAACGTCGCCTGACGATATCCACGGCGGCATCGATCTCGGGCCAGCCGCTCATGCCCGTCGACAGGAGCACGGGCAGTCCGGTGTCTGCGCAGCGTTCGAGCATCGGCTGGTTGCTGGTCTCCCCCGACGCGATCTTCCAGGCGCTCACTCCGATGCGATCCAGTAAGTCCACTGCCTCCATCGAGAATGGCGAGCTGAGAAATGCAACGCCGCGTTCGTCCGCGTGGCGTCGAAGTCCGGCCCACTGCTCCTCTGTGAACTCCATCCGCTCCCAATACTCGAAGCGGGTGGCGTCCTCGTAGCTGAAGCGCACGCGCCACGGCTCGTCACGCGTGCTCTCGGCCTCGGCGACGTGGGTCTGGAACTTGACCGCGTGGGCTCCGGCGTCGGCGATCGCGTCAAGGTGAGCGTGGGCCATGCCAAGGCTGCCGTCGTGCGCCTGGCCCACCTCTCCGATGACCACGACCTCCCTGTCCCAGTCGAGGGCTTGCATCAGCTCGAGCCGCGGTGCTCGACGGCTGCGAGCCGTTCGGCGCGATCGGCATCCTGGTCGACTGACTCATTGCGGGGCACGTCGGCATCGGTCTGTGTATGCGCGGCGCCCTGCTGTTCCGTTCGGCGAATGCGCTCCTCGGCAAGCGCGAGTCGCTGAGCCAAGATCTTTGTTTGGTCGCTCAACCTCGACGTGGCTATCGAGAAGTGGAGGAGCAGAACCAGGGCGAAGCCGAAGGCGATGAGGAACAGCGCGTTCGGGGGGTAGCTGATGCCGACCAACGACGCAAACTCCTGGAGGGCACCGCGCCACACGGAAAGGCCGAGGAGCACCGAGGCGCTGAGCAGCCACAGCAGCGCATAGCGTTCCAAGAAGCGCTTCTGACGCACGAACTCGAGCACGAGCAGCAGCAGGGCCGCGCTCGTGGCGATGGCCACTATCTGGATTCGCGCGTCCATCAGGTGCCCCGGGCCGCAACCAGCGGCACGTCATCGCGGGTCGTAGGGATCGGCCTCGCCCGGGCGAGGCCGATGAAGATCGCGAGCAACACCTTGACCATGTAGTACATCGACTTGCCCGATCGGATCGAGGACATGCCGCCGGCGCGCGGGCGCATCTGCACGGGCACCTCCTTCATCTGCAGCCGATGGAAGTGGACCATGAGCACCGCCTCGACCTCCGGATAATCGTGGGGATAGTCTCCGGCGAACAGAGCTATTCCCCGCCGGTTGTACAGGCGAAAGCCCGAGGTCGGGTCACTGACCCTGCGGCCCATGATGCGCGACAGCAGAAATGCAAAGATGTGGATCCCCGCTCGGCGGCTGATCGGAGCGGGGTAGCCGAACTCGTCGGTCAGGAACCGCGATCCACACACCATGTCGAGCGCCGGGTCCTCTTGCATGGCCTCCGTGAGCTTGACGATCTCCTCGGCGCAATGCTGGCCGTCGCCATCCACCTGGACCATGTACTCATAGCCGCTCTCCCGGGCGTAAACGAATCCAGACTGCACAGCGCCGCCGATGCCGAGATTGAACGGGTGGCGCAGCACCCGTGCGCCCGCCCTGCGTGCGACTTCCCCCGTGTCGTCGCTGGAGCCGTCGTCAACCACCAGCACGTCGAAGCCCGGCGCCTCCTCGCTAAGCGACTCGATGACGCTCACGATCGTCTCGGCCTCGTTGAAGGCTGGGACGACCGCGAGATGTAAGCGGGGGCTGGACACGTCTGCTCTCCTAATCGCGGAAGTGGCCCTCGAGTTGCGGGAGGGCGAGGGCCTATATTGGCATTCCTTGCCCGATCTGCCTTCGATCACGGTCGTTACTCCGTGTCTGAACGCGGTCAGCACTGTCGCCGAGTGCCTCGAGAGCGTGCGTTTTCAGGACTATCCGGCGCTGGAGCACGTGGTGGTCGATGGCGGCTCTACCGACGGCACGCTCGAGCTACTCGCAGCGGCCGAGGGAATCACATGGGTCTCGGACCCCGACGAGGGCCGCCCGGACGCCGCCAACAAGGGGGTCTTGATGTCATCGGGCGAGGTCGTGGCATGGCTCAACGCAGATGACCGCTACGAGCCCGGGGCCTTGGCCGAGGTGGGGCAAGCGTTTGCTGAGCACCCCGAGGCGATGTGGGCCACCGGCTACTGCCGAATCATCGACGGCGAGGGACGGGAGGTCCGGCGTCCGGTCACCCGTTACAAGAACTTTCTCCTGAGGCGCTTCACGCTCTCGCTCTACCTGACGCAGAACTTCGTGTCGGATCCGGCGACGTTTGTGCGTCGGGTTGTCCTGGACGAGGTCGGGTTGTTGAGCTCCCGATACGAGATGTCTCATGACTACGACCTCTGGCTACGCGTGGCCGCTCGCTGGGAGCCGCTCGTGCTCGAGCACACGGTCGCCTGCTTCCGCATGGCCGAGGGCAGCCTGAGCATGGCGGGCTTCGAGCGGCAGTTTCGCGAGCACGCCGAGGTCGCGAAGCGCAACGGTGGGGGCCACCGCTTCGCTGTCGCGGCTAACTCGACGATCAGCCGGCTGATCGTCGTCGCCTACCGGCTCATGCGGAGGGCGCGGCGACTGAGAGCCGGGTGACCGGACCTCAAGAGGCGGAGGAGCTTTCACTCTGATCAAGCCCGGAGGCACGGCGCGGCATGGTCGCCACAAGGCCGCCTTGTCACTAGAGCGGGCAGTACCGGTTGGGCGCGCGGCGGGGATCCGAGGAGCGCAGTTGACGCTCTGTCGGCGCTCGCAGCACGTAGAGGCCTTTTCCGTCAGAGAAGCGCTGGCAAGGAGGAGGATCGGATGGCCGTACGGAGCGTTGATAAAGGGTGATACCGGCAGGGGACCGGATCAGCGGGTCGTCGCCGGGGATCAGCGGGATGGGAAGTGTGAGCGCCGCGATATCGATCCCCTCGAGCTTCTCCGCAGTCTCCCCGCCCGGCTTGGGCAGCGAGAAGGCGGCTATCCCGTCCCGGGCAGCGGCTTGGATCAGCTCGAACGTACGTGCCCTTTCCGGCTCCCCCGCCCGGTAGCCGTGATTTGAGATCAGGATGACGTTTCCCTGCACACCCGTGATCGGCTCACCGCCCGCGAGCCGAAATCCCAAGCTGTCATCCGCTGGCTCGCCCACCGGCAGGTCAATCTTGACGGTCCCGAAGACCCCGGTGGAGACTGCGGTCGTATTGACGACAAACACGCCCAGCAGGGCCAGCGTCGTCGCCGCGCGAACCTTCGGGCGAGCTTTGGCGATCCATCCCACCGCCAGTGCCGCGACAAAGCAGGCTGCCGGAAACGAATAGCGGGTGTCCTGGTAGCCGACCAGGAACGCCATCCCGAAGTAACCCGCGCCAAGGGCGACGATCAACTCCGGCAGGTAGCCCGCCCTCCGAGTCTGCCAGGCACGGCGCACCGCGAGGGTGGTGCCGACCAGGAAGACGAGCGCCAGCGGCAGGTACCAGTGGGCGTTCACGAACGCCCACGCGTACCACTCATAGTTGCCGAGGCTGAAGCGCGTGAAGTGGGTGCCGGTGCCGGTGCCGTAAGGGATCAGCTCGTTACTCGGACCTTGGGCCGTGGCCGGACCTTGGGCCGTGGCCGATCGTGTGATCCCCGCCAGACCGTAGAAATGCCGGAGGTACCAGGGCCCGGCGACGAGGGCGGTCGCGGCGCAGAACAGCGCCACGCCACGCCAATTCCGCCACCCGCCCCTGACCACGACCACGACGACTAGAGGTGCGAAAAACATCAAGAATGGCTGCTTAGTGAGCATGCCCAGCCCCGCCAGAACGCCTCCCAGCACCGCCAACCGACGGTCCTCGAAGCGGCGACTGGCGAGCACCGCCCAAGCCGTCACCGCGACCATCGCCGCTAGCGGACCATCGAGCATCATCAGATGAAACTGGCCGATCGCCATCGGCGCGGCCAAAGCGAAGATTGCGGCGGGCAAGCCCGCGGCGCGGCCGAACGACTCCCGCGCCACTCCGTAGCAGCCCGCCGCGTACAGCGGAATAAAGACCACGTTGATCGCCAGCACTGGAGCATCCAGGTTGAGCCCACCCAGAAGCGTGCCGATCACCCCAATCAAATAGACCAGTGGGGGATAGAAGGACTCCTGGGCGTCCTCGAAGTCAAACCAGTACAGGGGTGCGCCCCCGAGTACGTGATCACGGATGTCGAAGACCGCTTTGAAGTGACGCATGGAGTCCGTGCCATGCGGTGCCGCCTGATCGATGAAAAGCCAGACTGCGCTGACTCCGATGAACGCCGCCGACAGCAGGGCCACCCCCCCCTCCGCTGTCGCCACACGACCCAAGGCCCTTCTCGACACGCTCGAGGCTCTCGTCGCCACGGGCTTGCTACCCCCCGCGGTAGCTGATGCCAATCGACGCGGTCGCAATGGCTCAGGAACGCTCGCCCACCGCACGGCCCGTGAGGATAGCGAGAGTACCGGGTCCTAGTAGAGCGATCCCACCCTGCCGTCGACGTGGGCGCTGCCGGCGTCTGCAGGGAGCAACCTCAGCCGCCGCCGAGAGCGAGGCGATAGACGCCGACGGTCTCGTCCGCGCAGCGCTCCCAGGTGAAACGCGCCGCCCGAGCCAGCCCGCGCTGTACCATCGCGGCGCGTGCCTCCGGCGACGAAGCCACGAGACCGATCGCGCGCTCCAGCCCATCGACGTCGTCGGGCGCGACCAGCGTCGCGGCGTCACCCGCCACCTCGGGCAGGCTCGTCCGGTCGCTGCACACCACCGGGGCCCCTGCGGCCATAGCTTCGAGCACTGGAAGCCCGAAGCCCTCGTACCGTGACGGGAACACGAAGCACAGGGCCGCGCGGTAGAGCGCCAGCAGCTGGGCGTCGGTCACGTGGCCGGCCAGCACGATCCGGTCGCGGGCAGAGCTCAGCCGGACCCGCTCCGCGGTCTGGCGCTCGCCCCAGCCGGCTCCGCCCGCCAGGACGAGAGCGAGATCCGCCCCCTGGGCCACCAGTCGCTCGAACGCCGACACCACCGCCTCGATGTTCTTGCGTGGCTGCAGCGTCCCCACGGTGAGCACGAACGGCCCCCTCACGCCGAGCCCGGCCAGTACGCCCTCGGGCGCCTCGCCGGGGGCAAACGACTCGTCTACGCCGAGCGGCACCACGTGGATCCGCTCGGGCTCGATGTCGTAGGCCTGCGCGATCTCCCCGCGCGCGTGCTGAGACGCGGTGATCACGGCGTCGGCTCGCCGCACCCCGCGCCGTACCACCAGGCGGTGGCTGGCCACGTTGGCCCGGGTGAGCCACTCCGGGTGACGCCACGGCAGCGCGTCGAAGATTGTCACCACCAGCGGCACGGTCGAGCGGGCCGGAACCAGCGGCCCGGGGCAGTGCAGCAGGTCGAGGCCGAGGCGCGTGCTCTCCGCGGCCAGCCGCACCGGCAGCCACGAGAGCTCACGCGAGAGGCCGCGCCCGATACGCCCGGACGGGCCGGGTCGCGGCTTGCCGGGCTGGGACACGGGTACGACCTGCACGTCGCCCCGGGCCGCCAGCGCGCGCTGGAGAGAGCGCGCCGCGCGCGTGGTACCGCCGTGGTCCAGCTCGCACAGCGTGACCTCCAGGCCCGTCCGGAGAGTCCCCTCGGCGGCCACCGCGAGGGGCCGCTAGGCCAAGGCCGGCTCGCGTCCGGCGGCAGCGTCGGTGCGGGCCGCGAGGCGAGGGATTGTCAGGTGGGCAGGCTGATGGCCGCGCGCGGCCAGCGCGCCGGCGACGCGCCCGTAGAATGCGCTCTCCTCGAACTGAATGGTCGTGAACGGAAACCTCATCGCGCGGTGGTGGGTAACCGGGCCCTATGTGTGGAATCGCAGGCGTCTTCGGAGCAGGGAGCGAGCGTGGAGAGCTCGATGCGATAGTCGCTGCCCAGGATCATCGTGGCCCTGACGCTACTTCCATCCACATCGACTCCACGCACGGGGGTGAGCTCGTGGGATTGGGCTTCAACCGGCTCAGCATCATCGATCTCAGCGACGCCGGTCTCCAGCCGATGGCCGATCCCGACGGTCGGTTCTGGATTGCCTTCAACGGCGAGATCTACAACTACCGCGAGCTGAGAGCCGAGCTTCAGAGCTTTCCTTTCCGGACCAACACCGATACCGAGGTGATCCTGGCCGCGTACCAGCGCTGGGGCGAGGCCTGCCTGGACAAGTTCGTGGGGATGTTCAGCTTCCTGCTGTGGGACGGGCGCGAGAAGCGGCTGCTCGCCGTCCGGGATCGCTTCGGGAAAAAGCCACTCTACTATCGGCACCGTCCCGGTGGCGGCCTCATGATCGCCAGCGAGATCCAGGCGCTGCACGCCGCCGGCACGCCCATGGAGCCCGATCCGGTGACCTGGTCGACGTACATGACCCACGGCCTTCTGGAGCAGGCCCCGCGCACTTTCTGGCGCGAGATCGAGCCGCTGCCGGCCGGACACCTACTGCGCTGGCAGGAAGGGCGGTGCGAGATTGAGCGCTGGTACGACGTTGCCGAGCACGTGGTTGGTGAGCTGGACGATCGTCCCGTCGACGAGGTCCAGGCGGAATTTCTCGACCTGCTCACCGACAGCGTGAAGCTACGCCTGCACGCCGACGTGCCGGTGGGGATCAACCTCAGCGGGGGACTTGATTCCTCGATCCTCCTGGGCCTGGTGCACCGCGCCCAGGGTACCGACAGCTCGGCCACCGCCTTTACGTTCGCCACCGGCGATGACCGCTACGACGAGTTGCCGTGGGCGCGCCAGATGCTCGATCAGACCAACCACCCATGGGAGGTCTGCGTGCTCGAGCCCGACGAGGTGCCCGCGCTGGCAGCCTCGGTGCACGCCCACCAGTCCGAGCCGTTCGGGGGCCTGCCGACGCTGGCCTACGCGAAGCTGTTCGAACGCGCGCGCGAGCTGGGGATCGTCGTGCTGCTCGATGGACAGGGCATGGACGAGCAGTGGGCGGGCTATGACTACTACCGCGCTGCCGCGGAGGGAAGACCGGTCGGCCTGGTGCAGGGGACCGCCTCCGCGACCGCCAAGGGAGATTGCCTTACCGACGAGTTCCGGGTGCTGGCAGAGCCCTTCGCCGCCCCGCGGCCCTTCCCTGACCCGCTTCGAAACGCCCAGTACCGCGATGTTCGCTTCACGAAGATCCCGCGTGCGGTGCGCTTCAACGACCGCATCTCGATGCGCGCATCCACCGAGCTGCGCTCCCCGTTTCTCGACCATCGGCTGTTCGAGCTGGCCCTGCGGCAGCCGGAGGATCTGAAGCTGCGCGGCGAGACGCGCAAGTGGCTCCCGCGCAGGCTCGCCGGGCAGCTGGCGCCGGACGGCGTGGTCGAGGCGCCCAAGCGACCGCTGCAGACACCTCAGCGCGAATGGCTGCGCGGCCCCCTGCGTGACTGGGCCGACGGATGTATCGAGACGAGCCTCGACGCCTACGGGGATACGTGGCTGCGAAAGGACGCTGTCCGCGAGTCCTGGCGACAGTACTGCGACGGTCAGGGTGACAACAGCTACTTCGTTTGGCAGTGGGTGAGCTTGGGCCTGATGGCGGAGAGCCAAGGCCGACCCGTCCCGGGCTAGCACGAGGCGCTAGCGAGGAAGCCACCTAGCGCGGGTCATAGAGCACCGCGCCAGGGGTCTTGGCGAGGCCGGCGCGCTGGAGCTCCTCGGGGGTCAGAGAGCGCGGTGGGTCGAGGACCAGCACGGTGAGCTTCAAATCACGTATCTGCAATGTCCGGCCGAGGCGCACCGATCCCCGGCCCAGCCGAAGTCTGGAGATCGAGGAGCGCACACTCCTGGCCACGGCAGGTGAGGGAGCGTCGGGCCCGACGAGCGCCAGCTCCGAGACGCGCACGGGCACGTTCGCTCCCGGGACGTAGCTGTGAGGGCGATAGACGTTGATGGCCGCGGTGCTCCAGTAGGGCTCGGAAATGATGGCTCGGGAGGCCGGTCGAGCGTCGAGTGCACTCGAGATCCCGCGCCAGTCACTGCGCTGGAAGCTCGGGGTGGCTGCCACCCCCACCGAGATGGCTGCGAACACCAGCGCCAGGCCTGCCCCAGCCGCCAGGCCGAAGGGCCTGGCCCGCGTGGCGGCGAAGCCACCCGCTGCGGCGAGCGCCAGGGGAACCCAGCCCGAGAGCAGGTTCCGCAAGAGCAAAAAGTTCTCTCCTCCGAGGGCCATTATGAGCGGGATCCCGACCGCGCATGCAAACAACGTGAGGGTGATGGCGGCGCTACGTCTCTCACCACCTCGGGTGAGCACGATCACTGAGATCAGGCCGGCGGTGAGGAGCACCGCACCGAGCAGACCGAAGATGGGCCCGGGGGCGAGGGTGAGTCCGGCCACGAACTGTCGGGCTATCTCCCATGCTCGACTTACGATGGGTGTGTTCGCGATGTAGCTGCCGCCTCCCCTCGCCCGTTGGGCGAGCGCCAACGGCAGCACCGCCAGTGCGGCCACCAGCGCTGCGGCAAGGGCAGCCAGGGCAAACCGGTCCCGGCGACGGTGAAGCAAGAACAGTGCCGCGGGCACGACGAGGAACGCCGCGAAGTAGTGCGTCGCGATCGCCAGGGCGGAGGCGATCGCGAACCCCGTCACATCGCGGCCGGCGCCATCCCTGAGGGCGCGTGCGAGGAAGAGCAGCGCTGTACTGGTCAGCAGCACCAGACACGCATATGGGCGCGCTTCCTGGGAGTACCAGACGAGCGTCGGGCTGGTGGCCACCAATGCCGCGGCCACCAGGCCCGCGGCGTTCGAGAACAGTGTCCGAGCCGTCAGGAACACGACAGGCACGGTCGCGGTGCCGAGGACCGCCGACAGCGAGCGCATGCCGACGGCTCCGTCGCCGATGATCCGCTCCCAGGGCCACGCCAGGAGGTAGTAGAAGGGGGGAGTGGCCTGGTAGAGGTCCATACCCGCCAGGAACTGCCCAAGGGGCTGGCGCAGCTGGAGGATGGTGAACGACTCGTCGAACCAGAGGCTCTGGACTCCGAGCGTGGAGAAACGCAGCACAGCACCAACCACGGTGATGCCCAAGAGCAGCAGCCTCGGATCCGCACCGGCTTTCTTGGGCCACCTGGACATCGCTTCGAGACTATGCACGAAGCGACATGGGCCGGGTCGCGCTCAGCCCTTCATGTCCGCCGCGAACACCCTCGTCATCTCTGAGTTGTCGAAGTGTCCCTTGCGCGCCAGGCGCTTCATCTGCCACCTGGTCAGCGCGTCGATCGCGCCGCGCGGGGCCAGCTTGACCAGCGCGTAGTTGACGGTGCCGTTGCGGGTGGTGGCCAGGTCGCGGACCGGCTTGTCCGAAAGAGCCGCACGCGCGAACGCCAGAGCGGCGTCCTGGATGGTCTCGGCGGGCACGGCGCCCTCGAGGCCCATGCCCTGCTCCTTGGACACGTCGTGGATCGCGGTGCGGATGTAGCCGGGATAGATGGTCGAGACGGTGATCTTGTCCCCGTGCTCCAGCCGCAGGCAGTCGGAGTAGCCAACGAGGCCACGCTTGGCCATCGTGTAGGCGGTTGAGAATGGCGCCGTGAAGTGGGCCAGGCCCGACGCCACGTTGACCACGCGCCCGCGCGACTCGCGCAGCGCAGGTAGCGCCGCCGAGGTCACGCGCCAGGCGCCCACGAGGTTGATGTCGATCACCGCGAGCGCCTTGTCGTCGGGCGCCTCGCCCGCGCTCTGGGGATCGCCCACGCCGGCGTTGTTGATCAGGACATCCACGCCTCCGCCGAGCTTCTGGATGGCCGCGGCCACCGCGGCATCGACCGACGCCTGGTCGCGGATGTCGCACTCGAGCACCTGTTCGCCATCGGCCCTCAGGTCGAGGCCGACGACGGTGGCGCCCTGCCGCCGCAGCTCGGCCGCCGCCGCGCTGCCAAGGCCGCCGGCCGCGCCGGTGATGATCACACGCTTGTTCATGTCGCCACCGGCTCGCGCTCGGCGGGCTTCTTTGTGAGCGAGTACTTGTCGGGATCGAATCGGGCCGTGCGCTGGCGAAAACGGAACGTCCAGTCGGGCCAGAGCGTGGCGTTGCGCCCGGTGTCGTCGAGGTACCAGCTGGCGCAGCCGGTGTTCCACACCGCGCCCTCGTGTCGCTTGTCGACCTCTGCCTTGAACGCGTCCGCGGCGTCGGAGCGGACCTCGACCTCGTCGGCGCCGCGCTTGCGCATGGTGTCCAGCGCGTCCAGCACGTGGGCGATCTGGGACTCGATCATGTAGATCATCGAGTTGTGGCCGAGGCCCGTGTTGGGGCCCAGCAGCAGGAACATGTTGGGAAAGCCCGGCACCGAGGTGCCCAGATACGCATTGGGGCTGCCCTTCCACGCGTCGTCGAGCGTCGCGCCGTTGCGGCCGGTCACGGCTTTGCCGACGGGCATGTCGGTCACCTGGAAGCCAGTGCCGAAGATGATGGCGTCCACCTCCCGCTCCACGCCCTCGGAGTCGACCACCGAGTTTGCCCGGACCTCGGACACGCCGGTTACCACCAGCTCGACGTTGTCCTCGCCCAGGGCGGGATACCAGCGGTTGGACGGCAGGATCCGCTTGCAGCCGATGGTGTAGTCGGGCGTCACCTGCTCGCGCATGGCGGGGTCGGGCACCTGGCGCTCGATGTGCTTGCGGGCCAGCTTCTCGACCAAGCGCATCAGCTTGGGTTGCTTGACGAAGCCGAGCACGAGCGTCTCGCGCCCGGCGTAGACGCCGCCGCGTACCAGGCGCTCGAGGGCCGGGAAGGCCCCGTACAGCCGGCGCTCGAAGCCCAAGGTCTGACGGTCGGTGTGGGGCATGATCCACGGCGCCGTGCGCTGGAACACGTGCAGCTGCTCGACGTCTGGCTGGATGGCCGGCACGTATTGGATGGCCGAGGCGCCGGTGCCGATCGAGGCCACGCGCTTGCCTGCGAGGTTGTATGAGTGGTCCCACCGGGCCGAGTGCATAACCTGGCCTTCGAAGTCGTCGAGGCCCTCGATCTCGGGGATGCGCGGCTCGGCCAGCGGGCCCATGCCCGCCACGAGCACGCGCGCACTCACGGTGCCGCGGTCGGTTGTCACGTTCCAACGCCGGGTGTCCTCGTCCCAGTCGGCCGACTCCACGGTGGTGTCGGTCTGGATGTGGGGACGCACGCCGAACTGGTCGGCCGTGCGGCGCAGGTAGGCACGGATCTCAGGCTGCTTGGAGTAGGTGCGCGTCCAGTCGGGGTTGGGCGCGAACGAGAAGGAGTAGAGGTGCGACGGCACGTCGCAGCCGCAGTTGGGGTAGGTGTTGAAATGCCAGGTGCCGCCGACATCGTCGCCACGCTCGAGCACCACGAAATCGCGGTATCCCTCCTGCTTGAGCCGGATGGCGGTGCCGAGGCCGGAGAAGCCGGCGCCGATGATGGCGATGTCAACGTCTTGCGGTAGGTCTTCGCTCATTACGCCAGTGTAACTTACACTCATGTAAGATGCAAGGTGGCCATGGCTGTGAAAGCGCACAAGGCATCCCGGATGGCCGCGCCGCAGCGGCGCGAGCAGCTGCTCGACGTGACCAAGGCGATCGTGACCGAACGCGGGTTCTACGCGGTCTCGATCGAGGCCGTGGCGCGCGACGCGGGCATCACCAGGCCCGTGATCTATGGCCACTTCCACGATCTGCCCGGCCTGCTCGATGCGTTGGTGGAACGCGAGATGCACCGCTCGATCGCCCAGCTCGATGACGTGATCGACTACGACCTGTCCAGCGGCGACCCGGTCGAGATGCTGCTCACTTCGCTGCGCGGATACCTCGAGGCCGTGAGCGCTGATCCCGGTACGTGGCGGCTGGTGCTCATGCCGCCGGAGGGAGCGCCCGACTCGCTGCACGAGAAGATCGCGCGCGGCCGCGCGGACATCGTTGCCCAGCTGGCGCGCAACGTGGGGCCGGGCCTGGGCCCGGGTCGCGAGTCACCCGACGCCGAGCTGACCGCGCGGATGCTCACGGCCTTCTCCGACGAGGGCGCACGGCTGCTGATCACCGATCCCGAGCACTACACGGTGGAGCGGGTGATCACACACGCGCGCTGGCTTCTGGGCCAGCTGAATACGTGAGTGTGCGCTCGGCCACGCGTGAACGGCTTCCGCGGCGCGATGATGTGACCATCGCGGACGACCACGACGACGCGGCCGATGCCACCGAGACCCTTCGGGCCCTCGGCCTACCCGAGGACGCCATCCGCCGGGCGGTGGGACGCGGCCGCCCCGAGGACGCCATCTTCGACTCGGTCCTGCTGCCCGAGATGGCCGAGCGCACGCTCAGTGCCGCAGACGTCGCCGCGCGCGGCGGGCCGCCGCTCGAGGAGGTGCGCATGTTCTGGGAGGCCTTCGGCCTGCCGATCGACGACGAGCACGAGCCGGACTTCACCGAGGAGGAGGCCGACATCTTCATGCGGCTGCACGAGATGCGCGACGTGTGGCCGCCGGAGGTCGGTCTGCAGGTCGCGCGCGTCTACGGCCGGCTGCTGGCGCGGATAGCACAGACCGAGGTCCAGCTGTTCCGGCTCTACGTCGAGCCGCGACTGCGCGAGGGCCACGATCCGCTCGCCGCGCTCACGGCCACCAGGGACGTGTTCGCACGGCTGCTGCCGGTGTCGGGTCCGCTCATCCTGGGCGTGCACCGCCGCTGGCTCGAGCATCACATGGCCCAGGAGATGGTGCGGGCGGCCGAGAGCGAAAGCGGCCATCTGCCCGGATCGGTCACCGTCACGTTCCTGTTCTGCGACCTCAAGGACTTCACCGCGTTCGCCCAGGAGCGCGGCGACGGTGCCGCGGTCGCCGCCATCGATCACTTCGCCGAGGTCATTGCGCGCGAGCGTGGACCGGAGGTGCGCTTCGTAAAGGCCCTCGGCGACGGCTACATGCTCGTCTACTCCGACCCGGCCGTGGCCGTCGCAGTCGGGGCCAGGGTGATCGAGGGCATGCGGGCACTCGACGCGCCCCCGATCCACGCGAGCGTGCACACCGGCACGGCGATCGCGCGCGAGGGCGACTACTTCGGCAGTGCGGTCAACCTCGCGGCGCGCCTGCTGGGAGCCGCCGGCGCCGACGACATGGTGGCCACGGCGGCCACCGTCGAGGCGGTCGGGCCGGCGATCGCCTGGGATCCCGCCGGCTCGGTCGGGGTGCGCGGGATGGCCGAGCAGGTCGAGATCTTCCGCCTGCGGACCCTGGATTGACGGCGCGCCGGCCGACGCCGTGGCTGGGCGTGGCGTGGGTGCGTGCTGGCCATTAGCCCGCCACCACCCACACGGCGCGAGAGCGCACGATCTCGCGGCCCTCGACCGTGAGCGAGCAGTCGGCGAACGCCAGCGTGCCGCCCACGCGATCCACCTTTGTGCGCGACTCGATCCAGTCCCCTGGATTGGCCGGCTTCAGGAAATCGACTGTGAGACTCACGGTCGCGCGGTCGTGATCGTCGTCTGCGTCCCGGTCGATCGCCCTGCCAAGGGCGAAGTCGACGAAGGTGGAGAGCAGACCGCCCTGCACGGTTCCCCGGTGGTTTAAGTGACGCTCTTCGGCGCGTAGCCCGAGCACCAGCTCGTCGGCCCCGGGGCGAATCTGAATGGGGCCGATGGCCTCGAGGAAGGGACCTTGATCGGGGTACGGCTCGAAGCCGTCGGGAGCGTTCACGCGCGGGGACCCTACCTACGGCTTGATTAGCGCCTTGATCGTCTCGCGGTCGTTCATCGCCTGGTAGCCGGCGGGCACCTCGTCCATGGCGATCGTGTCATCGAACACCTTGCCCGGCTCGACCTTGCCCTCGAGCACGTCGGGCAGGAGCTCCTCGATGTAGGCGCGGGCGGGCGCGATGCCGCCGCTGATCGTCACGTTCTTGAGGAACATCGAGCGCGCGCCCGGGAGCTTGCCGTCCTGGGGCACCCCCACGCGGCCGATGTTGCCGCCGGCGCGCACGACTCCCGCCGCGGTCTCGAATGACTCCGGCATGCCGACGCACTCGAGCACGGAATGGGCACCGTCGCCGCCAGTGAGCTCGCGGACCTTCTCGATCGCCTCGTCGCCGCGCTCGGGCACGATGTCGGTCGCGCCGAAGTCCTTGCCGATGTCGGTGCGGTCCTGGTGGCGGCCCAGCAGGATGATCTGCTCGGCGCCGAGACGCTTGGCGGCGAGCACGCCGCACAGGCCCACGGCGCCGTCGCCGACGACGGCCAAGATGTTGCCGGGCTCGACGGCCGCGCTCACGGCCGCGTGGTGGCCGGTGCTGAACACGTCCGACAGCGTCAGGAGCGAGGGAAGCAGGGCCTCGTCGAGCTCTGAGCCGACCTTCACGAGCGTGCCGTCGGCCCAGGGCACGCGGATGGCCTCGGCCTGGGCGCCGTTGCCCTCGTTGCCCCAGACGCCGAAGTTGCGGCACGAGGTGTGCAGCCCTTCGCCGCAGAACTCGCAGGTGCCGTCAGACCACGTGAAGGGGGAGATCACCAGATCGCCGGCGGACACGCCGGAGACGTCTGAGCCGACGTCCTCGACCACGCCGATGAACTCGTGGCCCATCCGGTTGCCCCCCTCCTTGGCCTCCATCGACTTGTACGGCCAGAGGTCGCTGCCACAGATGCAGGAGTGCGTGATCCGCACGACCGCGTCGGTCGGGTCGGCGATCGCCGCATCCTCGACATCTTCGACGCGTACGTCGCCGGCTTCGTACATCACTGTGGCCTTCATTGGTGCGAATCTAGCGGCGTGCGAATCGACCTCGCGCTCGATGCGCTCGCCGGCCCCTGGGGCCACCGTCCCGATCAGGCGTTGGGGATGCGCTCGTCGAAGCGCGGCAGGCCGTCGTCGCGGATCTCCTCCCACGGGGCGGCGTAGGCCACGAACTGGTGCGCGGCTGGGCGCACGCCCGGGTCGTCGTCGAACGCCGCCATGCGCACGACGGTGATCGCGCCGGTCGCCGAATCGCGCCCGAACAGGTGCGAGCCGCACAGCTCGCAGAACACCTTCTCGAGGCCGTCGGGCGGCTCCCACCCGCGTAGGTGCTGTTCGCCCTTGGCGATCGTGATCGAGTCGGGATCGATCTTTGCCGACGCCTGCACCGCGGTGCCGGTCCGGTGCTGGCAGCGGCGGCAGTGGCAGTACGCCGCGGCGATCGGCGCCTCTTTTAGGGCGAAGGTCACGGCGCCGCAGCCGCAGCCGCCGAGGAGGGGGAGCGTGGGCTCGCTGGACATGCCGAGAGCGTATCGTCGCCTCCCATGAGGCTCCCTCGCTGCCTGCACTTCATCGAGGCCCTCCCGCTCGGGCCCACCTCGCTCACGGGCTGATGGCGGAGGAGTTCACCGACACGCCGCTGCTGACCGAGCGGTTCGACGCGGCGCTTCATTTCGCCACGCGACACCACGCCAGGCACCTGCGCAAGGGCACGCCGGTGCCGTATTCGGCCCACCTGCTGGCGGTCGCGTCGCTGGTGCTCGAGATGCGCGGCGACGAGGACGAGGCCATCGGCGCGCTGCTGCACGATGTGGTCGAGGACGGTGGTGGGTCAGCGGCCCTGCGGGAAATCGAGCAGGCCTTCGGCGCCGATGTGGCGGGCATCGTGCTGGCCAACAGCGATTCGGTCGACGAGGGCGATCAGAAGGCGCCGTGGTATCGGCGCAAGCGCGCCTACGTCGACGCGTTCGCGGGCAAGAGCCCGGCGGCGCTGCGCGTGTGCCTGGCCGACAAGCTGCACAACGCCCGCTCGATCCTGCTGGACTACCGCACCTGTGGGGACGCCCTGTGGGCCCGCTTTGGCCAGGGCCAGGGCCTGGCCACGCGCGTGTACTACCGCGAGCTGGCCCTGGCGTTCGAGCGCGAGGCCGAGCGGATGGGCGAGTACGCCGAGCCCGCGATCGGCGAGCTGCGCCGCACGGTCGACGCCATCACGGCGATGGCCGAGGAGCACCAGGGTCCGGACTCGCGCACTTTGCTGCGCTAGTCAGCGCTCGAGGCCCGGCGACTCCTCGAGCGCGCCCGCGGCCGCCGCGAGCGTCACGTCGCGCCACTCGTAGAACGCGGCCTCCGAGATTTTCTGCTCGGCGCAGACCTCTTCGACCGACCGTCCGCCGACGGTGGCGCTGAGCACTATCTCGAGCTTTCGCTCGGCGCCCAGGATCTCGGGGTCGGCCGCCGGATTCGATTGCGGCTCCTCCCGCACGAGCTTGCCGCCACGGAAGGTGCCCGCCGCGATCACCAGGCCGGCAGC
>JBBRYL010000020.1:0-43807 GCA_038237685.1 Solirubrobacterales bacterium | reverse complement strand
CCGGGATGCTCACGATCAGGCCATCGATGATGGCCGCGCCGAAGCGCACGCCCCAGCCGGCCAGCTGACCGGGATCCGCCCGGAACTGTGGCTGGGCCACGGGCTGCTGCCACCCACCGGGAGGGACCGGGCCGCCGTAGGTGGGCGATTGTGGGCTGCCAGGCGGAGGCGGGGGCGCCTGGGGATCAGAAGGCGGGGCACCGGCGCCGCCGGGCGGGGCCCAGAGCTGGCCCTCGGCGGGCTGGGGAGCCTGTGGCCCGGGGAGGGGAGCCTCGGGGGCCGGAGACTCGGGCGCTGGTGAATCCGGGTCCGGCGGCTGGGGCGCCTGTGGACCCTGGGGCGGGGTATCACCCGCCGGGCTCTGGGGGCCCTTGGCCGGGCCGGGTGGGTTTCCCGGTCCATAGCCGGCCGACCCGGGGCCGAAGGGTTCGCGCGGACTCTGAGGACCGGATCCCGATTCCATGGTCCGACTCTATACCGATGCCGGGGCGGTCTCTTCCAGCACAGTCTGCTCGCCCCGGCGCAGGAACCGGGCCGCAAGCGCCAGCGACGCGAGGAGCGCCGTCACCGCGAGCGTGATCTGCACGCTGAGGATGCCCTCCTCCGACCAATAGACGTCGTCGAGCTCGAGCAGCAGCGCCGACTCGTCCAGGGTGAGGCCGGCCCCCGCGCCGAACGGCACCGCCAGCCACGGCTCGAGGCCCTGGTTGCGGCTCACGATCCCGACTCCCCCGGCGCCGAACGCCAAGACGATGCCCGGCACGAAGTGGTGGATGTGGCGCCTGCCGACCTGCAGGTTGCGGAATGGGCCAAACGTGGGTCGCGCCCGCAGCGTCCATGCGATCGATCGCGCTACTAGGAACGTGAGCACGAAGGAGCCGAGCATGTTGAACACCGCGTTCTCGCGCCGCGAGCCACCGCGGTAGCCCTCGCGCGCCACCTCGGCGGTCTCGACGGCTGCCTCGGCCGCGGCGCGCAGCGGATCGTCAGTGTCGGCGGGCAACGGCGCGCTCCCGCGGCGCCACACCCGCCCGAACTCCACCACGGTGGCGGCGGCTGTCGCACCCACGGCGAGCACGGCAAGCACGATGGTCGGCGGGCCGGGCCGAAGACTCGTTGCGCGTCGGCGGCTCACGGACCCGACCCTACTTCAGGCGCGCGGACGCGCCTGAGCTATCGCCACCGCTCCAGCAGGTCCTCGTCCTCGACGCTGCGCACGGCGCGCGCCGGCACCCCCATCACCACGGCACGCGCGGGCACGTCCCTTGTGACCACGGCGCCCGCCGCCACGAACGCCTCCTGACCGATCTCAACCCCGGGGGTGAGCACGGCGCCCCCGCCCACCCGGCAGGCCCGCCGCAGCGTGGCGCCGAGGAGCTGGTAATCGGGGCCATGACGGCCCATCGTGTCGTCGTTTGTGAACGTGACACCCGGCGCCACGAACACGTCGTCCTCGATCACCGAGTAGGCGGTGAGGTAGCAGTTGCTCTGCACACGCACGCGGTCGCCGACAACCACGTCGTTGTCCACTGCGCTGCCGCGGCCGATGACGGTGCCGTCACCGATTACCGCCCGCTCGCGCACCTGTGACTGGTCGCCGATCACCGAGCCCGACCCTATGGACGCCCCCGCCACGATCACGGCGCCGGCGCACAGGGTCGTTCCATCGCCGACCTGCGTGAGCGGCGCCGGCTCGGTCGAAGCTGTCGACTGGGGCCCGAGCGCGAGCGGCTTTCCGATTACCACCCCATCTTGCACGCGCACGTCGTGGCCGAGCAGCACCCCCGAATGGATGATCACGTGGCCTCCGACCTGGACCACCCGCGGCACCTGCACGCCGTCGCCCAGCAGCAGCCCGGGGGCGCGGTCAGACGGGCTGAGCACGCCGGCTCTCGTCCAGTGACCGCTGCAGCTCCTCGAGCACCCGCACGACCCTCAGGCCACTCTCGCCATCCGAGCGCGGGGCCTTGCCGTCGCGGATCCGGTCGATGAAGTGCTGGCATTCCAGCCGCAGCGGCTCCTGGTTGGGGATCCGGGGGCTGTAGATGTCTCCCGACCGCGTGATGTACTCGCCATAGGACGAGGCATCCTGGTCAAAGCCCTTGTCGTACACGGTGAGCTTGCGTTCGAGCTCCATGTCGTCGAACGTGGCCATTTTCTTGGACCCCACGACCGTGAAGCGACGCTCCTTGTGGGGGTCGAGCCACGAGAGGTGGAGATGGGCCGCCAGGCCCGACGGGAAGCGCAGGAAGCAGAAGACGACGTCCTCGATCCCGGGCCGCATGTAGGACTCGCCCATCGCGTTCATCTCGTCGGGCTCTTCGCCGGCGAGGCGTAGCAGCACGGAGACATCGTGAGCGCCGAGGCTCCAGAGCGCATTCTCTTCGGCACGGAGCTTGCCGAGGTTCAGCCGGTTGCCATAGATGTAGTGGATGTCGCCGAGCTCGCCGGTCGTCGCCAGGTCGTTGAGCATCTCGAGACCGGGGTGGTACTCGAGCAGGTGGCCGACCATGAGCGTGCGGCCCGCGGCCCGTGCGGCCTCGACCACCTGCTCGGCGTCAGCCGCCGACTGCGCCAGGGGCTTTTCCACGAAGCAGTTCTTGCCGGCGGCCATGACGCGCTGCGCGAGCGCCGCGTGGGTTGGCACCGGGGTGGCCACTGCGACGGCGTCGAGCTCGGGATCAGCCAGCAGCTCGTCGAGGTCTGCTGTGGCGCGCGCTTCGGGGAAGGCCTCGGCGAGCGTAGTGCGCGTCTGCTCGTCGGCATCGCAGATCCACGCGAGCTCGACGTCGGGCAGCCGGTCGAAGTTGCGCGCCAGATTCGGTCCCCAGTACCCGAGGCCGACCACCGCGACCTTGATGACGGCGGGTCGACTCACAGGCGCACGATGTGAGTCGACTTGAGCCCGCGCGTCACGCCCCTGAAGTCCACGACCGAGGGCACACCATCCACCACGGCCTGCACGTCAAGGCCCGGATGGGCGGTCACGATGACCGCGCAGTCCGCTCCCTCGAGCGCCTCGTCGAGCGGGTCGGCGGTCAACTCGAATTCGCTCAGCTCCGGAACGAAGTCGTCGTGGTAGACAAGCTCCGCTCCCATCTCGTCGAGCATCTTCATGATCTTCAAGCCTGGCGACTCGCGGAGGTCGCCCACCCCGGGTTTGTAGGACACGCCGAGGATCGCGATCCTCGATCCTCGCACCGCCTTGGAGTGATCGTTGAGCGCGTGAGCGATCAGCTCTACACAGAACTCCGGCATGCGCTGGTTGACCTCGCCGGCCAGCTCGACGAACTCGGTGGGCTGGCCGTACTCGCGTGCCTTCCACGCCAGGTAGAACGGGTCGACGGGCAGGCAGTGGCCGCCCATCCCGGGGCCGGGGTTGAAGCGCATGAACCCGTAGGGCTTGGTGGCCGCGGCCTCGACCACCTCCCAGATGTCGATGCCCATCCGCTCGCAGAGCATGGCCAGCTCGTTGACCAGCGCGATGTTGACCGAGCGAAAGACGTTCTCGAGCAGCTTCGAGAGCTCCGCCGGCTCGGGTCCCGAGACCTGCACGACCTCATCGCAGACCAGCTCGTAGAGCGCCACTGCCCGCTCGAGGCACGCGTCGGTCAGCCCGCCGACCACCTTTGGCGTGTTTCGCATCGTGTAGTCGGTGCGGCCGGGGTCGATCCGCTCGGGTGAGAAGGCGACGTTGAAGTCGCGGCCCGCCGCCAGGCCCGACTCCTCGAGCAGGGGCACGAGCTGGTCGCGCGTTGTGCCCGGATAGGTGGTGGACTCGAGCACCACGAGCTGGCCCGCGCGGAGCACGCTCGAGAGCGAGGCCCCGGCCGAGAGCAACGGACCGAGATCGGGCTCGCGGTTGCGGGTGAGCGGGGTCGGGACCGCGATGAGCACCGCATCGGCGTCGGCCAGCTCGGCGTAGCGGGTGCCGGCGCTGAACCGATCCGCGATGCCCGCCAGACGCTCGTTGGTCACGTCCTCGATGTAGCTCTCGCCGGCGTTCAGGGCAGCCGCCCGTGCGGGGTCGGAATCGATCCCGACCACGGTGTGCCCCTCTTCCGCAAACGCGAGGGCGAGCGGGAGTCCCACATAGCCCATGCCGATGACGCCAACCTTCATGGCCCGGGAGTGTAGGCCGAGATCACCGCAACTATCCGCTCCGCCGCCCGGCCGCCGCCGTAGAGCTCGGGACGCTCCGCCGGTGGCGGACCCTCTCGCAGGGCGGCAAGCGCCGCCGCCGTGTCGAGGCCCACCAGCACGTTCCAGCCTGCGGCGACGGTCTCCACCCATTCAGTGGTCTCGCGCAGCGTCACGCACGGCACGCCGAGCAGGTATGCCTCCTTCTGCACACCCCCCGAATCGGTGAGCACGGCGCGGGCGTCCATGGCCAGCCGCATGAAGTCGAGGTAGCCGAGCGGGGGCAGCAGGCGCAGGTGGCCAGCGGCCTCGAGGCGGCGGCGCAGGCCGAACTCATCCAGCCGCGCCGCGGTGCGCGGATGCAGGGGCAACACACAGGTCTCGGGCAGCGCCTCGAGCAACTCGACGAGCCGCTCCAGCCGGCCGCGGTCGTCGACGTTGCCCGCGCGGTGCGCAGTGGCCAGCACATAGGTCCCCGGCTCCAGTTCGTATTCGGCCAGGGCGTTCGAGCGCTCACGCGCGATTGGGCCGAAGTGCAGCGACACGTCAGCCATCACGTCCCCGACCAGGTGGGTCTCGCCCGGGACGCTCTCGCGCTCCAGGTTGGCCACCGCCGTCTCGGTCGAGCACAGGTGGAGGTCGCTGGCGTGGTCGGCCAGCACGCGGTTGAGCTCCTCGGGCATCGCGCGGTCGAACGAGCGCATCCCAGCTTCCACGTGCGCGACCGGCACGCGCGCCTGGGCGGCTGCCAGCGCCGCCGCCAACGTGGAGTTGGTGTCGCCGTAGATCAGGACGAGGTCCGGGCCCTCCTCGGCCATCACCGACTCGAGCAGTCCGAGGATGCGGGCGGTCTGCGCGGTGTTTGAGCCCCCGCCGGCGTTGAGCTGGCGGTCGGGCGCGGGCACGTCGAGCTCGTCGAAGAAGAAGCGCGAGAGCTCGTCGTCGTAGTGCTGGCCGGTGTGCACGAGCAGCTCCTCATGGGACTCCCGGAGCAGCCGCGAGACAGCAGCAGCCTTGACGAACTGCGGTCGATTGCCGATGACGGTCAAGATGCGCATGATGGATTCGGTGAAGAAGCTATTGGGCGCGGCCGTCGTCGTGCTCTCGGCCGGGAGCGGCCTGGCCGATCACGCGCACTGGTGGCTGCGCTACCAGATGGACGGCAGCGTCAGGCAGGATCCCGCGGCCGAGGCCTCCGACTAGCCCAGAAGGTCTTCGACGTGCGCGCGGAAGGCCGCCGCCGCCTTGCGGGTCACCTCGCCGACCTCCGGAAACTCGCGGTCCTCGATGGCCGCTATCGAATGCACCTCACGGGTGGTGGACGCGATGAATGCCTCGGGCACGTCCAGCAGCTGCTCCGACGTGATCGTGCGCTCCTCGACCTCGAGCAGATCCATCAGGTGGGCCCGTGTGATCGAGGCCAGGATGTGCTCGGACAGCGGCGTGGTGCACAGCGTGCCGTCTGCGTCGGCCCAGAACAACGACGAAGTCGGCGCCTCGAGCACGCGGCCGTGGGGTGTGACCATGAGCGCCTCGTCGAAGCCGCGTTCCCGCGCGATCCTGCTGCAGAGCATGTTGGCGGCATAAGAGAGTGACTTGACGCCGTCCAGCACCCGTGTCGGAGCGTAGGTCACGTAGCCCACGCGGAGGCGGTCGGGCGGCTGTGGCAGTGGCTCGGTGACCAACAGCCTGCGCCCGGCACGGGTCAGGACGATTCGCAGGCAGCCATCGAAGCCGGCGGCATCGCGCTGGGCTAACAGCGCAACTGCCTCGTCGGCCAGCGCCTCGCGCGGCACACCTCCCTCCAACCGCAAGTTTGCCGCGGAGATCTCCATCCGATCGAGATGCTCTTCGATCAGAAACGGCTGTCCCGCGTACACGCGCATCACCTCGAAGACGCCATCCCCGCGGATGAATCCCTCGTCGGTCACGGGAAGAAAGGTCTCGGTGGCCGCGGCCGTGACGCCGTCGAGCATCGCCAGTTCGTCGCTCATGCACAGATGTTCTCACTCCGGCCCGGCGTGCGGGTGGCCCGTAGTCGGGCGCGGGCCGTCAGGATCGGACGTGTCGCGCTCTCGGTACCGCCGCCGTCGTCGCCTTGCCCTCGCCGCGCTCGCCGCCGCCACGGCCCGTTGTCTGGTCGGCCACGGTGCTGCCCAAGCGGCTGGGGCTCGTCCAGGACACTCGCGGTGCGAAGGTCTCGCGATTTACCCGTACCACGACCGCGACTACCGCGAGCGCCCTTGCCGTCCTGTGGGAGTGGCCGACAAGGAAGAGTGACGCGAAGTGTGCGAAGAGCACACGAGCCTTACGATGACGCCGTCAGGCGCTTCCACAGTGGGCCGTGAAGGGCTCGAACCTTCGACCTTGAGATTAAGAGTCTCCTGCTCTACCAACTGAGCTAACGGCCCTGGATGCTGCGCGGGTCCCTCAGAGACCCGACCGGCATTGTACGAGGTCGGCGCGCGAGCGGGCTATTCGGCCGCCTGCGACTTCACGGCGCCGAGCGCCTCTTCGCGGGTCGCGTTGATCGGGAAGACGCGGTCGAGCCCGGTGATCTCGAAGATCTTGGTGATGTTCTGGTCGGTGCACTGAAGCGCCAGCCCGCCGCCGGAGGGACGTAGGCGTTTGACCCCGCCGACGAGCACGCCGAGGGTGGTGGAGTCGATGAAGGTGGCGTCGGAGAGGTCCACGACGATGTGGTTTTTGCCGGCCTCGATGAGCTCGACCATGCGCTCCTTGAATTCGGGAGCGGTGTAGAGGTCGATCTCTCCCCCGAGCTTGATGACGTGCGTCTGCGCGTCGATCTCTTCGTCCTCGATGTGGAAGTTCACTGCTCTCCTCTGGTGGTGGCCGCTATGTGCCCTTGGGGACCTTACCGAGGGTGCGCCACGGCCTATTGCGACGGTGTGGCGCCCTGGCTCTGACTCGGCGGAGGCATCTTCAGCTGTTTGATCTGCGCCTCGACGGCCTTCTTCTGCCCTGCTGGAGCGAGGTCGATCGCCTTTTGGGACGCGAGATCGGCGGTTCGCGTGTCCTTGTCGAGGGTCGCGTACTGCACGAGCGACAGGTACGAAGCGGCGTCGTTCTCTTTGGAGGCGATCAGCTGGGCGGTCTGCTTGGCCTCGGTGGGCTTGTTCAACGCCGCGGGGCCATAGATCTGCAGCGCCAGTCGCGCGAGCGACGAGTCGGGCTTCGCGCTCGTGAGCTTGAGATAGGCCTGCCAGTTGGCGGCGGCCTTGCGCAGATCGGCCTTGGCGTCGGGGGGAAAGGTGCCGTCGGCCGAGCCACCCGCCACGGCGAGCTGGTAATACCCGCGCGTCAGCTCCTTGCGCAGCACCACGCTGTTTGGGTTTGTGGCGAGCTTCTTCTGGTTGGCCGCGACCCGCTTCTCGGCGACGTTGTTGCCGCCCGAACCACCACCACCCTTGCCGGTGAGGGCGTCGGCCAGGCCGCCGGAGACATCGCCTCCGATCCCGAAGATCACCAGTCCGCCTCCCATGAGCGCGGCGAGCATGACGTAGGTGACCTGAACCACCCGACGGCGCTTTCCCTGAAGATCAAAAAGCATGGCCGGGGAGGGTAGCTATGCCTACCCTCATCCGCTCTCGGCGCCCGCGACCTCGGCGGCCGGCGGTGCCGGTTTGACCATCCAGCCCGACAACAAGATGCTGAATTCGTAGAGTAGGAGAAGGGGCACCATCTCCAGGAGCAGCGTAACGGGGTCGATCGTGGGAAGGAAAGCGGCCAGAACCGCGATCACGAGGATCGCGTAGCGGCGGTTCTTGCGAAGCTTTTGAGGGGTTGTGATGCCGAGCTTGACGGCCGCCGTGATGGCCACCGGCACCTGGAAGCCGATCCCCATCGCCAGCATCGTGAGCATTACGAAGCTGTAGTAGTCCTTGGCGCGGACCTGGGTGTTGAACTGGTCGCTGTTGAAGCTGAGCAGGAACTTGATCGCGCCCGGAAGTACGACGAAGTAGCAGAAGACAACGCCCATGATGAAGAGCACGGGCACCATGAGCAACAGCGGCTTGGCCACCGTGCGCTCCTTCGGGCTGAACGCCGGCAGGATGAAGGCGTACAGCTGGTACAGGATGATCGGCAGCGAGAGCATGATCGCGAAGTACGCCGAGTTGGTCAGCGTGGTCGTGAACTGCTCGGCGATCCCGAGCGTGATCGGCTTGTCGAGGTTGCTCGGAAGCGGCCTGTTGACGATCTGCAGGATCAGGTGGTTCTGCCACGAGCACACGGCGAACGCGACGAAGAACGCGGAGATCGCGATCATCAGTCGGGTACGCAGCTCGCCCAGGTGGTCGACGAGCGTGAGTCGTTCTTCGTGGTCTATGGGCCTGAAGCGCGGCATGGATCCGCGACCTCCTACTGCTGGTCCGAAAGGACCTAGCTGCTCTGGCCGCCGGGAGCCGGAGTCTTCTCGGACTTCTCGGCGTGCACAGGCTCGGGCTTTGCGTCGGCCTTGGAGAGCTTCTTGTCGTCGTCGTCGTGGGTGACCGACTCCTTGAAGGACTTCATGCCGCTACCGAGCGACTTGCCCAGCTCGGGGAGGCGCTTGGGGCCAAAGATGACCAGCGCAATGACGAGGACGATGATGATCTCGGGAAGACCTACTCCGGGCAACATGGTGACTCCTGAATACGTCGGGGGCGCGACTCGCGCCTGTGTGGAGGCCGGTCGCGAGGAAGAACTCTAGCGTTGGTAGGTCTTCGCCTGGGACCAGTTTGCGGATCAGTCGGCGCGATCGAAGTTCTCGAAGAAGCGGCTGGGCGTGGGCTCTGATTGGCCCTGGTACTTGCTACCGGTCGAGCTCGACCCGTAGGCGTGCTCGACCGGACCGTCCATGCGCATGAACGAGATCTGGCCGATCGGCATGCCCTCGTAGATTGTGATGGGAAGGTTGGCCACGTTCGACAGCTCCAGCGTGAGGTTGCCCGAGAAGCCGCTGTCCACGAAGCCGGCGGTCGAGTGGATGAGCAGGCCGAGACGGCCCAGCGAGCTCTTGCCCTCCAGGCGCGCGACCAGGTCGTCGGGCAGGCTGACTCGCTCGAGCGTCTGGCCGAGCACGAACTCGCCAGGGTGCAGGATGAACGGGTCACCGTCGCGCACCTGGACGAGCTCGGTGAGGTCGTCCATCGGCTTGCGGACGTCGATATGGGTGTAGCGCGCGTTGTGGAAGACGCGGAAGCGGCTGTCGACCCGGACATCGACGCTCGACGGCTGAACCAGCCCGGGATCGAACGGGTCGATGACTATACGGCCGGACTCGAGCTCCGACCGGATCGTTCTGTCGCTGAGGACCACGGGGCCGGGGAGTCTAATTCCTCAAGTCGCCGGGGGTCGTGCCGATACGCAGCCTATGGACCCCCGCCGGCACGAGGCAGAGCAGGTCATCAAGAAGGTGGTGTTGCCCAGCGGCAAGACCATCGACGTCGTGTACTTCGGCGAGGAGGGCGCGCGCCGTGTCGGCCACGCCCCCGTGCTCGATCCAGACCTCGACCTGCACGTCTGCCGCGGGTGCGGCTCTGAGCTGGCCTACCCGACCGCCTGGGCGGAGGCCGGCGACGATTGCTGGAGCGTCGAGATCCGCTGCCCGGAGTGCGAGCTGATGCGCGAGGGAACCTTTGCCCAGGACGTTGTCGAGCTCTTCGACACCGTCTTGGATGCCGGCACCGAGGCCCTTGCCGCCGACTATCGCCGCCTGGTGCGCGCGAACATGGCCGACGAGGTCGACCGCTTCGTGGGCGCGCTGCGCGCCGAGGCAGTGCTGCCCGAAGACTTCTAGGCGTAGCGCTCGACCACGCCGTCGGCCACGAGCTGCAACGCGTGGAGGCGCCGGCCATCGAGGCCGAGACCTGTGAGCGCCGCCTTGGCCTCGGCGACGTGGCGCAGGGCCCGCTCGCGACTCTCACCGAGCGCGCCCGTGAGTGCGATCCGGTCACACACGGCGTCGGCCTGCGCCGGCTCGGTGACCACCGACCGCAGATCCATCCCGGCCAGCTCGCGATCGCGCTCGCGGGCGATGATCATCGGCAGCGTGATCGTTCCGTCCAAGAGGTCTGTTCCGCGGTGCTTGCCCGTCCGCTCGGCCGGCCCGGACACGTCGAGCACGTCGTCGAGAATCTGAAAGGCCAGCCCTATGCTGCGCCCGAAACCCGCCAGGGCGTCGGCCGCGGCCGGTGAGTCGCCGAGCACGGCGCCGAGGCGGCAGGCCGCGGCGAAGAGGCTGGCGGTCTTGAGCTCGCATCGCTCGAGGTACCGCTGTTCGCTGACCGAGCTCGACCAGGCGTCTGCCCGTTGCATCAGCTCTCCGCGAGCCAGCGCTGACGAGGCGCGCGACAGGGCCTCGACCGCCGGCCTGCTCCCCGTGGAGGCCAGCTCCGCGAAGGCCCGGGAGAAGAGGAGGTCGCCGGTGGCGGTGGCCGCCCCTCGACCGCCGGTCGCATAGACCGTCGGCACACCGCGCCGCAGGCGGGCGGCGTCGAGCACGTCGTCGTGCACGAGCGTGGCCATGTGCAGGAGCTCCACGGCCGCCGCTGCGCTCACGAGACGCTCGCCCGCGCCGCCGCACAACACCACGAGCACCGGCCGCAGCCGCTTGCCCCCGGCGGCCAGGGTTCCGCCCGCGTGCTCGGCCAGCACCTGGCCGTGACCGGCAGCGATCTCGGCCAGCCGGGCCTCGGTGGCCGCCAACGCCTCGGACAGCTCGGCGCCGCCGGCGTCGAGCACCGACGTCAGCGTGGTGGGAGTGCTCACGCTCGCGCGGGGACGGTGCCGTGGTGCAGCGCTATGATGCCGCCCGCCGTGAGCACCCATCGGACGTCGGTCAGCCCGGCGCCGGCGAGCTCTGTCCCGAGCTCTCGCGGTCCGGGGAAGCGGCGCACCGAGCTCGGCAGGTAGGTGTAGGCGTCGGAGTCGCCGGCCAGCTTGCCCAGGGTCGGCACCACGCGGTCGAACCACATGCGAAAGAACCAGGACAGGGGCGGCCTCTGCGGCGTGGTGATCTCGAGCACCACTACCCGTCCGCCGGGCCGCACCACGCGCGCCATCTCCGACAGCCCCTTGCCAAGGTCGGAGAAGTTGCGTGCGCCGAAGCCGACGGTGGCCGCGGCGAACTCGTCGTCGGCGTAGGGCAGGGCGAGCGCGCTTCCGGCCTCAAAGGCCACATCGGGCGCCTTGTCCCGCGCCAGATCGAGCATCGCCTCGGAGAAATCGAGGCCGACGACCCGCGCGCCGGGGCCCACGCGGCGGCGCAGCTCGACCGCGAGATCGCCCGTGCCGGTGGCCACGTCAAGGACGGGGTCGCCGTGCTTCACGCGGGCAACGTCGACCGCCCGGGAGCGCCAGTGGTGGTGCATGCCGGCGGTCATGACGGAATTCATCCGGTCATAGACGCGGGCGATGCGGTCGAACATCGCCTCGACCTGCTGCTCGGGCAGGGTCCCGCTCTCGGGAGTCGATCCCGCCACGGGAGCGGTCACAGAGCTACTTGGCGGTGGACGGCTTCGGATCGGTGACGTCCATGTTCTTGCGCAGGGACGCCACGAACTGCACCAGCTCGTCGAACTCCTTCGGCTTCGTCTTCTTGAGGGTGGCGTAGGAGGGCATCGGCTTGGTCGGGTTGACCAGCGTGCGCGCGATCGCGTCCTTGCCGAGCCGGTCGCCGATCTCCGTCAACGGCGGGCCGACCGTGTTGCCGTTCTCGCCGATCTTGTGGCAGCCAAGGCACCCGGACGCAGCCACGACCTCCTTGCCCTTCTCGAACCTGTGCGCGACCTTGATGTCGATCTCGCTCGGCGGCCCGGCGGTGGCACCGAGGACGGTGAGATAGGTCATGGCGGCCACGGTGGCCACCGCGCCGATCATCGCAACGGGGCGGCGCATCGGATGGCGCTCCGGGCTGCGGTCGTAGAACGGGAGCAGTGCCAGCAACATCATGCAGATGGTCGGGATGCCAATCGTGGCCATGAACACCAGCGCCGGCGGCTTGACCACGCGCAGCAGCTCGAACAGGAAGAAGAAGTACCACTCCGGGCGGGGCGAGTAGGTGGTGGTGGTCGGGTCGACCTTGGGGCCAAGCTCGGCACCGAACAAGACCGCCATCAGGATGATCACGCCGAGGGTGATCGCCGCCATGGCGCTGTCCTTGGCTACCGCATAGGGAAAGAACGGCTTGCCCTGGGACTTGAAGCGCGAGTAGTCACGCAGGTACTTCTCGCGCTCGTGGGCGTTCATCTAGATCTCTTCCTTGCCCAGTTCCTTCTCGTCGACCTTCAGCCACGGCGGGGCGGTGGTGCCCAGCTTGGCGACGAGATAGAGGTGGGCGCCGATCAATGCGCCGATCAGGCCGGGAACGAGCAGCATGTGCAGGGCGTAGAAGCGGCTCAGCGTCACAGCACCGAACTCCGCGCCGCCACGCAGGAAGTCGGCGAGGTATGGCCCGACGATCGGCCCGGACGCTGTGATGTTGGAGGCCACGACCGTTGCCCAGAACGACCGCTGGTCGAAGGGCAGCAGGTAGCCGGTCAGGCCCATGACGAAGGTCAGCACGATCAGCACCACACCGATGACCCAGTTGATCTCGCGCGGATACTTGTAGGCGCCGAACACGAACGTACGGCCCATGTGCAGGAAGATCAGGATGATCATCACCGTCGCCCCCCACTTGTGCATGCCGCGCACGAGCTCTCCAAGGAACACGTCGTTTGTGATGTGGGCGGCGGAGTCGTAGGCGCGCGAGGGGTCCGGCTCGTAGTACATAGCCAGGAACACGCCCGTGACGGCCTGTGACAGGAAGGCAAACAGGGTGGCCGAGCCCAGCGTGTAGAACCAGTTGGTGCCCTTGGGCACCTTGCGGTAGAGGTTGGCCCGCAGCAGCGGGCTGACCCCGGTGCGCTCGTCGATCCAGCCGACTACGGTGGCACCGGTCTCGGCCGCGCCCTCCTTGAGCTCGTCGACGGCGGACGGCTTGCCGCCATTGCCATTGTCATCGCCGTTCCCCCCGTTGCCATTGCCGGCATGCTCCTTGGTGCCGGGCTTGGGCGGGGCGGGCTTCAGGAACTTGGGAAGCGGGGGTGTCAGCTTGCTCATGTGCTTGGCCTCGATGGGTAGAGGTATTGCCACAGGCCGTCCAGGTGCTCGGACGGATCGCGCGGGGAAAAGCGGCGCAGCTCGGAGTTCAGGGAGAAGCGGTCGCCGACCATCACGCGGCCTCTCTCGACCCTGGTGTAGAAGCGGTCGAGTGGGCGCACCGGCGGCCCCCCGGCCACCTTGCCCTCGAAGTCATAGATTCCGCCATGACACGGGCAGACGAACCGTTGTGATGCCTGGATGTAGCGGGCAGGGCACCCCAAGTGCGCGCAGCGGGTGGAGATGGCCACGTACGGGATCGGCTTCTTTCCCTTGTCGCTGGGACTCCGGGTGTCGGCCCCGGAATCGAACTTCCGGATGTAGACCGTCGTCTTGCCCGTCTCGCCGATGGACGGAATGATGTTCATGACCTTGGGTACGTAGAACTTCGGGTTGAACTCGTTCTCGCCGCCCACGTCTTGCCACATGTCCGGCGAGGAGTCCTCGAGCATCGGCCCGATCGCAAAGCCAAGGGCGGGCAGGGCGAATGCCGCGACGGCGATTCCGCCAACGGCCTGGGCGCCCCCGGTCATCAGGGCGCGGCGCGTGACCGTCTCGCCCTCGAAGGCGCCCGGCATGTCGCGGTCGGCCGTGTAACGGGACTTCCGGCGGTTCTTCTTGGGGGAGGAGTCTTGGGCCATGGTCTAGCGCGAAGTCCTATTCAACGCCTGCGGAACAATAGAGTCAACATGGCTACGAGTGTCACGAAGTCCGGTGGTCATGCGGAATTGCGCCAACTCTCCAGGGCGCCCGACCCACCGGCCTCCGACAGAGCCCGTGCGGTGGCCAGCCACAGCGCGACGGCCCGCTCGGGAGTGCCCTCGGCGTGGGCCCTGGCGGTCAGGCCGATCAGGTCCGAGAGCTCGGTGACGGCTTCGATGTCGCCGCGCTCGGCGAGTCGCGCCAGGCCGAGCGCGTAGAGCGCGTCGCCCGCCAGCAGACGCAGGTCCGGATCCATCCGCTCGAACGCCTCGGGCTGGCCGTAGTGCATGAGATAGCCCTCGTACACGGCCTCGAGCACGAACCCGCGGTCGGGGTCTGTGACCGTGGCGGCGAACCGGTCGGGCCCAGGCTCGGCCGCGGCGTGATCGCCAAGCCACGGGTCCATGGCCGCGACGACCTCGGCGAGGACGCTCATCGCGCCACCTGCGCCAGTGAATCCGCGGCGGCCGCGAGCGTGCGCTCGATCTGGTCGTCGGTATGCGCGAGCGACGGAAACCACGCCTCGAACTGCGACGGGGGCAGATACACGCCACGGTCGAGCATCGCGCGGCAGAAGGCTCCGAACGCTTCGGCGTCGCACTCCTTGGCGCCGGCATAGTCCCCAACCGGGCCATCATGGAAGAACAACGTAAACAGCCCGGTGGTCGAGCTCACATGCGCCGGGATCCCCGCGGCGGCCGCGGCCCGGCGCAGGCCGTCGGCCATCCGCGTGGCCACTTCGGTGAGCCGGGCGTAGGCGTCGGCGTCGAGCAGCGCGAGCGTGGCCAGCCCGGCGGCGGTGGCCAGCGGGTTGCCCGACAGCGTGCCCGCCTGGTAGACGTCGCCCGCCGGAGCCACGCGCTGCATCAGCTCACGGCCGCCGGCGTAGGCAGCCGCGGGCACCCCGCCGCCGATCACCTTGCCCAGGACCGTGAGGTCGGGCAGCACGCCCTCGCGCTCCTGGGCGCCACCGCGGGCGACCCTGAAGCCCGAGATCACCTCGTCGAACACCAGCAGCGCGCCGTTTGCGTCGGCGGCGCCGCGGAGGTGGGCGAGAAACCCGTCGGCGGGGGGCACCAGGCCCATGTTGGCCGGATACGGCTCCGCCAGGATCGCGGCGAACTGGTGCTCGGCGACGGCGCGGTCGATGGCCTCGAAGTCGTTCCACGGCACGATTACCGTCGCGGCCGCCTGAGCCGCCGGCACCCCGGGACTCGCCGGTATGCCCGCCGTTGCGAGGCCCGAGCCGGCATCGGCCAGCAGACCGTCGACGTGGCCGTGGTAGGCGCCGGCGAACTTCAGGAGCTTCTCCCGCCCGGTGGCGGCCCGGGCCAGCCGGATGGCGCTCATGGCGGCCTCGGTGCCGGAGTTGACCATCCGCACCATCTCGGCCGACGGGATCCGCTCGACGACCTTGGCGGCCAGCTCGACCTCGGCCTCGGTGGTGGCGCCAAAGCTCGTGCCCCGGGCCGCGGCGGCGGTGACCGCCCCGATCACGGCGGGGTTGGCGTGCCCCGCGATCAGCGGGCCCCACGAGCACATCCAGTCGATGTAGACGTTGCCATCGACATCCGTGATCTCCGCGGCGGAGCCCGAGGCGATGGAGATCGGGTCGCGCCCGATCGAGCCCATGGCCCGGACCGGGGAGTTGACGCCGCCGGGCATCAGGCCGACCGCGCGGGCGTACAACTCGGCGCTACGCGGCGTGTTCAGCTTCCCACCGTTTGTGCTCGTCCGTGTAGTAGAGGAGCCGGATCTTCTTGAACTCCGTCGAGGAATACAGGGTCCTGCGGTCCCCGATGCCCGTCTCCTCCGCGATGGAATCGAGGATTGCGTCGCACTCCTCCTTGGAGCGGCCGTGGGCCATCGTGAACACCGAGTAGGGCCAGTCCTCGTAGGTGGGGCGCTGGTAGCAGTGCGAGATGCCGCGGTAGGAGGCCATCAGCGGCGCTACCTCCATGATCCGCTCCTCGGGCACGTTCCAGACACCCATGCCGTTGGCGGAGAAACCGGCGCGGCGGTGGTAGAGGATGGCCGCCACGCGGCGAAGCGCCTTGCGCTCCTTCATCGACTCCAGGTGCTCGAGCAGCTCGGGCACCGTGATGCCGACCTCTGCGGCGGCAGGAGCGTAGGGCTCAGAGATCACCGGCATGTCGCCCTGGAGGGCCTTGATGACCGCACGGTCGAGGTCTGACACCTCGATCGCGTCGGGCTCCATCGGATCCTGGGCCACGCCCATGGCGGCGAGGTCCTTGGTGCCCTTCTCCATCTCGAGGTCCATGCGGATCTTGAACAGCTTGAGCGTGGGCAGCTGGCGGATCGACTCGGCGCCGGTGAGCTCTGTGAGCACGTCGAGCGTGCCTTGCAGGCCCAGCTTGGAGTCGGGCTCGGTGGCGATCGTGAACCACATGTTGAAGTCGTGGTTGCGCAGGTAGTTGTGCGAGACTCCGGGGTGCGAGTTGATGATCTTGCCCGCGCGCCACGGGTTCTCCGGATCCACCTTGGCGGCCACCAGCATCGAGCTGTAGCCCAGGACCCGCGTGTCGAAGATCGGCGTGACCTGGCGGATGATGCGCTCGCGCAGCAGGCGGGCGACGCGCTCGAGCACCGTCGACTCGCCGACCTCGGCGAGCTGCGCGACGTGCGCGTACGGCTTCGGTGCGAGCGGGAAGCTGCCCTGCATCAGGTTGAGCAGCCTCTTGTCGAGGTCGTCGAGTGGCACGGCCGCGCCGTCCTTGCGCGAGCGCGCCTTGGAGACTGCGCCGTCCTCGCGGGCCTTCGCTGCCGTTGTTGCGTCTATCGAAGCCATTGCGCCACCTCGGTTGCCCAGTACGTGATGACTACGTCCGCCCCGGCGCGGCGGATGGAGGTCAAGGTCTCGAGGATGGCGGCCTGGCGATCGATGTAGCCGGCCGCGGCGGCCGCCTCGAGCATGGCGTACTCGCCGCTCACGTTGTAGGCCGCTACCGGCAAGTGGGTGGCCTCCTTCACGCGGTAGAGCACGTCGAGGTAGGCCATCGCCGGCTTGACCATGAGCATGTCGGCGCCCTCCTCGACGTCGAGCAGGGACTCGCGCACGGCCTCGTCCGAGTTGGCCGGGTCCATCTGGTAGCTGCGCCTGTCGCCGAAGGCCGGGGTCGAGTCGGCCGCCTCGCGGAAGGGGCCGTAGAACGCCGAGGCGTACTTGGCCGAGTAGGCGATGATCGGCGTGTCCTTGAAGTTCTCGGCGTCCAGCTGGGTGCGCAGCGCGCCCACGCGACCGTCCATCATGTCGCTGGGCGCGACAGCGTCCGCACCCGCGCGGGCGTGGGAGATCGCCGTCTTTGCGAGCAACTCCAGCGAGATGTCGTTGTCGACCTGGCCGTCGTCGCGCACCACGCCGCAGTGGCCGTGGGAGGTGTACTCACACAGGCACACGTCGGTGATCACGACAAGCTCGGGCAGTGCCTCCTTGAGTGCCCGCACGGCGAGCTGTACGACGCCCTCGTCGTCGTAGGCCCCCGACGCGCGATCGTCCTTTTCGGCAGGCAGGCCGAACAGCAGCACCGAGGGCACGCCCGCCGCGTGCGCGCGGGTGGCCTCCTCCACGAGATGGGAGATCGAGAGGCGGTCGACGCCGGGCATCGAGGCGATCGGAGTGCGGCTGTCGGTGCCGAGCGCGACGAAGTACGGCTGTACCAGATGCGATGGCGTCAGCTCCGTCTCGCGCACCATGCCCCTGAGTAGGCCCGTCCTGCGCAGGCGGCGCATGCGTGTGGCGGGAAAAGCCATCCGGGTCAGTGTAGGAGGAGGGAGACCGTCGGTGCGGTGCTCGACGGATCAACGATCCGGCTGCGCTCCTCCCGGCGTCCGGCAATCAGGCGAAGCCGCGTCCGGCAATCAGGCAAAGCGCCGCAGCGCGAGCCGCGTGAGCGCCGAGAAGCCCACGAACAGTGCCGCCAAGTGCAACAGCGGCCCCACCATCCCGCCGGTGCCGTTCAGCGCGGAGTCCAGAGCGTCGAGCGTCGGCTTGAACGGGAAGATCGCCGAGATCACCCTGACCACGTCGAACAGCGTCGGGGCCACCGATCCGGAGGGCACGAGCGCCAGGAAGGTGAGCGGCAGCGACGCCATCACACACAACAGCGAGGCCGCTCGCACCTCCTTGGTGACGGCGCCGACCGTCAGGCCCATGGCCGCAAACGCCAGGGCGCCCGCGGCGGTGGCGGCCACCCACAGTGGGAAGCGCTCCCAGGACAGGTTTACGAACAGCCCGAGCCCGCACAACATCAGCACACACACCACCGTCGAGCACACCGCCGCGAGGCCCGCCTTCTCCAGCAGCAGGCCGGTCCGCGAGACCAGCCCACGCACCAGCCGCAGGTATGCGTTTTCTTCGCGCTCGAGCGCCAGCGCTCCCGCCGCCAGCAGCAGCGTGATGAACATCAGCGACACGGCGACGGCGATGGCCACCGCGAACGAGCTGAGGGGCGTCGCCCCGCCGTCAAGCTGCACCTGCTTGACCTTCAGCGGAGAGCTGACCGAGGACAGCACGTCGTCGGAGAGGCTCAGGTTGTCGCGCGCCAGCTGCGCGAAGCGGACAACCTGGTCCACCTGCGCGCGGGCGGGCGACCCACGCGGCAGGTCAGCCTTCGCCTTGGTCAGGATCCGCTCGGACTTCTGGAGGCCGAGCACGTTGAAGTCGCGGCCGAGGAAGTTGTAGTTGCCGCCGGTCGAGATCAGGCCGAGGAACTGGATGGCCACGCGCGACAGCTCCTTGGTGAGCGCGCCGTTGGCGTCCTGGATCTGGGACTTGATCGTGTCGCGCACGAACGACGCCTTCACCGGATCGTCGGCGTTGTAATAGACCTCGATCGTGGCCGGGGAGAGGCCCGCCTGCAGCGTCCTGGTGGTGTCCGCGGGAATCACCAGAGCGCCCAGCACGTCGCCGTCGCGGACCTTCTTGATCGCCTCCGCGCGGGTCTTCACCCGCACCGGATCGACCGCACGGAACAGCGGCCCTGCCTGGCGCGTGACGTCGACCTTCTTGCCCCCGAGCGAGATCGTGTTGCCCGACGCCGGCACCAGGTTGGCGATGGCCACCTGGGGCTTGTCGGGACCGCGCGATAGGGCGAACCCGATCAGCGTCGCGATGACCACCGGGTATAGGACGAGCAGGGCGACGAGCATCGGGGAGCGGCGGAGGATGCGCAGGTCCTTGAGCAGGAGCCAGCGCACCTCAGTGGCCCTTCGCCTTGAGAAACGCGACGAACGCCTGCTCGAAGTCGCCCCTGTCGCCGGAGGAGGAGTCGTCCTGCTCCACGGCGTCCTGGAGGTCGGTCGGCGCACCCGTGAAGATCAGCTCGCCGTCAGCGAGCACCAACACGCGGCTGGCGTGGCGTTCGGCCTCGGCGATGTCATGGGTGGAGTAGACGACCGCGGTACCACCTGCCGCAAGGCTCAACACGAACTCCCACACGCGCTCGCGCTGACGCGGGTCGAGCGCAGCGCTTGGCTCGTCGAGCAGCAGCACCGGCTGGCCACCGAGCAGGCCGATCGCGATGTTCACCCGCTGGCGGTTGCCGCCCGAGAGCACGTGCACCTGATCGTCTCCGCGATCACGCAGGCCGGTGAGGTCGAGCATGCGCTCCACCTCGGCCTCGGGATCATCGGCCTTCTCCAACCGGGCGAACAGGCGCAGGTTCTCGGCCACCGTGAGCTTGCCGTAGAGGGCCGCCTGCTGGGGCACCCAGCCGATCTCGCCGGGTCCGCGGTTGACCGTGCCCGTATCGGGCCGCTGGATGCCGGCCAGGATCGAGAGCAGCGTTGTCTTGCCGGCGCCGTTGGGGCCGATCACTGCCACGAGCTCGCCCGCGGCGGCGGACAGCGACACGTCGCGAAGCGCCTTGCGCTCTCCATAGCGCTTGCCCAGGCCTTGGGCGAACAGCACCGCGTCGGCGGTGGTCGGGGCGGGCTCGGTCATCGCGCCGCAAGGTAGCGGTGCGGTGCGAGTGGCAGACTGCCGCCTGTGAAGGTGCTCTTCGTAGGAGACGTGGTGGCTGGCGTCGGCCGGCGCACCCTTGCCGCCCTGCTGCCCGGGCTGCGGGAGCGCCACGGGCCTGACTTCGTGGTGGTCAACGGCGAGAACGCCGCGGGCGGGGTCGGCATCACCGAGCGCACCGCGCTACAGATCTTCGACATGGGTGTCGACGTGATCACGCTCGGAAATCACGCCTACCGCCATACCGACGTCTACGAGTTCCTCGACCGCGACGAGCGCATCATCCGTCCGGCCAACTATCCGCGCGCAAGTCCTGGCCGGGGGGTGACCGTGGCAAAGCGCGACGCGATGACGCTCGGGGTGATCAACCTCTCGGGCACGATCTTCGTCGACGCCGCGCGCTCCCCGTTCGCCGAGGTCGACGCCGCGCTGGCCGACCTGCGCGGTAAGGCGAGCCACGTGCTCGTGGACATGCATGCCGAAGCCACCAGCGAGAAGGTGGCCATGGGCTGGCACCTCGACGGCCGGGTTACCGCCTGCGTGGGCACCCACACCCACATCCCCACCGCCGACGCCCGCGTGCTTCCCGGCGGCACCGCCTACTGCACCGACGTCGGCATGACCGGTCCGCGCGGCGGCGTGATCGGGGTAAAGAAGGAGTCGGCGCTCGAGCGCTTCAGAACGATGACCAACGTGCGCTTCGACACCGCCAGTGACGACCCGTGGATCAACGCGGTGCTGATCGAGGCCGGACAGGACGGTCACGCAACCGCCATCGAGCAGATCCTCGAGCCGGCTCCGCCACAGACCTGACCGACAGCTCGCGGACCACGAGCCCGACCACGGCGACCAGCGCGAGGTCGCGCACGGTCACGACGGCCTCAACCCACGCAACGCGGTCGACCAGCTCGCGGTAGTGGGCGGGAAATTCGGCGAACGTGAGTGCCAGGGCGGCCACGACCGCGGTCGTGAGCGCCGGCATCCGCCACGCCAGCGCGAGCGCGCCGAGCGGAAGCACCCAGATCAGGTACTGCGGCGACAGCACCTTGCCGAAGCACGCGAAGGCGACCGTCGCGCCCAGCGAGGCCAGCACGAGCTGCCGCGGCCCCGGCCCACCGGCTTCGCTCCGGGAGGAGGCCCCCAGGGCGAGCAGCCCGATCGCGATGGCCATGACGAGCACGAACGCCGCTACGACCGCACCCGCCGCCGGATGGTCGAGGCCGTTTGACCTGTGACCGCCGTCGGGGGTCGCAACGCCGAGCCCGAAGCCGTCGAGAGCGCCCAGCACCACGGCCGGGGAGCTCTCCACCTGCACCGCCCTGTCGAGGTGGTAGGTGAGCGAATCGACCGTGCCGGTGACCGACACGACCGCCGCCGCCCCGTAGGCCAGCACCACGACTAGCGCCAGGGCAAGGGCGGCGTCGAGGGCCGCTCGCCTCTGGCCGCGGGCCACCAACCATGCGAGGGCGACAGGCGCGATCACCACCGGGTACAGCTTGACCGCGACCGCCACCCCCAGGACGGCGAGGCCGAGCCGCGGGCGATCGGCGCACAAGAGCACCAGACAGCAAAGCGTGAGCACGACCGGCACCAGGTCGAAATGCGTGCGGATCATCGCGCCACACAACAGGGGCGCCAGCGCTGCGCCGAGCATCGCGCGGCTGCGATCGCCTCCCGTCCGCTCGGCGAGCAGGCCACACAGCAGGACCATCGCCGCAGCCAGGACGAACGCCAGCGCCGCGAAGGCGACCCGGTAGTCCGCCGCGCCACCCGCCAGGCCGCTGACAGCGATCACCGGCGCCGCGAGTGGCGGGTACTCGAACGCGACGTCGCGGAAGGGCAGGTTGCCGTCCAGGAACAGATCGGCATACGCCGAGTAGAGGGGCAGATCGGTCACCGACTCGTCGTGCCACGGCGCCACCAGGAGGGTGACCGCGAAGCCGGCCGCAAGGACCAGCAGCGCCGCCGCTCTCACGCGGGGACGGCGGGTGGCGGCGCGACCGTCGCGTGATCAGAGGTTGGGGGTTCTTCCCGATCGGAGCCCGTCCGCCACGGGGCCATCACGGCGACCAGCGCGAACGGGGCAAACCAGACCACGTAGAGGTAGAACCAATGGGTCATCGTCAGCTGGACCGCGATCACCACGGCGGCCCCGAGGGCGGCAACCTGGACGGCGTCGCGGCGGCGTGGCACGAAAGCGACGAGCAGCGCGAGGCCCGCGGCCGCGACCTTGACGGCAGTCTGGAGCCAGTGCAGTGAGTCGACCTGGCCCCAGAGGCTGAACGGCGACGGGCGCGACACCTGATAGCCGACGGTTCGGTCGTACAGCTCGCGGACTCCCCCGTGGGGAAGAAACGGCACAAAAGCGAGCGCCAGCGCGGCGAGCAGCGCGATGGCAAACACCAGCCAGGACCGCCACCTGCCTTTGACCTCGCCGGTGCCGGTGGCCAGCAACGGCGCCAGGGCAAGCGGCGTGAACTTGGCGGCGGCGCCGAGGGCGACGACCACACCGCGGGTGGCGGCCGCACCGCCGTCGCGCACCGGGTCCATCGTGAGCGACAGCATCGCCGCCACGGTCACGAGCGCGACCAGCGAGTCGTTCGAGTTCGTCTCCAGGGCGAACAGGGTGTATGGGTAGGCCGCCCAGGCGAAGCCCAAGGCGATGCCGAGCTCACGCCCCGCGCGGCCGGGTCTGAGCCGTCTGCCGAGCAGCATCAGACCGGCGAGAGTGAGCAGATCGAACGCGAGCGCGGCCCCGTGGGCGGCGGGCAGGTCGTCCCACGCTCCACTCCAGGGCAGAGCCTGCTCGAAGGGCACGTAGCTGAGATAGGACACGGGGCCGTAGGTGTCGCCGCGCTCCACGTCCTTGCTGAATCCCGGCCCGTAGAGGGCGTGGCCGTCCGCGATCCGATCGGCGCCGAGCACGCTGGCGTAGCCCACGTCGATCACGTTGGAGTCCGTCACGTTGAGCACCACCCGGAAACCCACCAGCGCGACCAGCGCGACCACCAGCCAGGTCAGGGGCACGAGCGGGATCAACCGTCCGCGGTCGCGACGGCGCTGCTCGAGGCGGGTTCGCAACGGCCGGAAGCCGGCCAGCAGCAGACGGACGAGCAGATAGCCGAGCACGGGATACACGAGCGGCACCGACACCCCGATGTCGCCGCGGTTGAAGAACACGTGCGACGCGCTGAAGGCTAGGAGCACGAGCAGATCCAGGTGCAGCAGCCGGAACGGCCGGCGGGGATCGAAGAAGGGCGCCAGGAACAGCAGGCTCAGCGGGATCCACACCCAGGGCGAGTTGATCTTGCGCCCGAATGCGCCCTCGTAGCCGCGGGCCATCGTCCAGGCGACCTGTGAGCCGGTCCATTGCTCGAGGATCGCGCCGGTGGCATCGTCGACGCGCACCTGGGCCACCTCGTCCTTGCCGCCGTCGAAGTAGCTCACCTGCCACTGGCCGGGGCCGCGGGTGTAGGCGTTCGGGCGAAGCCGCCGGTGCTTGGGGCGCTCGCTGCGCACCTTCGTCGCGCGGTTCGCCACCCGCCGCACCTGCTGCGCGGTCATCCGGAACCCGACGGGCGCCTTGGTCTGCGAAGCGGGCACCACCAGCTTGGGCGCGGCCTGGGCGCGACCGGGCGCGAGCGCCAACACGAGCACCACCGCCGCGGCCAGCGCGAGTACGAGGCGTGTCAGAGCTGAAGCGATCGGGCGCCGAAGCTCCACATCTTGTTCCCGACGAAGTTCAGCGGCGTGGCCGCAGCGATCGAGATCGCCTGCGCCGTGATCTCCGGCACGCCCGCGTGGTTGACGAGCAGCTCCAGCAGCGCGGCCGCGAACACGAAGACGACCGCACTGAGCGCGAAGAAGCGGGCCGCCTGGAAGCGGGCACGGCCCTCCTGGGCCCCGAATGTCCAATGTCTGTTCCACCAGAAGTTGTTGAGCACGGCGACGAGGAACGCCAGCGTGGCCGCGATCAGATGGTGAAGCTTGCCTATCTCGACGGCCGCCGCGAACACCGCGAGGTTCACGACGTAGCCGGATCCGCCAACCGCGCAGAACTTCACGAGCTGCACCCAGTTGTGGCGGCGGGTCATTCCGTGGCGAACCCGGGTGTGGGTCCGCAGCCGCGGCAGCTCCTCCATCAGGCCGCACCGAAGTGCTCGAGCACCATCGGGGTGACGTCCTCGATCGACGGGCGGGTGCCTGCGGGGGCGGGGTCTGCATCGACGCCGCAGGTGATCAGCACGCCGAGCGAGTCGCACCGGTGCAGCGAGCCGTGACTGCCACCCCCCACGTGGTGCCTGCCACCCCAGTCGGTGAACTCGAAGCCGGGCTCGGCCGAGAGCAGCACCTCGCCCGTGCGCGGGCAGTCAAGCGCTGACCACAGCCGCCGCAGCGCGTCGGGATACTCGTGGCTCGAGACGAGCGCGTCGTCCACCGACAGGCCGAGCGCCGCCGGCTCGCCATCGAGTGCCCACGCGTTGCCGCGGCTGTCGCGCAGGTCCCCGCCCGGCGCGAACCGCAGCTCGCCCCGGGGGGTCCACACAAGACCCCGACCGTCGTGCATCCGCGCGATCACGTCCACGCCCGGCACGCCCTCGAGGTCGTCGACCACGCGCTCGGCCACCTCGCCGCGATCCAGGTCGCCAAGGGCGTAGATCTGGGCCGAGCGCGAGCCCGGACAGACGGCGATCTCCGCGATGTCGGGATCCATGTCCACCGGCGCCAGCACGCGCCAGCCGGCCAGCGCCTCGGACAGGTTGGTGGCCTCACGGACCAGGTCGTGGGAGTGGTCGGACACGACGATCACCGCGTGATCGGCGAGGAACTCCTCCGCGCCGCCGCCGGCATCCATCAGCCGCTGCAGCGCGCGGTCGGCCTCCGCGAGCGAGATCGGCTGGGCGTCGGGACCCTCCCTGTGCGAGTAGGAGTCGTTGTCGGGCAACGAGAAGAGCAGGAAGTCGAACAGGTCGTTGCGCACGAGGTGCTCGCCGACACAGGCCGAGTGTGCGTCGCGCTGCCCCGGGAGGCCGAGGGTCGACGAGCAGCCGGTGTTCTGAGTGTCGAACAGGTCGGCGTAGAACAGCTCCCGGGGACCCCACACGGCGTGACGGAACTGCGCCGCCTCAGCCAGGCGCACGTAGGGCGACTCGCGCGTGGGCTCGTGGCGGTGCCGGCCGCGATAGATCAGGTAGGTGGTGCACGCCGTGCGCAGGCCGGCATCGTCGAGGTGCTCGAACACCGTCCGCTCGGCCTGGCTGAGGTGGGCCAGGTTCATGTTGTAGACGGTGTCCTGGAGCGAGTGAAAGACGCCGTGGGCGCGGCTCGCGGAAAACGACGTTCCGTACTCCACGTAGCGCTCCTCACCCCGGTGAAACCAATTCATCGAGGGGATCAGGTGGTCGGCGGGACCAAGGCCGGTGGTTATCGCCGAGGCCGCCACCGGCGTGACCGAGGGAAAGGTCGAGACGCAGTCGTCGGCGTAGGTGCCCTCGCGGATCAGCGTGGCGAGCGCCGGCACGGTGTCCTCGACCAGGGCCTCCTGCACCCCTTCAGGACTCATCGCGTCGATCACGACGAGCACGACCTTCTTCACGCCCTGCGGGCGCGCGCTCACCGCAGGATCCGCAGACCGGCGTACTTGCGATCGCCGTCGGCACGACCGCGGACCAGCAGCACGGCGAAGGCGACGAGCACGAGGAACGCGGCGGGCGGCAGGAAGATCGCGACGGCCGCAAGCACGAGCGCGGCGACGTCGGCGTAGACGACGAGGAAGCCCGCCGCGGAGTCGTCGAGCCGCTTGGACGCCCGCTCGAGCAGGCCACCGATGCTGAGGTAGGCAAGCGCCGCGCACGCGATGCCGGCAACCACGCCGATCACCGGGGAGCCGTGCCCGGCCGCCATGGAGCCGGCGAACAGCAGCGCGCCGAGGACGAGCGCGAGCGTGCCGGTGGCCACCGAGACCGCCCGTGGGTTGACGGTCGAGCGCTCCGCAGCGTAGGCGAGCACCGCGAGCACGAGCACCGCAAGCAAAAAGGCCGGGCTCTCCAGGAACTGCCAGCCGCTGTTATCGAAGTCGAGCCCGATGTCGCCGCTGGCCAGAGCGCCCGCCGCCAGCGGCGGCAGGAACGGGCGCACGCCGGTGGCGCCGGCGAGTCCGGCACCCTGGCCGATGTCGAAGAAGAGGCTCATGTCAGCGGAACTCCAGCTCTGCGCACGCTCACGCGGGCGCGGTACGCTGGGTCGGGACCTTAGTAGACGGCGCTGGCGTCACCGCCCGCCGCCAGGACCGCCCACCACCGCGTGCAACGACGCACCATGGACACCCCGCCAAAGACCCCGTCGCGCTCGACCAGCCGGGATCTGGAGCGCTACGCGGGCCTGTTTGCGGCACGGACGCGCGGGATGACCTCATCGGCGATGCGCGACATGATGGCCATCACCCAGCGTCCGGAGGTCATCTCGCTCGCCGGCGGCCTGCCCGACACCTCGACCTTCCCACCCGCGACCCTTGCGGCCGTGACCGCGCGCATCGCGCAGGAGTCCTCGGCAAAGGCGCTCCAGTACGGCCCTACGGACGGACTGCTCGAGACGAAGGAGTGCATCGCCCAGGTGATGGCCGCCGAGGGCATGCGCGTCGACCTTGACGATGTCGTTGTCACCACCGGCGGCCAGCAGGTGATCGACCTGGTGGTCAAGACCCTGATCGACCCGGGCGACGTGATCATCGCCGAGGGACCGACCTATCCGGGCGCGGTTCCGGTGTTCAACGCCTACCAGGCAGACGTCGTGCAGATCGAGATGGACGGCGAGGGCATGCGCGTCGATCTGCTGGAGGAGACGATCGACCGTGTCGAGGCCGAGGGCCGCAAGCTCAAGTTCATCTACACCGTTCCGACCTTCCAGAACCCGGGCGGCGCGACGATGTCGCTGCCGCGGCGGCGCCAGCTGGTGAAGATCGCCACCGAGCGCCAGCTGCTCGTGCTCGAGGACAACCCCTACGGCTTGCTTCGTTACGAGGGTGAGCCGCCGCCCCCGCTCTACAAGCTCGACGGCGGCGTCTATGTCATGTACCTGGGCACGTTCTCCAAGATCCTCTCGCCCGGCATCCGGCTCGGCTGGGTCGCGGCGCCCCCGCCGGTGCTCGAGAAGATCAACCTCGGCAAGCAGGAGGCCGACCTCTGCACCTCCACGCTGTCCCAGCTCATGGTGCAGGCCTACTTCGAACGGGGCGAGTGGCAGGACTACGTCGCGTCGCTCGTGGAGGTCTACCGCCCCCGCCGCGACGCGATGCTCGACGCGCTGGCCGAGTTCTTCCCAGCCGAGGCGAGCTGGACGCGCCCCGCTGGCGGGATGTTCATCTGGGCCACGCTGCCCGACTACATCGACACCACGGACCTGCTGGCGCGCGCCCTGCGCGACAACGTCGCGTTCGTGCCCGGCGAGGGTGCTTTTCTCACCGGCGAGGGCCGCGGCTCGATGCGCCTGAACTTCTCGAGCTCACAGACGAGCGAGATCCGCGAGGGCATCCGCCGCATCGGCAGCGTGATCGACGAACAGATGGCGCTCTACGGCACCCTCACCGGCGAGATGCGGGCCATCACGCCGGAGGAGATCGCCGCCGCGCGGGAGCAGCCCGACGCCGAGGAGGGCGCGCGCGTCGTCGAGCTTCGCCGTCACGCCGCCGACCGCGGGCGGGCCGGCGGTCGATGAGCCGCGTCGCGGTGCTCAAGGGAGGGCGCTCGCTCGAGCGGCAGGTGTCGCTGCGGTCCGGGGCGCGCGTCGAGCTGGCACTCGAGCGGCTCGGCCACGAGGTCGTGGGCATCGACGTCGGCCCCGACCTGATGCGCCGGCTGCACGGGGACCACTTCGATGCCGTGTTCGTGGCGATGCACGGACCCGATGGCGAGGACGGCACGATCCAGGAGCTGCTCGAGATCATCGGGGTGCCCTACACCGGCTCGGGCGTGATGGCGTGCTCCCGGGCCATGGACAAGGTGATGACCAAGCACCTCCTCGGCGAAGCAGGCATCCCGACCCCCGATTTCGTCGCGTTCTCCCACCCGGCTTTTCGTGAGCTCGGCGCCGCCGAGGCGCTGCCGGCAATCCAGGACCGGCTGGCGTTTCCGATCGTGGTCAAGCCCTCGCGCCAAGGCTCGGCGCTCGGGATCAAGTTCGCGCGGGTGCCGGCCGACGTGCCCGGGGCGCTGGTGGCTGCGTTCTCCTACGACGACCGCGTGCTGCTCGAGCGCCATGTTGCGGGGCGCGACCTCGCGGTGTCGGTGCTCGACGGCCCCGACGGTCCCGTCGCACTCCCGGTCGTTGAGGCCGTCCCCCAAGGCGAGGACTTCTACGACTTCGAGTCGCGCTACGACATCGGGCGCACCGCGTTCGTCTGCCCCGCCGAGTTGCACGACGGCATCACCGAGCGCGCGCAGGAGCTGGCTCTCGCCACATACGCGCTGCTCGGCTCCTATGGGTTCGCACGGGTGGACCTGATGCTCGCACCCGATGACCAGCTCTACGTGCTCGAGGCCAACTCCATCCCCGGCATGACCGACACCTCGCTGTTGCCCCAGGCGGCCGAGGCGGCCGGCATCGACTTCGACGAGCTGATCGGCAGGATCCTCGACCTGGCGTTTGTCCGGGCCGGTGGCGCCCCCGCGTAGGCCCTGCTTTGGGCAGCGCCCAGCCGGCTAAGAACTACAGCTAGCCTTCCTCGGGGCCGAAATCCTCGGGCGACACGTTGTCGAGGAAGTCCTTGAACTTCTCGACGACCTCCTCCTGGTCCTCGACCTCGTGCTCGAACTCGATGGCCGAGTCAGAGATCACGTCCTCGGCCGCGAAGATCGGCGCGCCGGTGCGCACGGCCAGGGCCAAGGCGTCGGAGGGGCGCGAGTCGATCTCGACCTCGCGCCCGTTCAGCGTCAGGGTGATGAGCGCGTAGAAGGTGTTCTCGCGCAGCTCGGTCACGGCCACGCGCGCGCATGCGACCTCGAGCTCGGACAGTACGTCGTTGATCAGGTCGTGGGTCATCGGCCGCGGGGTGTTCGCGCCCTGGAGCTTCATCAGGATGGCCGCGGCCTCGGGGTGACCGATCCAGATGGGTAGGAACTTGTTGCCTTCTCGGGTCTTCAGCAGCACGATCGGCTGTTTGCCGACCATGTCAAAGCTGACGCCGTAGATCACCATCTCGGTCATGCGGAAAAGGCTCCTAAAGGGCCGGGCCGGGTCGTTGGACAGTCTAGTCATGCGCCAGACGCAGCCCGCACCCTCCGCGGGCCTCCGGCGCGGCGCCATCGCGCTAGACTCGCCCGCCGCACGGGCGATTAGCTCAGTCGGTTAGAGCGCGTCTCTGATAAGGACGAGGTCCCTGGTTCGAATCCAGGATCGCCCACTCGCTGCGGGAGCACAACACCGATGCCGCCCTCAGGCGGCTTCCGAGATCGGACCGCGCAGAAGCTTCTCCGCCAGCTCGATCGCCTCGCCCGGCGAATCGAAGACGATCTCGGCGCGGGCGCCGTCGCCGCGGGCGCGCACACGGACCTCGTGGCCGAGCGCGGCGGTGAGGGCGTCCTCGGCAGCCGCCAGGGCGTCGGCCTGGTCCGGGTGCAGCGCGATCGGTGTCTCGCGCCGGGGCGTCGGGCGCTCCTGGTCATCGCGAGCGCGGGCCTCGGTCTCCCGCACCGACCAGGCTCCGTCACGGGCATCTCGAGCCAGCGCCTTGCGCCGGTCGTGGTCCTTGTTCGTGAGAATCGCCCGGCCGTGGCCCTCCGAGAGGTCGCCCGCTTCCACCAGGTCGAGCACCTCGTCGGGGAGCTCGAGCAACCGGATGAGGTTGGAGACGGCTACACGGCTCTTGCCGACCCTGCGGCCGACCTCCTCCTTGGTCAGGCCGAGGTCGTCCACGAGCATCGCGCACGCGCGCGCCTCCTCGACCGGGTTCAAGTCCACGCGCGCCATGTTCTCCGCCAGGGCAAGGTCCAGCCTCTCGGAGTCCTCGGTCTGACGGACGACCGCCGGGATCGTGTCGATCTCCGCGAGGCGCGAGGCGCGCAGGCGCCGCTCACCGGCGATCAGCTCGAACCGGCCGCCCGGCAGAGGGCGCACGACCACGGGCTGGAGGACTCCGCGTGAGCGGATCGACTCTGCCAGCGCCAGGAGCGCGGTGTCGTCGAACTCACGCCGGGGTTGCTGCGCGTTGGGCGCGATCAGGTCGAGCGGTATGTCGCGCATCCCCTGTTCATCGGCGCGTGTGCGCGGGAGGATGGCCGACAGGCCACGACCCATGCCTCGTTGCGTTCCCCTCGGCTCAGGTAGCGACTCATGCACGCGAAGCGACCTCCTTGGCGAGCTTCAGGTAGGCGGCCGAGCCCGCGCTCTGGGGCGCGAACCGGATAGCAGGGAGACCGAAGCTCGGGGCCTCTCCAAGCCGCACGTTGCGCGGAATGACGGTGTCGAAGACCAGGTCCGGGAAATGCTCGCGCACCTCGCGCTCGACGTCCTGGGCCAGGCGGGTGCGCCCGTCGTGCATCGTGAGGATCATGCCCGCGACGGCCAGCCGCGGGTTGAGCTCACGCTGGATCAGAGACAGAGTGTCGAGCAGGCCGGCCAGGCCCTCGAGTGCGAAGTACTCGGTCTGGACCGGCACCAAAACGCGGTCGGCAGCCACGAGGGCGTTGACGGTGAGCGGCCCAAGGGATGGCGGGCAGTCGAGGATCGTGAAGAGGTAGTCCTCCCGCACGCTGCCAAGCTGGTCGCGCAGGCGCGTCTCGGAGCCCGGCAGGCGCGGAAGCTCCACCGTGGCGCCCGCGAGATCGGGGGTCGCGGGCACGATCGAGAGGTGCTCGACCGCCGTCGGCCGAGCCGCCTCGGCCAGCGTGGTCTGCCCGCTCATCACCTCGTAGGTGCCGGGCGTGACGTCCTTGTCGATGCCCAACCCGACCGTCGCGTTGCACTGAGGGTCAATATCGACCAGCAAGGTCTCGTAGCCGGCGTCGGCGACGCTGGCGGCGACGTTGACGGCGGTGGTGGTCTTGCCCACGCCGCCCTTCTGATTCGTGATGGCGAAGATTGTGCCCATTCGAGTCGGGAACGTAGACGCCAAGGCGGTCGGAACCTCGCTCCCACACTTGATGATTCGGGGCCGAACGAGGAACTCCTTCCCCCTCTGAGGGCCGCTCAGGCGATCGGGCGCTTGCGGGCCACGCCGGCTCGGCGCGGGTACCGCTGCGGCGTGGGCGCGACCTTGCGCATCACGTGCAGGTGGTGGTCGCGCGCACCGGCATAAGGCGTGACCCGAACGACCTCCACCGGCTCGAGACCCAGCTGTCGGGCCGCCGTGACCGCGGCGCGCTCCTCGTCCTCTGACCGCCGGCCCTTCCAGGCGACCAGGTGTCCACCATCCACAAGCAGTGGCGCGGCGTACTCCGCCAGTACGGCCAGGGAGGCAACCGCCCGGGCGGTGACGAGGTCGTAACCACCCCCGGACGCGCGTGCGTGATCCTCGGCCCGCTCCGGTACCGCGATGGCGCGATCGCCGAGGCCGGCTCGAGCCGCGAGCCGCGCGATCACCTCGCACTTGCGGCGGGTGGCCTCCAGCAGGCGCACCTCCGCAGCGGGCAGGGCGGCCGCCAACGCCAGCCCGGGAAACCCCGCTCCCGCTCCCACGTCGGCGATGCGCCCAGCGGCACGGACCGCCGACAGCTCGAGGGCGCTCAGGCTGTCGGCCAGGTGCACCCGGGTCACCTCTCCGCGCTCACGCACCGCGGTAGGTGGGTCGACTTCGGCTTCGAGGCCGTCCAACAGAGCGGCGAGCTGCTCGGCCTGACGTTCGGTCAGGCCGTAGCGCGCGGCAAGCGCCGTCGGCGTTTCACGGGAAACGCTCAGGACTCGCGCGCGGGCGCCAGCGGCGACACCACCAGGCGGCGTTCCGGCTCGTCGCCCTCGCTGTGGGTCTGGATGTCCGTACGCTCACGCAGATACATGTGGACGACCTTGCGCTCTGGGGCACGCATCGGCTCCAATTCAACGGAGCGCCCGTAGCGGATCGCATCGGCCACGGCGCGGTCGGCCTCGCGCTGAAGCGCGTTCTCGCGGCGGGCGCGGTAGCCCGACGCGTCGACGACCACCCGCGGGCCGTCGGGCTCGCCCCGCAATGCCGCTCGCAGCGCCAGGTGCTGGAGCGCATCGATCGTGGTGCCGTGCTTGCCGATCAACAACCCGACGTCCTCGCCGGCGACGTTCGCGCGCAACTCCTCCTCACTGCTCTCGATCTCCACCGTCGCGTCGATGTTGAGCGCCGCGACCACACGCGTCACGAGCTCTCGCAGCCGGTCTTCGGGCGCGTCGCTCACGGTCGCGAGCCTACCGGCGCCGGCCGGAGCGTTTCTTCTTCTTCCGCGGTGCCGGCGGCGCGTCCGTGGTGGACGCGCCGTTGGAGCCGTCTGCCGCGATCGCCGCCACCGTGGCCTTGCCGCGAGCGTCGGCGGCATCCGCGGAAGCGCCGCCCGCAGTTGCGCCCACGAGCGCGGGCTTCGGATACAGCTTCTTGACCACGAGCTGCTGTCCGATCGTCCAGACGTTCGTCGTGATCCAGTAGAGGATCAGACCGGCCTGGAAGTTGATGATGAAGATGACGAAGACGAACGGCAGGGCGAGCATGATCCGCTGCTGGTTCTTGTCGCCGCCGACGGTGGTGATCAGGCTCGCGATCACCTGGGTGCCGACGTACAGGACGATCATCACGCCGAGCACGAACGGATGGCCGGTGAGGGACTGGGCCAGATCCGGGATCGGCCCGAAGCTCTCCGCCCCTCGGATGTCGGCTTTGAAGTCCGAGCTGCGCAGCAGGTAGAAGAGCGAGATGAAGAACGGGATCTGCAATGCCAGCGGGAGGCAGGAGCCAAGGGGATTGACCTTGTTCTCCTGGTAGAACTTCATCATCTCCTGATTCATGCGCTGCTTGTCGCCCTTGAACCGCTCCTGGATCTTCTTCATCTCCGGCTGGAGCACCTGGAGCTTCTGCATCGACTTCACCGAGCTGAAGGTGAGCGGCAGGATCAGCAGCCGGATCGTGAACGTCAGCAAGATGATCGCGAAGCCCCAGCTGCCGACCACGCCATGCCAGAACTTCAGGATCGCGTGGTTGAAATCGACCAGCGGCTGGATGATGAGTGCGATATGGAGCATGGGTTCAGGTCGGGGTGCGGAAGAGCGTCTGGTCCTCGACGAAGTCGACGCCACCGTGGCTCCACGGATTGCACCGCAGCAGTCGCCAGGCGGCCAGGACCGAACCCCGCAGTATGCCGTATCGCCGCACGGCGTCGATCGCGTACTGCGAGCAGGACGGATGGTACTTGCAACGGCGCGGGATGGCAGGGGAGATGGCGCGTTGATACAAGCGGACGGGCGCGACCGCAACGGACCGCAGGAGGCTCACGCGCCGGCCGGTGGCGGGGTGCCAACGGCCGCCAGAAGCTCGCTGAGTGCGGTACGGAGCCCTAGCTCTCCCTCTTCGTCGGCCAGCTTCGCGGCCTCAGGGCGCGCGACGATCACGAAATCGTGCGTCTCGGGCAGCGGTCCCGCGCACGCCCAGAACGCTTCGCGAAGCATCCGCTTGACCCGATTGCGTTCGACGGCGCCGCCGACCCGGCGTCCGACGGAGACACCCAGGCGCGGACCGGCATCCTCACCGGTCCGGGGAAAGGCATAGAGCACGAGTTGTCTCCCGGCGTGGGACTTCCCCTCGCGGTAGACGCGTTCGAACTCGCCGCTTCGCGACAGCCTGCGGCGTTTGCGGCGCGGGCCCTTAGGGTCGCCGGCGTCTGCCGCCACGACTAGACGGTGAGGCGGGAACGGCCCTTGGACCGCCGGCGGCGCAGCACTTCGCGACCCGCGCGGGTACTCATGCGTGCGCGAAACCCATGGGCACGGGCGCGCTTGCGCTTCTTTGGCTGATAGGTGCGCTTCATCGAAAACCTCTTCTAAGGGGAGCGAGCGAGTGTGGCAGGGACGCCGCGGTGGCGTCGGGAGCGAGCAGTATAGGCGCGGGTAGATAAGCCAACTTCTCCGCGATTTGCGGCATCCCTCCATAGGTAGCGCGCTGTGACGGCGAGAGGGCTCCGGGGGCCATGTATATTCGCCAACGCCGGGGGTTGCGAGCAGCAGGCAGCGCCCTCTCCTGATCAATCTGTCGACTTGCCCCTCGGGGGAGGGATTACTTCTGTCCGACCGCGCAGAACAGCTGGAACCCGTCTGGCAGGCAGTTCGCGACGCGTTGCGGGCCGAGGTTGCCGACTTCACCTTCCACATCTGGCTGGACCCGCTCGAGCTGGCGGCGATCGAGGGCTCCGTCCTGCACGTCCGCGCCCCCGACCACATTCGAACCTGGGTACGCGACCGCTACGGCTCCCAACTGGTAGCGGCGGCCCGGCGCGGCTTTCGATCTGACGCCTCGGTCGAGATCGTCGCCGACGACTGGACCGCACAGCATGCGACGACCGCTGACGCCGTCCTCATCGCGCCGACTGGACCGCACAACCTGATCCCCAAGTACACCTTCGAGCAGTTCGTGATCGGCAAGGGCAACCGCTTTGCCCACGCCGCCGCGCTCGCGGTGGCCGAGCAACCCGGCCACGCCTACAACCCCCTGTTCATCCATGGTCGGCCTGGCTTGGGCAAGACCCATCTCCTTCACGCGATCGGCAACTACATCGAGCGGCACGAGAGCCAGCTGTGCGTGCGCTACGCCACCGTCGAGGAGTTCACCACCGCCTTCGTAAAGGCAATCCAGGGCCGCTCGATGTCCACATTCAAGGACCGCTTTCGCAACATCGACGTCTTCTTGCTCGACGACGTCCAGTTCCTGGCCGAAAAGGCCAAGACCGAAGAAGAGCTGTTCCACACCTTCAACGCGCTGCGCGACTCGGGCAAGCAGCTCGTCATGACCTCCGACCGGCCGCCCGATGAGCTGCACGAGCTCGAGGAGCGCCTCGGGGAGCGGTTCGGCTCGGGTCTCGTGGTGTCCGTCGATCCTCCGGATCTGCACGTGCGCAGGGCGATCCTAGCCAAACGCGCCCACCTCGACGACATCGACGCCGACGGCGCCTTGCTCGAGGAGATCGCCGGCCGCGTCAGCTCCAGTGTGCGGGCGCTGGAGGCAGCCCTGATCCAGGTGGTGGCCTATGCATCCCTGCGCGGCGAGCCACCGACACCCGAGCTCGCTCGCCGGCTGCTCACCAAGCTCGCACCCGAGCGCAAGCCCCCGCCGGCGTGCACCGTCACGGCGATCGTCGACGCTTCCGCCTCCGCCTTCGGCGTCGATGCCGAGCATCTGATGGCCCGCGACCGCCGGCCCACCGTTGCCCGCGCCCGCAAGGTTGCCATGTACCTCGCTCGCGAGCTCACAGAGCAGAGCCTCCCTGAAATCGGCCGCGGCTTTGGCGGGCGCGACCACTCCACCGTCCTCTCAGCCATTCGCAGCATTGCCGAGGCCGTACGACAAGATCCCGAGCTGGCACTCACTGTGGAGAGCCTGCGCCAAAGGCTCGGAGCCACCCGGTGACCTCCGCCCTCCGTGCAAGAATCCACAACCTTGTCCAGGATGCCCGCAACGCATCAGCCGCGTCCTAGAGCCAAACTCTTGACGATACGAACAAGCACACACCCCCTACTCCTCCTGAAAAAGACTGGATAGATCGAGTTGAAGTTCACCGTTTCCCGTGAAACGTTTCTGGCCAGACTTTCCGTCGTCGCCAGGGCCGCTTCCACCCGTAGCGCCATCCAGACGCTCGCCGGCGTGCTCATCAAGCTCGAGGGAGGCAAGGCCGAGCTACAGGCCACCGACACCGATCTCGGGATCCGCGCGGCCTTCGAAGCCGACATCCAGACCGAGGGTGCGGTCGTCGTGCCCGGCCGGCTGCTGCTCGACGTCGCACGCTCCCTTCCCAAGTCCGAGGTCACACTCGAATACCGGCCCTCGACCCAGGACGTCGAGGTGATCTCCGGCCCGGCGCGGTTCCACCTGCGCACGCTTCCGCTCGAGGACTTCCCGAACCTTCCGCAGCCCGACGAATCGTCGGCGCTTGCGATGCCGGCGCCGGCCTTTGTGGAGACGATTGCCCGCGTCGCACGCTCGGCCTCACGCGACGAGACCCGGCCCCATCTCACCGGCGTGCTCGTCACAGCCGACGGTGCCGACCTCCGAATGGTGGCCACCGACTCCTATCGACTCTCGGTGAAGGAGACCAAGCTCGACCCGCCGCTCGAGGGTTCGTTGGAAGCCAACGTCCCCGCCCGCACGCTGCAGGAGCTCAGCCGAATCGTTTCGGGCGACGCCGACGAGTCGATCCGCGTAACCGCGCTGGAGAACCAGGTGGTCTTCAATGCCGGCGACGTGGTCCTGTCCTCGCGGCTGGTCGATGGTCGATTCCCGAACTATCAACAGCTGCTGCCGGAGTCCTACGAGCACGAGCTGCGCGTCGACCGGGGGGAGCTCCTGGAGGTCGTGCGCCGCATCAGCCTTCTGGCGCAGAAGAACGCGCCGCTGCGCCTGGCGTTCTCGGAGGGCGCGCTCGAGATCTCCGCGCAGACCCCGGACGTCGGGGAAGCATCGGAGGCGCTGCCGATTCCGTTCAAGGGCGAACCATTCGAGATCGGGTTCAACCCCGAGTTCTTTCGCGAGGGCCTGGAGAGCTCGGAGACCGAGGAGCTGGTGCTCAAGCTGATCTCGCCGCTGCGGCCCGGATTGATCCAGTCGGGCGACGATGGCGGCTTTATCTACCTGGTCATGCCGATCAGGCTGAACGTCTGAGGCCAGCGTCGTCGTGCGGGTCACGGCTGTCAGCCTGCGCGACTTTCGCAATTACGAGCGGGCGGAGATCGATCTGGGCCCGGGCCTGACCGTCGTTGCCGGCCCCAACGGCGCCGGCAAGACGAACTTGCTCGAGGCCGTGTACTTCGGCTGTGTCGGCAGGTCGCCGCGCACCGGCAACGAGCGCGAGCTGCTGCGGTCGGGGGCCACCGTGGCGCGGGTCTCCGTGCGCACGGAGGAGAACGATGGCACCGAGCACCTCCTCGAGGTTGGCCTTCAGCCGGGCGAGGCCAAGTCGATTCGGGTGGATGGAGCGCCTGTGGACAACCTGTTCGCCACCGATGCCAGGCCGCTGGCGACTGTGTTCCTGCCCGACCGGCTCGAGCTGATCAAGGGAGCCCCGGCCTCGCGGCGCGCGCACCTCGATCAGTTCGTCGCGGCGGTGTGGCCGGCGCGGAGCGCGACGCGGGCCGCGTACTCCAAGGCGTTGGGTCAGCGAAATGCGCTCCTGATTCGCGTGCGGGCCGGGTCGAGCAGCAGCAGCTCGCTCGCCGCGTGGGATGCCGAGCTCGCGCGCCACGGCGTCCGCCTGATGGCGGACAGGACCGAGGCGGTTGTGCTGCTTGCCGGCCCATTTGCCGCGCGGGCGGCGCAGCTTGGCCTCCCGGAGGTCGCGGAGCTGGTTTACCGCCCGCGGTCGGCGGCCACGGCGCAGGACGATCTGGTCGGTGAGCTCGCAGAGCGCCACGACGCTGACCTCCAGCGCGGGTTCACCGCGCACGGGCCCCACCGTGACGACGTGCGCCTCGCCCACGACGGTCGCTCGCTGCGGCACTACGGGTCACAGGGCCAGCAGCGGGTCGGGCTGCTGGCCCTGCTGTTCGCCGAGCGCGATGTCCTGGCCGCCCAGCGGGGTCGTACCCCCCTGATGCTGCTCGACGACGTGATGTCCGAGCTCGATGTGGCCCGCAGGGAGCTTCTGGCCGAGATGCTGGCCGAGGACGGTCAGAGCCTGCTCACCACCACAGAGGTTGGTCACGTGCCTGGAGCCGACCGCGATGGCGCCACGGTGATCGAGGTCGCGGCGGGAGCGGCGACGACTCGTAGCGGGATGCACGCGTGAGGCGCAGCTCGCCGCGACCGCTGGCGGCGGCGCTCGAAGGGTTCGCCGCCCAGGCGCGCCCCGAGACCCTGCTCGCGCGCGTCCAGGACGTCTGGCCCGCCGTGGCGGGGGCCGTCGTGGCCCAGGAGGCGGTTCCGGTCTCCGGGACCGGGCCGGCCGTCGTCGTGGCGTGCTCTTCGGCTGTCTGGGCCCAGGAGCTCGAGCTCATGGAGCCGGATCTGAGGGGCCGTCTGAATGACGCTCTCGGCGGCTTGCAGACTACGCCGGTGGCGTCGTTGCGGTTCCGCCACGCACGGAAGCCGTGACGACCCGGACCCACCTGCGCATAACGGCTGGCAACCATGGGAGCCCACAGGGTACTCTTTCGGCCCATTTGCAGGCATTTCGTAACACGATTGGGCGTCCGGCGCCACCCCTATCCTGCTAATATCGAAGGCCGGTTCACGAGTGCCCCGGGCCCGCTGACAAAGCGCGCGCGACCGGGGCCTCTTCACGTGGTGGGAAGAAGGAAGGTTTTCGCTTGGCGAAGGACGAGAAGACTGGGAAGCACGGCAGCTACGCCGCGCAGGACATCACCGTGCTCGAAGGGCTCGAGGCGGTGCGCAAGCGGCCCGGAATGTACATCGGCTCGACCGGTATCCGGGGACTCCATCATCTGATCTATGAGGTGATGGACAACTCCGTCGACGAGGCGCTGGCGGGCGAGGCCGACTCCGTCCAGATCGCCATTCATCCCGACGCCTCGGTCAGCGTGACCGATAACGGCCGCGGCATCCCCGTCGACATCATGGAGAAAGAGCAGCGGCCGGCCGCGGAGGTCGTGCTCACGGTTCTGCACGCCGGCGGCAAGTTCGGCGACGGCGGCGGCTACAAGGTGTCGGGCGGCCTGCACGGGGTCGGCATCTCGGTGGTCAACGCGCTCACCGAGAAGCTCGAGCTCACCATCTGGCGCGACGGCTTCGAATGGAGCCAGAGCTATGAGCGCGGCATCCCCCAGACCGAGCTGGGCAAGGGTGAGAAGACGGACAGGCGGGGCACGAGCATCACCTTCATGCCCGACGCCGAGATCTTCGAGAGCGTGGAGTACGAGCGCGAGACGCTCGAGCAACGCTTCCGCGAGATGGCGTTCCTCACGCGCGGGCTGAAGATCGACTTCGCCGACGAGCGCGGTGAGGCCTTCAAGGTCAGCTTCCAGTACGACGGCGGCATCGTCGACTTCGTCAAGCACCTGCATAGCCAGGGCACCCGCGACCCGCTGCACAAGAAGGTCGTATTCCTCAACGAGGAGACCGAGATCGGCGAGGTCGAGGTGGCGCTGCAGTGGAACACCTCCTACCAGGAGAACCTGCTTTCGTTCGCCAACAACATCAACACGATCGAGGGCGGCACCCACCTGTCGGGCTTCCGCTCGGCGCTCACGCGGACGATCAACGCCTACGCGCGCTCCAAGGGCGAGCTCAAGGAGAAGGACAACAACCTCTCGGGCGAGGACGTCCGCGAGGGGCTCACCGCGATCGTCTCGGTCAAGGTCCAGGACCCCCAGTTCGAGGGCCAGACCAAGACAAAGCTCGGCAACCCGCCGGTCGAGGGCTTCGTGCAGCAGGCCGTGAACAAGGGCCTGGCCGAATTCCTCGAGGAGAATCCCGCGGACGGGCGCGACATCATCCGCAAGGCCGTGTCGGCCTCACGGGCGCGCGAGGCCGCGCGCAAGGCGCGCGACCTGACCCGGCGCAAGTCGGCGCTGGAGAACACCACGTTGCCGGGCAAGCTCGCCGATTGCTCGGTACGCGATCCCGCGCTGGCGGAGATCTTCATCGTCGAGGGTGATTCCGCCGGTGGCTCGGCCAAGCAGGGCCGCGACCGCAACACCCAGGCCGTGTTGCCGCTGCGCGGCAAGATCATCAACGTCGAGAAGAACCGGATCGACAAGGTGCTCTCCAACAACGAGATCCAGGCGATGATCACCGCCATCGGCACGGGAATCCGCGACGAGTTCGACATCGAGCGGGCCCGGTACCACAAGGTGATCGTCATGTGCGACGCCGACGTCGACGGCGCCCACATCCGCACGCTGGTGCTCACCTTCCTGTTCCGCGAGATGCCCGAGCTGATCGAGGCTGGCTACGTCTACCTGGGCAAGGCCCCCCTGTACAAGCTCAAGTCGGGCGGCAACGACCTCTACATCGAAAAGGAGTCCGAGCTCGAGGAGGTCCTGTTGCGCGACAAGCTCGAGAAGATCGAGGTCAGCGGGCGGGGCTCCGAGGACTTCAAGCTCACCCACTCGCGCTGGCAGAAGTACAACCGGCTGCTCAAGCAGTACCAGGGCTGGGCCTCCGCACTGCGCGCCGAGTTCGGGTTCGACACCGTCACCTTCCTCGAGGAATCGCAGATTCTCGACTCCGGGGCGACGGACGCCCAGGGCGTCGTCGACGTGATCAAGCAGGACGCCCCTGAGGGCGAGCCGTACTCCACCGAGCTGCTCGACGAGGATGCCGACGAGATGACCGTGCGCGTGATCGAGCGCAAGACCGGCGCGGCGTCCACCTACATCCTGCGCAAGGAGATGTTCTCCAGGCAGGAGTACGCCGGGTTCGTACGGGTGCACTCCGAGCTCGAGCAGCTGGCCGGCACGCCGCCGTTCGCGGTCACGCTCGGCCGCAAGGAGGAGCAGGCGCTCTCGTTCGAGGAGCTGCGCAAGAAGGTGCTGGACGTGGCCGGCGACGGCGTGAACGTCCAGCGCTTCAAGGGCCTCGGGGAGATGAACCCCGACCAGCTCTACGACACCACTATGGATGCCCAGCGGCGCACGCTGCAGCAGGTGACCGTCGACGATGCCGTGGCAGCAGACGACATCTTCTCCAAGTTGATGGGGGACAACGTCGAGCCACGAAGGAAGTTCATCGAGGACAACGCCCGCAACGTCGTGAACCTGGACGTCTGAGAGGAGCTGGCTAGATGGCTGGAGTAGAGACGCTTTCGGGCGGCCACATCGAGCCGCGTGGGCTCGAGGAGGAGATGCGTTCGTCCTACCTCGACTACGCGATGAGCGTGATCGTGGGGCGCGCGTTGCCCGACGTGCGCGACGGCCTCAAGCCGGTGCATCGACGGGTGCTGTTTTCGATGCACGAGTCGGGATTGCAGCCCAACCGGCCCTACCGCAAATGCGCGAACGTGGTCGGCGGTGTGATGGGCAACTTCCATCCCCACGGCGACTCGTCGATCTACGACACGCTCGTGCGCATGGCGCAGGGTTTCAACCTGCGCGAGCCGCTGGTCGACGGCCAGGGCAACTTCGGGTCGATCGACAACGATCCGGCCGCGGCGATGCGTTACACCGAGGCGCGGCTGGCCAAGCTCGCCACCGAGATGCTCCGCGACATCGACGCGGACACCGTCGACTTCACGGCCAACTACGACGACACGCGGCTCGAGCCGACGATCCTCCCGTCGCGCTTCCCGAACCTGCTGGTCAACGGCTCGGCCGGCATCGCGGTGGGCATGGCCACCAACATCCCGCCCCACAACCTGGCCGAGACGATCGACGCCACCATCGCCTACATCGACAACCCGTCGATCGACGTCGCCGGGCTGATGCAGCACATCAAGGGCCCGGACTTCCCCACCGGCGGCACCATCCTGGGCTGGCAGGGCATCAAGGACGCCTACGAGACCGGCCGCGGTCGCGTGGTGATGCAGGGCAAGGCCCACATCGAGCCGATCCGCCAGGGCAAGGAAGCGATCATCATCACCGAGCTGCCCTACCAGGTGAGCAAGGGCGACGGGCGCAACGACGGCTCCGGCCTGATCAAGAAGATCGCCGAGGTCGTGCAGAACGGGCGTGTCAAGGGCATCTCCGACCTCCGCGATGAGTCGGACAAGTCCGGCATCCGCATGGTGATCGAGCTCAAGCGCGACGCGATCCCCAAGGTGGTGCTGAACAACCTCTACAAGTTCACGCCTCTGCAGAGCACGTTCGGCGTGAACACGGTCGCGCTCGTCGACGGCGTGCCAAAGACCCTGTCGCTGCGCGAGGTGATCGGCGAGTATGTGCAGCACCAGCGCGAGGTGGTCGTGCGGCGCACCAAGCACGAGCTACGCCAGCGCGAGGCCCGCCTGCACATCCTCGAGGGCCTGCTCATCGCGATCGGCAACATCGACGCGGTGATCGAGCTGATCCGCGCCTCGCGCGATCCAGACTCGGCGCGAGAGGGCCTGATGGAGCAGTTCGAGCTCTCCCGCATCCAGGCCCAGGCCATCCTCGACCTGCGTTTGCAGCGACTCACGGCGCTGGAGGCCGACAAGATTCAGGCCGAGCACGACGACGTGGTCGAGCGGATCCGCGAGCTGCGCGACATCCTCGGCGACGAGCAGCGCGTCAAGGACATCGTCAAGGAAGAGCTTTCCGAGATCAAGGAAGCGTTCGGCAACCCCCGCCGTACGAACATCACCCACTCCTCCGACGACATCGACATCGAGGACCTGATCGCCGACCAGCAGATGGTCATCGCGATCACGCGCTCGGGCTACATCAAGCGGCTGCCACTCGATACCTACCGCAAGCAGCACCGCGGCGGCGTGGGCGTGACCGGCATGGAGATGAAGGACGAGGACTACATCGAGCACCTCTTCGTGTGCTCGAGCCACGACTACCTCCTGTTCTTCACCAACCGTGGCAAGGTCTACCGCCAGAAGGTGTACGAGCTGCCTGAGGCGGGCCGCACCGCTCGCGGGCGCGCACTCGTGAACGTGCTGCCGCTTCGCGAAGGGGAATTCGTCCGCGCGGTGCTCTCCACGCGCGACTTCACCGAGGGCAAGTACCTCGTGTTCGCCACCCGCTCGGGCCAGATCAAGAAGACCGAGTTCCTGGCCTACAACACGCCGATCAAGGCCGACGGCATCATCGCGATCAAGATCCGCGAAGACGATGAGCTTGTGGCCGTGCGCAGGACCTCGGGCGACGACGACATCATCATGGTGTCGCGCTCCGGGCAGGCGGCCCGCTTCAACGAGGAGGAAGCTCGCCCGATGGGTCGTGACACCGGCGGGGTGCGTGGCATGAACGTCTCGCGCGGCGACAACGCCGTGCTCGCGATGGACATCGCCCGCGACGACACCGAGCTGCTCGTGGTGACCGAGAACGGATATGGCAAGCGCACGCTGATCGCGGAATACCCGGTCAAGGGCCGGGGCGCGATGGGCGTCAAGACGATCAACATCACCGAAAAGAAGGGCGGTGTTGCCGGCGCCCTGATCGTCAACGAGGGCCAGGATCTCGTGTTCATCTCGCGGGAGGGCATGGTGCAGCGCACCGGGGTCACGGGCATCTCCCAACAGGGCCGTCCGGCCCAGGGTGTCCGCGTGATGAACCTCCGCGACGACGACATCGTCAGCGCGGTCGCCCTCGTGATGGAGGACGAGGCCGACACGTCGGCGGTCAAGGGTGAGGACGACGGCCTCGAGCCGATCGCCGAGATCGCCGCCGACGTGCCGGTCGAGCTCGACCCGGGGGTGGCGGATGACGTGGAGCCCGAGGCCGATGAGGACGCAGAGGAATAGCCCGCCCGCCCGCCTTGCTATTTTCCCCGGACCAGGGAAAGGAGGTGGTCCTAACTTGACTGACAGAAATTACGGGACTCTGGAGGTGTCCGGCCGCTAGGCCGGTGGGAGGCGCGCAGCGCGATCGATGGTCGCGTGAGCACCGACCAAGGTTGTACTGGGCCCCGCTTAGCGGAGTCCAACCGGACATCCGACGGATGAGACGGCCGGGACTTGTCCCTCCGGCCCAGGCACCAATCGCCTGCGAAGTCCATTCGATCAGGTCCAGATCAGACGATGGAGGGCGTCCCGAAAATGGGGCGCCCTTCGTCTGAGGATCTCGGTGCGGTGCTCGCCGCCCGTCCTCCCT